>NZ_JAMYQI010000005.1:0-409878 GCF_040320805.1 Mesorhizobium sp. M0615 | reverse complement strand
CAAACCCCCCCAACCCATCTATACTCGGGCTGGGGGGGCGGTTTTTTTTTTAAAACCCACCCCCCCCCCCCCCCCCCCCCCGGGGCGCGACCTCCCCCATCGAGGGGGAGGTAGGTCTTTGCGCCAGCAGCCGCAGCCACATGTATTGCGCGGTGTTGGTGTCCTGGTACTCGTCGACGAGGATGTATTTGAAGCGCTTGTGGTAGTCCTTCAGCACGTCCGGATTGGCGCGGAAGATGCGGATAGGGTGGCAGAGCAGATCGCCGAAGTCGCAGGCGTTCAGCGTCTTCAGCCGCTCCTGATAGGCCTTGTAGAGTTCCCGGCCCTTGCCGTTGGCGAAGCTGCGGGCATCGCCCTCGGCAATGTCGGCGGGGCCTTGGCCCTTGTTCTTCCAGCCGTCGACCATCTGCGCGAACTGCTTGGCCGGCCAGCGCTTGTCGTCGAGGCCTTCGGCCTGGATCAGCTGCTTGATCAGCCGTACGACGTCGTCGGTGTCGAGGATGGTGAAATCGGATTTGAGCCCGGCCAGCTCGGCGTGCCGCCGCAAGAGCTTGACGCCGATGGAGTGGAAGGTGCCGAGCCACGGCATGCCCTCGACGGCTTCGCCGACGAGATGGCCGATGCGCTGCTTCATCTCGCGCGCGGCCTTGTTGGTGAAGGTCACCGCCAGGATCTGCGAGGGGAAAGCCCTGCCGGTGGCCAGGATATGGGCGATGCGGGTGGTCAGCACGCGGGTCTTGCCGGTGCCGGCGCCGGCCAGCACCAGGACCGGGCCTTCGGTGGTTTCCACCGCCAGCCGCTGCTCGGGGTTGAGGCCGTTGAGATAATCGGGCGCGCTGTTGGGGCCGCTGCGGGCCGCCATGGCGCGCGCGGCTATGCCCGACGGGGCCGCGGGCCGCGCATTGGGTTCGTCAAAAAAGGGCATGTCTTCCGCAAAGCCGGACATCTCCCCCGAATGTAGTGATTCGGGAGCGAAAGACCAGAAGTGTCTACGTTTTGTTCTGCTAAAGTGCCCGATACCGCGGCTCAGGCCTTTCGGTAACCGAGCGCGACGAACAATCGATGTCCGAACGAGCGCGCTTCCTCTGTCATCACCATGCCAAAGGCCGTCAGCATCTGGTCGTAATAGCGGCTGCCCGCGGGTGACGCCAGGAATGTCGAGTACAGTCTGAGATCGCCTAGCGAGAGATCCCGGTACGTATAAGCGCTACCCTGCATGGCATTCTGTTCGATGTTCTGGCGAACTTTCACGGATTGCTGACGCACCAGCGCCATGATCTGTTCGTCCGACAGAGGCTTTCCGGCTGCGCCCAGCATCCCCGTAACCATCGCGTAGCTCATGTTCAGCGCTATCGCCTCGCCGGTGTCGACAGCGCTGATATCGTCGATGATCTTGCGGTACAATTCGAGCCGGGCTGGATCCTTGGTCGGAAGCCCGGCGAGGATTTGCTTGCCCTCTGTCTTCTTGCTTTGCCTGCCTTCCGGGCCAGACGACTGAATTTCCAAAGCGGTGACGTGCTTGCCCAACGGGGAAGCGTAAAACGCTGCGAGGTCGGACAGATCGGTGGCCGACAGCCTGTCCGCCATCCGCGATTCGATGGCAGTCTCCATTTTGACTGCGTCGAAGGCGCCTTCCAGCGCGACCGACAAGGCGTCCTGGAAATTTGCCGGTAACGGTTCGGGTATGGATTTCGTGGCTGCGGCGATGCCGGGACCGATGCCCATCAGCATCTCGTGAAAGCCGTTTGCCTTGTTGATCTCGCTCAGCGTCTGTGCCGGCGCGGCCACTGTGCCGGCCGTGAGCGCGACGAAGCTACAGAGGACAAGGACTACTCGCGTCAGAGGCGAGGCGAATGACATCACTCTGGTTGCTCCTGATGGTTGGTCGAAAGCAGACTGCTGGAAAACCCGGATGCCGGCAAGGCGGGATTGCCACCTGGCGTGTGGCCTCGAAAAAACGCCCTGTGCGCGGAGCCTGCGGGCATGGCCGTTTGGTTTCGCCATGGATCGCTCCCCGGCGGCTTGACAGGCACGGCGGGCGGGAGAAGGTTGTACCGCCGGGGGCAGGATTGGCATACCTTTGCCCATGGCCGCGCCGCGGAATGCGCATCAGTCGAAGGAGTATCGTCTTGGCTGTCGTCATCACCTCCCTCATCCTGTTCCTCATCGGCCTCGCACTTGGCGGCGGCGGCGTCTGGCTCGCGATGCTGGGCGGCAGCTGGTACTATGTCGTCACCGGTCTCGCCTTCCTCATCGCCGCATGGCTGCTCTTCCGGCGCAAATCGACGGCGCTCTGGCTCTACGCGGCGATCGTGCTCGGCACGCTGGCCTGGGCGGTGTGGGAAATCGGCTTCGACTGGTGGGAACTCGGACCGCGCGGCGGCATCATCGTGCTTCTGGCGCTGTGGCTGCTGACGCCTTGGGCAAGGCGGGGCCTGATCGGCCCCGACGCGCGCGCGCCGCTCATTCTGGCCGTGCTCGCATCGCTCGCCGTCGCCGGTTATTCGATGACGGCCGATTCCAAGGACATCGCCGGCGACCTCAGCGCCGACAAGGTGACGCCGACTGCCGATCTCGGCGGCAATGTGCCTCCGGGCGAATGGCATTTCTACGGCCGTACGCAATTTGGCCAGCGCTATTCGCCGCTCGACCAGATCACGCCCGACAATGTCGCCAAATTGCAGCCGGCCTGGATCTACCAGACCGGCGACGTGAAAGGGCCGGACGATGTCGGCGAAACCACCTACCAGGTGACGCCGCTGAAGGTGGGCGATGCGCTCTATATCTGCACGCCGCACAATTTCGCCATCGCCATCGATGCCGCCACCGGCAAGGAGAAATGGCGTTTCGATCCCAAGATCAAGCTCGACAAGGACCGCCAGCACCAGACCTGCCGCGGCGTGTCCTATTATGCCGATGCCAAGATCGCCGCCGGCCAGCCTTGCGCGACGCGCGTCTATCTGCCGACCTCGGATGCGCGGCTGATCGCGCTCGACGCCGCCAACGGCCAGGTCTGCCCGTCCTTCGCCGAAGCCGGCACGCTCAATCTGTTGACCAACATGCCGTATCCGAAGTCGGGCTATTATTACTCGACCTCGGCGCCGCTGATTGCGGGCGGCAAGATCATCATCGGCGGCGCGGTCAACGACAATTATTCGACGCAAGAGCCGTCCGGCGTCATCCGGGCCTTCGACGTCGACACCGGCGCCCTGGTGTGGAACTGGGATTCCGGCAATCCGGACCAGACAACGCCGCTGGCGGCAGGCCAGACCTACACCCACAACTCGCCCAACATGTGGTCGACGGCAAGCGCCGACGAGAAGCTCGGCCTGCTCTATGTGCCGCTCGGCAACCAGACGCCGGACCAGCTCGGGATGGGCCGCAGCGCCAATGTCGAGAAGTTTTCCTCCTCGATCACCGCGCTCGATCTGGCCACCGGACAAGTGCGCTGGGTGCGGCAGACCGTGCATCACGACCTCTGGGACATGGATGTGCCGGCACAGCCGACCCTGGTCGACATCACCACCGCTGCCGGCGTCGTTCCGGGCCTGGTTGGACCGACCAAGCAGGGCGACCTCTACGTGCTCGACCGGCGCAGCGGCGAGCCGATCATCCCGATCAAGGAAGTGCCGGCGCCGGGCGGCGCTGTCGAGGGCGATCACACGTCGCCGACGCAGCCGGTCTCGGATCTCTCCTTCAATCCGAGGCCGCTGACCGGCGCCGACATGTGGGGCATCACCATGTTCGACCAGCTGGCCTGCCGGATCGAATTCCAGGGCCTGCGCTACGAGGGCCGCTACACCCCGCCATCGGTGCAGGGGTCGCTGGTCTATCCCGGTAATTTCGGCACATTCAACTGGGGCGGCGTCGCCGTCGATCCGGTGCGGCAGGTGATGTTCGGCATGCCGACCTATCTGGCGTTCAAATCGCAGCTCATTCCGCGCGACCAGGTGCCGCCGCCGGATGAGGGGCGCGGCAGCGAGCAGGGGCTGAACCGCAATGAGGGCGCACCCTATGCGGTGGTGATGGGGCCGTTCCTGTCGCCGCTCGGCGTGCCCTGCCAGGCGCCGCCATGGGGCTATGTGGCGGGAGCGGACCTCAGAACCGGCAAGATCGCCTACAAGCACCGCAACGGCACCGTCTATGACATGACGCCGTTGCCCTTGCCGCTGAAGGTCGGTGTTCCCGGCATTGGCGGGCCGATGATCACCGCCGGCGGTGTCGTCTTCCTGGGCGCGGCGGTCGACGACTATCTGCGCGCCTATGACCTGACATCGGGCAAGCAGCTCTGGCAGGCCAGGCTGCCGGCCGGTGGGCAGTCGACGCCGATGACCTACACCGTCGCCGACGGCCGCCAGTTCGTGGTCATCGTCGCCGGCGGCCACGGCTCGGTCGGCACCAAGCCCGGCGACTATGTGATGGCCTATACGCTGCCGAAGTAGCAGCGATGTGACTTAGGTAAGTGATCGGCCCGGCAGATATTCTGGCAATGTCGCGCCGCCCCTCATCTGCCTGCCGGCATCTATACGGGGAGAAGTGCCCGGCAGGGCGATGAGGGGCAGCAGCAGCCTTGGTCAGCTTGCGTAAGAGATGGCCTTTGAGACTGGGCACGGAGCCCAGTACTTCATTGGTTAGCTGCGGCCCTGTTTCGGCCTGCTAGATCAGCGTGGTGACGGCCGACGCCGGTCGACGCGGACCTTCACCATCCGAGCGGCGGCTGCGGCAGCAGCGGAGCGCATTGCCAGCAAGGCAGCAACAGCAAGCACGAGCGCGCTTGCAAGGATCGGAGTAGACAAGGTCATGGCGTTGTTCCTTCTCGTCGGGCTCGCCGCTACGGGCGAGACCATCATCAGCTTCCTTCCATATTGTGGCGGCACCATCGACATTCTCTGAAATGACCAAAATGTGATGGGCGCGTTCCGCGGGGCCGCCGCATCGTTCGATGGCGCAAGCGTCACCCATCCGAGACTGGACCGTGCGAGCTTGCACCCTATCTTGATCCGCGAGTCATCCCGGAGTGACCGCGAGGTCATCCCGGAGTGACCATGAGGTCATCCCGGAGTGACCGTGAGATCATCTCCTAACGAGGAGCACGCCATGACGAAACCCACCGCCGAAGCCGTCAAACCTGCCAAACCTGCCATCACCCAGGCGATGATCGATGCCTATGACGAATACACGCATCTGACGCTCGACCGCCGCCGCTTCATGGAACAGCTGACCAGGCTTGCCGGATCGGGCGCGGCGGCGGCCGCGATCGCGCCGCTGCTTGCGGCGAATTCGGCGCAGGCGGCAATCGTCGCCGACAACGATCCGCGCGTGAAGGCTGAAGATATCACCTATTCCGGCAGCAGCGGTGAGATGAAGGGCTATCTGGTCAGGTCGGCGGACCAGTCCGGCAAGCTCGGCACCGTCATCGTGGTGCATGAGAACAGGGGGCTCAACCCGCATATCAAGGATGTTGCGCGGCGCGTTGCGCTGGAAGGGTTCGTGGCGCTGGCGCCGGATTTCCTGTCGCCGCTCGGCGGCACGCCCGCTGACGAAGACAAGGCGCGCGACATGTTCACCAAGCTCGACGCCAGCCAGGTCACCGCCGATGGCCTGGCGACCATCGCCTATCTCAAGGGCGAGAAGGACGGCAACGGCAAGGTCGGTGCTGTCGGCTTCTGCTGGGGCGGCGGCACGGTCAACAATCTGGCGGTCAACGCGCCCGATCTCGCCGTCGGCGTCGCCTATTACGGCATGCAGCCGAAGGCCGAGGATGTGGCGAAGATCAAGGCGGCGCTGTTGCTGCACTATGCCGGGCTCGACGAGCGCATCGACGCCGGCATCGATGCCTACAAGAAAGCGCTCGACGCCGCCCATGTCGAATACACGCTCTATGTCTATGACGGCGTCAACCATGCCTTCAACAACGACACCTCGGCCGCGCGCTACGACAAGAAGGCAGCCGATCTCGCCTGGGGACGGACGATCGCTTTCCTCAAGGAGAAGCTGGCGTAGGCTTCAGGCCGCCGACGACGCCCATACGCTTTCATAGGCCGGCGACAGCGTAAAACCGGCCGGCAGCACCGAGACCGGGGGCGGGCGACGCACGCCCTCCTGCAGATAGCGCAACGCCGACACCAGTCCGTTCATCGTGTAGGGCTTGGCGATGACGCCGATCGCGCCGGCGAAATGGTCGGGGATGCGTTTTGGATTGGCGGTCATGAACACCACCATGGAACGGTTACCCTCGCGGATATGCTCGGCAACCTCGACCCCGGTTGGTCCGTCGGCGAGGTGGATATCGACAAAGGCAATATCGGCATCGGCGGTATCAATCATACCTCTTGCTTCGGCCAAGGATGTCGCCCAACCCACAACGCTGTGGCCGGCTTCCTCGACGAGGCTTTCCAGTTCCATCGCCAGCAACGCCTCGTCCTCGACGATCAGGACCTTGAGCGGTTCGTTCATGACAGCTTCCCTTTCTGCTGCGGTTCGTTCGGCATCGAGATGACGACCTTTGTGCCCGGGCCGGCGTCGCGCCATTCGATGTCGGCATGCAACTGCCGGGCAAGCGACTTGATCAGCCGCATGCCGAAGGAAGCATCGCCACTGGCCTCGGCCATGCCGACGCCGTCATCGGAAACCTCGATGTTGAAGTGGCCGTCGGGCTGGCTCATCTTGATGCCGATGCGCCCCGCGGTGGTGCCGTCCGGCTTTGCCTTGAAGGCGTGCTTCAGCGCGTTGGTGACAAGCTCATTGACCATCAAGGCAACAGGCGTGGCTTTTTCGGCCGGAATGACGATGGGTTCGAGGTCCAGCGTCGGCTTGATCTCGGCGCGTCCGGATGCGGTCAGCAGGTCGGTGACCAGATCCCTGGCGAAATCCGAGACATCGAAGCGGCTGACATCCTTTGACTGGTAGAGACGGCGATGCACCGTGCTCAGCGCCTCGATGCGCTCCAGCATGGTGGTCAGCGATCGCTTTGTCGCTTCATCCTTGATTGCCCGGCTTTGCATGATGATCAGCGAGGAGATCATCTGCAGGTTGTTTTTCACCCGATGGTCGACCTCGTGCAGCAGCGTGGTCTGCGCCTCAAGGGCGGCCTCAAGCTCGCGCGTGCGTTCCTTGACAGCCTTTTCAAAACGGTTCTTGTCGGCGGTGATGCGATCCTCGGAGCGCTTGCGATCGGAGACGTCGAGCTGTGAGGCAAAGAAGAACAGGAGTTCGCCTTTGTCGTTGGAAACCGGGCTGATGTAGAGCGCATTCCAGAACGTCGAGCCGTCCTTGCGGTAGTTCAACAGATCGATGGCGATATCGGTTCCCGCTGCTATCGCGTCGCGCACGCTAGCCACAGCTGCCTTGTCTGTCTCTGGCCCCTGCAGGAAGCGGCAGTTCTTGCCCATGACCTCGTCGCGCTCGTAGCCGGTCAGGCGCAGGAACGCGTCATTGGCAAAGACGATCGGATTGTCCGCCTGACGGGGATCGGTGATGACCATCGACATGCGGGTGGCGCGGATGGCGGCCGCGAACGGATCGCCCTTGCCGTGCTCGGCATGCAGATTGTCCGTCATGTGCCATGCGTCGGCCGGTTCCCTGGTCCTTTTCCAGTCCATGCTTTCACTCCAAGCCGTTTTTCAGGGGTCACAACGGCTTAGACGTGGAATTGGTTCAATCTTGATCTTCTTGTCGCGGGCAGCCATTTGCGGAACCGAATCGCCGGTTCCACAACGGATTGAAATAAATGGGTTTGAAGGTTGTCGGATGTAGCCGATTCGCTGAAAGCAGGGGTGGCGCCGACCTATAGAAATGATCAGGTCGCAATTGTCCGTGGCGGCGCTCGCCAGTGTCGGCTTCTCAGAGCAGGGGAAACGTCAGGCGTGGCCACGCTTCATGCGCGCCTGCTTCAGGATGGCGCGCCAGCGGATCATGTCGAAGGGGATTGGCTCGTTGTTGTTGGCGATGTGGAAGATCTCGTTGTTGACGTTCTTCAACGAGCGCCAGAAATCATAGTCGGTGATGCGCGGATCGGCAGCCAGCCTGTCCACCTCGACCTTGATGTCGGTTTTCATGCACGTTCCTCGAACCGCCTGTTGCCCGCCGCCCGCATCGCAACTCGCATGGCACCGTTCTCAAACGGTCCGCTGAGTCGTTCAATGGCTCAAATGGCTTGTTCACGTTAAAACCTTGGTAAGGTTAACGCGGGCGCAGCAGCGCTTCAAGCGGTCCTGCGGCGAATACCGATCGAACGGCCGGCGCGTTCGGGCATCGGCAGTGCAGAGTGGGCGGCGCGCATCGCTTCCACCTTGGCCTGCACGTCGGCGGGGAAGGGCGCGACTTTCGGCCCGGACATGTCGACATGCAGCGACAGGGTTTCGGAAGTGGCGGCGAGCCAGCCATCGACATGGCGGATTTCCTGGTAGGCCCGCAGCCGCTTGTCGTCGTGATCGATCAGCTGGAAGGATACGACGACCTTGTGTTCGAGGTGCAGTTCCTGGACATAGCAAACATGGACTTCGGCCGTGTAGATGGTCAGGCGCCGCTCTTCGACATAGTCCAGCCCCATGCCCATCGCCTCGAACGCCTCATCCGAGCAGCGGTCGAACAACACGTTGTAATAGGCCATGTTGAGATGGCCGTTGTAGTCGATCCAGTCCTTCTCGATGTCCATCGGTTTGGAAACGAAGGGGGCAGGGATGGGCATGGAAACTTCCTTGTTCTGGTGCTGGACAGAGCGCGGCAGTCGAGACTACGCATCCATAATCGCATAACAAGCGTGGACGCTGGTCCATTCGCGGAGGAATTCATGGCTCTGAGCGACCTCAATCCGGTCGAACGCAACGAGGAAGGCATCGCCGCCGTGCTCGGCATTCTCAAGCAGCAGCTCGGCGAACGCTTCCAGACAGGCGCGGCGATCCGCTCGCAGCATGCGCATACCACCACCTATATTCCGACGCAGGCGCCTGACGGTGTCGCGTTCCCGGAGACGACAGAAGAGGTGCAGGAGATCGTACGTGCCTGCGCCGCGCACCGCGTGCCGGTCATCGCCTTCGGCGTCGGTTCCTCGCTGGAGGGCCACACCAACGCGCCGGGTGGCGGCATCTCGGTCGACACCTCGCGCATGAACCGCATCCTGTCGGTCAACCCCGAGGATCTCGACTGCACGGTCGAGCCTGGCGTAACGCGCGAGGATTTGAATCGGCACCTGCGCGATACCGGCCTGTTCTTCCCCATCGATCCCGGCGCCAATGCTTCGCTCGGCGGCATGGCGGCAACGCGGGCCTCCGGCACCAATGCGGTGCGCTACGGCACGATGCGTGAAAACGTGCTGTCGCTGACGGCCGTCATGGCCGATGGCGAGACGGTGACGACCGGCAAGCGGGCGAAAAAGAGTTCGGCCGGCTACGATCTGACGCGGCTTCTGGTCGGCTCGGAAGGCACGCTCGGCATCATCACCTCGCTGACCTTGAAGCTGCAAGGCATTCCGCAGGCGATCTCCGGCGGCGTCTGCCCGTTTCCAAACCTCGAGGCGGCCTGCAACGCTGTCATCGCGACCATCCAGATGGGCATTCCGGTGGCGCGCATCGAACTGGTGAATGGACTGCAGATGCGGGCGATGAAGAATTACTCGAAGCTCGATTACCCCGAGAGCCCGTGCCTGTTCGTCGAGTTCCACGGCAGCGATGCCGGTGTCGCCGAACAGGCCGAAACCTTCGGTGCCATTGCTGAAGACAATGGCGGCGGGCCATTCCTGTGGACGAGCGTCGCCGAGGAGCGCACGAAACTCTGGAAGGCCAGGCACGATGCTTATTGGGCGTCGCTGACGCTGCGGCCGGGCACCAAGGGCCTGTCGACCGATGTCTGCGTGCCGATCTCGCGGCTGGCCGAATGCGTTGCCGAAACCGAGGCCGACATTGCCGAGATGGGCCTGGTTGCGCCGATCGTCGGCCATGCCGGCGACGGCAATTTCCATGTGCTGGTGCTGATGGATGTCAACGACCCCAAAGAGATCGCGCTGGCGGAGAAATTCGTCTCGCGGCTGAACATGCGGGCGATCGCCATGGACGGCACCTGCACCGGCGAACACGGCATCGGCCAGGGCAAGATCGGCTTCCTGCGCCATGAGCTCGGCCATGGTGTCGACATCATGCGCTCCATAAAAAAAGCGCTCGACCCGCAAGACATCATGAACCCAGGCAAGATATTACCTGCATAGCCGAAATGTGAGGAGCGGCAATGGATACCCTGATTATAAGGGCATCGCTTGGCAAGACACTGTTATTGCTGTCGGCCAGCCTCTTCTTTGTCCTGGCCTGCGCTTTCCTGATTTATGTCTCCGAGGACGGCGACACCGCCGGCCTTTGGTGGTGCGTGGCCTTTTTCGGGCTGGTCGCGTTGGTGTTTGCCTGGCAGCTTGTGCGGCCGCAGATTCTGGTGCTGAACGGACAAGGTTTCAGTCTCGGCGGAGGCCTTGTTCGATCGCCCAAGCTGGTCCCCTGGAAGGATATCGAAAGCTTCTTCGTCGTCCATCGCCGGCGCAGAATCGGCGATATGATCGGGTACAATTTCGCACCGGGGGTCAAGAAAAGCTCCGTCATGGGCAGCGTGACCAAAAGCCTGGGCGCCGAAGCCGCATTACCCCAGGGCTGGACATTGTCGCCCGAGGAGATGGTGGTGCTGCTGAACGAATATCGCCGACGGGGCATGGCAGGATAGTCTCTTACGCACAGGCCGGACCGCGGTCAAAGGCGTCCAAAAATCTCTGCTCTTCCAGATACATCAGAGATCAAGCAACTCTGGATGAATTGCCTCTTTATCGACACGCTGATGCGGGTAGAGTGCGGCTGACTTTCAATCAACCCGTTCGGAGCTGATGCTCGCACGCCTGTTCGTGATCTTCGGTGGCTTGTTTGTGCTGGTGCTGGTTGCGGCGCTGGTGGTGCCGTATTTTGTCGACTGGACCGGGTACCGCGCCCAATTCGAGCGCGAGGCGAGCGCCATTCTCGGCCGGAAGGTGACGGTGCAAGGCGACGCCACGGCGCGGCTGTTGCCGTTCCCCTCGGTGACCTTCTCAAACGTCACGGTCGCCGGCGGCCCCGGCGGCCAGCAGGCAATGACCGTCGAGACCTTTTCCATGGACGCGGAACTGGCGCCGTTCCTGCGCGGCGAAGTGCTGATTTTCGATATGCGGCTGGTGCATCCGAAGGCGACGATCGACATCGCCGATAACGGCACGGTCGACTGGGCGATACGGCCGTCCTCGCCCTTCGACCTCAACCAGATCTCGATCGAGAAGCTGACGGTGACGGAGGGAGAAATTGCGCTCCGCCATGCCGCAGGCGGGCGCAGCCATCTGATTTCCGAGATCAATTCGACCATCTCTGCCAAGTCGCTGGCCGGTCCGTGGCGCATGGACGGAACGTTGCTGCTCGATGGCCTGCGTTCGACGGTTGCGGCTTCGACCGGCAAGGCCGAAGGCAGCGGCCAGATGCGGCTGAGGCTCAAGGTCGATCCCGATGCCTATCCACTGGTCATCGAAACCGACGGCAATGCCGGCATCGTCAATGGGGCTGCCGTCTATTCCGGCCAGTTCAAGATTTCCGGCAACGACAAAAACAGCGCCGAACTGCGCGGCAGCGATGGCGAGAGCGTCAAAATCAGCGCCGGCAAACCCGATCCGGGCTTCCGGCTGAACGGCAAGTTCTCGCTCGACCACCAGAAGCTTGGCGTCGACGAATTCCGCTTCGAGACCGGGCCGCTCGACAATCCCTACACAGCCGACGGCAAGGCTTCGGTCGATCTCGGCCTTAGGCCGAACTTCGCCATCGAGGCCAATGGCGCGCAGGTGCAACTAGATGAAGCGGTGGGCGCTGAGAAGGGCGCCGGCCTGACGCTGGACCAGCGCATTGCCGGAATCGAGCAGGCGCTGCTCGAACTGCCGAAGCCGAGCATCCCCGGCACTGTCGAGGTCAAGCTGCCGGCGGTGGTGGCTGGCGACACCACGGTGCGCGACGTGCATCTCTCGGCCGAGCCGGTCGAGGGCGGCTGGTCGGTGAAATCGCTGGCCGCGACCTTGCCCGGGCGCACGACGCTGGAAGCCAGCGGCATGCTCAGCGTCGAAGATCATTTCGGTTTCAGCGGCTCCATGCTGCTGGCGGTGGCGCAGCCTTCCGGCTTTGCTGCCTGGTTGTCCAAAGATGTCGACGAGGCGATCCGCCGGCTGCCGGCCGCCGGCTTCAAGGCCAAGGTGGACCTGTCGGAGAAGCGCCAGGCGTTCAGCGATCTCGAACTGATCCTCGGCAAGTCGAAGTTCACCGGCCGCATCGATTCCAGCCAGCCCGACGACGCCAAGTCCTCGGTGCTGATGCGGCTCGAGGGCGGCGAACTCGATGTCGACGGGCTGACGGCCTTCGCCTCGATTTTCGTCAGCGACAAGGGCGCCAACCGCTTTTCCGACCGTGACCTCGATTTTCAGATCAAGGCAGGGCCGGTCAATGCTGGCGGGCTCACCGCCGACACGGTCGATACCGCGCTCCGGCTCCGCGACGGGCTGCTCGAAATCGACCGGCTGTCGATTGGCGGCCTTGCCGGCGCCTCGATCAGCGCCACCGGCCGGATCAAGGATTTTCCGGCAAGCCCGACCGGCAAGCTCGATGCCTCGGTGGTCGCCGTCGATCTGAAGCCGCTGATCGACATTGCCGCGCAACATTATCCCGACAATCAGGTGCTGAAGGGGCTGGCTGGCCGCACGGCCGCCTATCCTGAACTGTTCCAGGACGCGCGCGTCGATCTGGTGGCGAGCGCCGCCGACAATGGCGACGGCACGACCGGGCTGGCGGTGAGCGGACAAGGCAAGGCCGGCGGTTCGGCCTTTTCGGCGTCGCTGTCGGGCAAGGGTGCCGTCGGCCAGTTGCTCGACGCGCCGGTGACGCTGACCTTCAACGCCAAAAATCCCGACGCCACCGTGCTGCTGGCGCTCTACGGCCTGCCGGCGCTGCCGCTCGGCATGCTCGGCCAGGCAAGCACCGATATTTCGGCCAAAGGCACGTTTGGCGGCGGCCTGGCGACGAGCTTCAATTTCGCCGCCGACGACTTCAGGGCGACGTTCGACGGCACCGTTGCTCAGACACCGCAAGGCGCCACCGCCAAGGGCAAGATCGGCCTCGACGCCTCCGACATCGAGCCGTGGCTGATGACCACCGGCGCCGGCCTGCCGGGAATGGGCACGGGCACCTCGACCTCGCTCAGCGCGGATGCCGATCTCGGCAATGGCCTGCTGGTGTTGAGCGGCCTCAGCGGATCCATCAACGAGTCGGAGATTTCGGGCGACGTCAACATCGATGCGAAGCAGGGGCTGCCGCATTTTGCCGGTGCGCTGGCGCTCGACGAACTGGACCTCGACCCGATTGCGGTTGCGCTGTTCGGTGACCAGTCGTTACTCAGCAGCAACGCGAATTGGCCGACGGCGCCATTCAGCCAGAAATCCAGCCTGCCGTTCAGCGCCGATCTCGACCTGACGACGGCGACGCTTGCCGCCGGACCGCTGGCGACAGCCTATGACGCGTCGCTGTCGTTGAAACTGGACCAGGAAGGCATCCGCGTTTCGGACCTGAAGGCAAAACTGCTCGGCGGCGCGCTCACCGGATTGTTCGAGTTGAAGAACACAGACGGCACGGGGCTGTTCTCCGGCCAGATGAGGCTTGCCGGCGCTGACCTGGCGACAGTGCTGCCGGCTGCCGGCCTGAGTGGCAGCGGCGACTTCTCGACAGGGCTGTCGACCAGCGGCAAATCGGTCGACGCGATGATTGCCGCACTCTCCGGCTCGGGCACGGCGGCGCTGAAAGGCCTCACCATTGCCGGCGTCAATCCCGATGCCTTCGGCGCGTTGATTGCCAAGGCTGATGCGATCGGGCGCGACATCGACGTGGCAAAGACCGCGGGCTTTGCACCTGAGATCGCTGGCGACGGCAGCTTTGCTGCCGGCGATGCCGACATCGCCTTCACGGTCGCCGGCGGCACGTTGCGGGCACCACCGATCAAATTCGAAAACCAGGCGGCGACGCTGTCTGCCGACATCACGGCCGACCTCAACACCGGCACCGTCGCCACCAAGGGCGCGGTCACCTACAAGCCTGGCGACGAGGCGCTGGTCGGCTCCGATCCGACGGTCAGTTTCAGCGTCGATGGGCCGTTCGGGGCGCTGAAGAAGCAGTTCGACAGCGAGCCGCTGGCGCAATTTTTGACCCAGCGTGCCCTGGAAAAGGAGCAGCAGCGGGTCGAGGCGATGCAGGCAGCACTGCTCGAGAAGCAGCGGCTGCGGCGCGAGGTGCGCTACTACTCCGCCCTGCAGACCGAGCGCGACAACGCCGCCGAGGAATTGCGCAAGCAGGAGGAAGCGGCACGGCTCAAAGCTGAGGCCGATGCCAAGGCGAAAGCACAGGCCGACGCAAAGGCACAGGCCGAAGCGGATGCCAAGGCCAAGGCGGATGCCGAAGCAAAGGCCGATGCCGATGCGAAAGTGCAGGCAGAGGCTGACGCCAAGGCCAAGGCGGATGCGGACGCGAAAGCGCAGGCCGAAGAGCAGGCTGCCGAAGACGCCGCAAAGGCCGAGGACGAACGGAAGAAGGCTGAGCAGGCTCGGATCGCTTGGCAGGAAAAAGCCAGGCTGGAGGCCGAGCGCAAGGCTCAGGAGCAGGCGCCGAAGGTCGACCGCTCACTTCCCGGCGTCAATGACGGTTCGGCCCCGGCGCCGCCGAAGCCCAGGACAAATCCGTTCTCGGTCGACAATTTGCTGAAGTCGCTGGGCAATTAAGAACCATTCAGACCGCGCCGCGCTTGGCCCAGTCCAGCACGTGGAGCCTGAGCGCCGAGGACAGGTTCGCATCGCGCGGTCTTGTTTCGTCGATTTCGGCGACCAGGGCAGCAAGCGTCAGCTTGCGCGCGGCGGCGATGGCGAGGAGATCGTCGTAAAAGGGTTTTTCGAGGGAATAGCTGGTGCGATGGCCGCGGATGGTCACGGAGCGTTTTTCGACCGGGCTCACCGCAGGCGGTCCATCAATCGCCCTGGTCTTCCGGGCGTTCGCGGCGGTGGCCGGCGACGAATTTTTCGGCCTTGTCCGATGTCAGACGGTCACGAGTTCTTTCGGCTTTGGAACGGCCGTGCAGAGCGCGGTTCTCGTCGGCGAGCTTTTCCTTTTCGGTGCGCGCCTTCTGCTTGCGGACCTGGCGAAGGTTGACGATTTCGCCCATGTCGCGCCGACCGTCCCGCTACTTCTTGCGGAAGGCGTCGAGCGACACGACGTCGGCGCCCTTGCCGGCGGCGGCATCGGCCACGGCGGGCTTTTTCTCCGCCTCAGTGGCAGCTGCCTTCTTCTCGGCCTTCGGCTTTTTCTCGGAGACGATAGCCAAAGGCTCGGCAGCCGGCTGGGCGGCTGCATCGTCTTCCGCCGGGACGTCGGTCTTAACGTCGAATTCGAGTTCGAAATTGACCGATGGGTCGTAGAAGCCGCGTACGGCCGAGAACGGGATTTCCAGCTTCTCCGGCACGTCGGAGAAGGACAGCCCGACCTCGAAGCCGGTATCGGTCACCTTGAGGTCCCAATACTGGAACTGGATGACGATGGTCATCTGTTCGGGATAGCGCTCGCGCAGCCTGGAGGACACCCGCACGCCCTGCGCGCCGGTCAGGAATGTGATGAAGAAATGATGATTGCCGGGAAGGCCGGTGCGCGCGACTTCGGCCAGGACCTTGCGCATGACGCCGCGCAATGCCTCCTGGGCCAGAATGTCGTAGCGGATGTGGTCGTCGGCCATGTGCTGGTCGGGTTCCGTTGAATCGTCCGCATAGCTGTAATCAAGCTTGAGCGCGGCGTAAACCGGATATAGATCGCTGATGCGCCGAAGCGAAGCCCGTAACGGACGATTTGATCGCCGGCTTTGACGTTCAGGCGCTGGCCAGCTGTTTTTCCACCGCTGCCGCTGATCTGCGCTTGCCGAAGGCGCGCAGGAATGTGCGCACGCCGTGGGTGGCGGATTGCAACACTTCGTCTTCCGACGGCATGCCGCCTAGCATGAAGGTGGTCTGCAGTTCGGCGTTGGCTAGCGCCAGGAACTGGCGTGCGGCGACATCGGGATCGTCGACCGCGAGATGGCCGGCATGGGCGAGGCGGGCAAAACGGGCGGCAAGTGCGGGCCAGGTCCGGCCCGGCCCTTGGTCGCGCCATTCTGCGAAGAGCTCGGGATAGCGCTCGCCTTCGGTCTGGATCAGCTTGCGCAGGAAGCGTCCGTCGCGGTTGCAGATGCAGTTCTGATTCATGCGCACGGCAAAGCCGATCAGGTCGGCTTCCAGATCCTTCGGCTGGTCTGGGAAAGAGGCGAAGGTGGCGAAGATGCCGGCATTGCAGCGCTCCGTCAGATCGCGCACCACAGCCATGAAGAGCTTTTCCTTGTCGCGGTGGTGATTGTAGATGGTCTGGCGTGACACGCCGGCCTCCACCGCGATCAGGTCGATATTCGCGCCGGCAAAGCCTTCCCGGCAAAAGACCGAAGCCGCCGCATCGATAATCGACATACGCTTGGCCTCGTGGCCGCGTGGCGGGAAAATGTCAGGAGAAACGGCAAGCTTCATAGAAATCTATATAGAGGTGATTGACGAATTAGACAAGGCTGTCTAAATTTGTGGACACAATAAATGGGGAATTCGCTCCGTAGAGACGAATAATCTCGCTCTGAGCCGTCGGATTTCAACGGGATGGAACGTCCTACGGTTAGTCGTCGCGTTGGCGGCGCCAACCAGACTTGAAAGAAGCCTTTATCATGAGTCCCAAATTCCTCCGCATCGCGGTCGTGCTCGGCTTGTTGTCCGCTATCGGCCCCTTCGCCATCGACATGTATCTGCCGGCGTTGCCTTCGATCGGCGAAGATCTGCATGCCGGCACCGCCGCCGTTCAGATGAGCCTTTTGATCTTCTTCCTGTCGATGGGCTTCGGCCAGATCGTCGTCGGACCGATCTCCGACATGGTCGGCCGCAAGCTGCCGCTTTACGGCGGCCTTGCGCTGTTCATGGTCGGCGGCATCGGTTCGGCCATGAGCCCGACCATCGAATGGCTGATCGCCTTCCGCTTCCTGCAGGGGCTGGGCGCCAGCGCCGGCATGGCGGTGCCGCGCGCCATCGTGCGCGACCTGCACACCGGCACCGAAGCCGCCAAGCTGATGTCGCTGCTGATGCTGGTGTTTTCGGTGTCGCCGATCCTGGCGCCGCTGACCGGCAGCCAGATCATCGAGAATTTCGGCTGGCGCGCCGTGTTCTGGACGGTGACGGGCGCGGCCCTGCTGGCCACCATTCTGCTGGCGACCTCGCTGAAGGAGACGCGGCCGGCGGAAGAACGCGTCGGTTCCTCCTTCGGAACCGCACTCGCCGGCTATCGCTTCCTCATGGGTGACCGCAATTTCCTCGGCCTGGTGGCGATCGCCGGCTTCGGCATCGCCAGCTTCTTCGTCTACCTCTCGAGTTCGTCCTTCATCCTGATCGACCATTACGGGCTGTCGCCTTCCGTCTACAGCGTGTTCTTCTCGATCAATGCGGTGGCCTTCATCGGCATGTCGCAGCTGACGGGGATGCTGTCGGAGCGCTTCGGGCTGAAGCGCGTCGTCTGGGTGGCGGTAACCGGCTATGCCACGACGATGGTTGTGCTGTTCGCAGTCATGGCGACCGGCGTCGACCGGCTCGATGTTATGGCGGCACTGCTGTTCGTCGGCTACGGCTTCCTCGGCCTGGTCATCCCGACGACGTCGGTGCTGGCCATGGAAGAGCATGGCGAGATCGCCGGCACGGCCTCGGCGCTGATGGGCACGCTGCACTTCGCCATCGGTGCGCTGGCGATGGGCGTCGCCGGCATCTTCTTCGACGGCACCCCGCTGCCCATGGTGGCCGGCATCACGCTCTGCGCCGTAATCTCGTTCACGCTGGCCAAACTGACGCTCGGCCGCTCGCGCGAAGCCGTTGAAGCGCCGGCCGAGTAAGCTGACCGCAATCGACCGGAAAGGCCGGGTCATCCCGGCCTTTTTCACGTCTGGGGTAATCCGGCCCCGGCCAGAACCACGGCCTTCGACCGACGCCAGCGGCAAATTGCACCAGCTCATGGCTCAATTTGGTGTAGGCTTCGCGGCCCATCGTCATGCGAAATCCGGCCAGCGGCAGCCGGCATTGAGCGTACGATATCGAGGAGGGGAGAAGTGGAGGTTTCTGTTGCCAGGTACCTCCGAACCCCGCCTAGAAGTGCGAACCTCTAGGGCTTGATTTGAAGCTATCGCACCGCTTACGCGGCGAGACGTGCTTCCGCATAGTTGTCATTTGCAACTACAGGTTTAGCCCGATGACGGTGGTACCATGCCGGGCAAAAGTACGATCTTTACACCTTCGTCGATCCTATTTCGCCCCCAGCAACAGCCGCTCTGATCACAGAGCGGTTCTTGGTGGAGGCGCCGGGTACCGCCCCCGGGTCCGAACGGCTTATTACATCGCCCATTTATCGCCATAGTCGGTCAAGCCGACAAAACGAATATAGGGGGCGGGCGCACAAAATGAAAGGCCGCAATGACACTTCTTGGCCGCACCAAACTGCGGCGCCGAGGGTTGACTCGCGCGCGGTCTCAACCGAAGCTTTGCGATGGTGAGGAGTATCGACCGAGCGCACAAGTTGCGGCAGCGCGCCACAGCCCTCATCGATCGGATCCCGTGGCGCCGACATGGGGAAATTTGATGGCCGATTATCTCGCAGACGTGAAGAAATACGACGCCGCCGCAAATGCCGATGTGGTTGCCAAGATTGTGAAGCATCTGGGCATCGCGCTGCGCAACCGCGATTCCTCGCTGGTATCCTGCACCGACCCCAAGGAATTGGAGCGCGTCAAGACCAACTGGGTTGCCAAGAAACTCGGCGTGACCGACGGGGCGAAAGCCGACTCAGCGATCGAGAAGACCTGCAAGGCGTTGGCCGCCGACAGCTCCAAGAGCCGCGTGACTTTCTACTATCTGGTCGCCAAGGATCTGGGCAAGCTCGGCTCTTTGTAGAGATTATTGCCGATAGGCAGAGCGCGCGTTTGATTTGCTCCTCACCGGAGGTCAGCACCACCCCTCATTGCCCTGCCGGGCATTTCTCCCCGTATAGTGACGGGGAGAAAGGGCTGACCGCAGCCTTGGCTCTCTCTCTCGAACAAGCTTGTGATTGGCGAAACCGCTGATGACAGCGCCCCTCTCCCCGTCCCTATACGAGGAGAGGATGACGGCAGGCAGGTGAGGGGCAGCGCCACCTCTTGAGAGATGGGGCAAGCCGCGTTCTGGTCCCTTTTGCTGTGTTCGGCCGGCGGCCAGTCGGTTATGATGACGGTAACCCCGAATCGAGGCGAAGCCGATGCGCCAGTATCTCGACCTTTTGCAGCATGTGCTGGACAATGGCGCCGACCGTGGCGACCGCACGGGCACCGGCACGCGTGGGGTGTTCGGGTACCAGATGCGCTTCGACCTGTCGCGCGGCTTTCCCGTCACCACCACCAAGAAGCTGCATCTGAAGTCGATCATCCATGAACTCCTGTGGTTCCTGGCCGGCGACACCAACATCAAATACCTTAGAGATCATGGCGTTTCGATCTGGGACGAATGGGCCGACGAGAATGGCGATCTCGGCCCGGTCTATGGCAAGCAGTGGCGCTCCTGGCCGGATGGCCATGGCCGGTCGATCGACCAGATTGCCAATGTTCTGAAGGAGATACGCAGGAATCCGAATTCACGCCGGCTGATCGTTTCGGCGTGGAACCCGGCCGAAGTGGAGGCGATGGCGCTGCCGCCCTGCCACTGCCTGTTCCAGTTCTACGTCTCGGACGGCAAGCTGTCCTGCCAGCTCTACCAGCGCTCGGCCGACATTTTTCTCGGCGTACCCTTCAACATCGCTTCCTACGCGCTGCTGACCCTGATGGTGGCGCAGGTGACCGGGCTGAAGCCCGGCGAGTTCGTCCATACGCTGGGCGATGCGCATCTCTATTCCAACCATTTCGAGCAGGCGCGCGAGCAATTGCGGCGCACACCCAAGGCGCTGCCGACGCTGTGGATCAATCCGGAGGTGAAGGACCTGTTCGCCTTCCGCTTCGAGGATTTCCGGCTGGAAAACTATTTTGCCGACGCGTCGATCAAGGCGCCGATCGCGGTCTGATCCGTCCACCGTCAATCAATTCCGACCCTCAATCGATGTCGACCATGACGTCGGTTGCCTTGATCATGGCATAGGCTGCTTGCCTTTTTCGAGCTTGAGATCGGCAACGGCCTCGTTGGTGATCGAAGCGTGACGACGGAGCCGGCGACATCGATGCGGACAGGCGAGGTGCTTCGACGATCTCGACGATCGTTCCCTTGAGGATGTTGCGGGCGCTGATCTTCATCGGAGTTCCTTTCCGGGTTTCGGTGCACGTCCAAACCAGAACAATCGATGCCGAACATACGCTTTCGCAGGAGGCGGCCTTCCCTAGTTATATTCATCCAGATATATCGGTCGGCAGGAGTCGAGCCAGCAGATTTCAAGCCCAGGGAGAGTTTTCATGTTGGGGCACAAAGGTTTTGGTATGAGGGCAATCGCGATTGGCGGCTTTGCCGCAGCTCTGATGGCCGCGATGCCGGCGGCTCACGCGGGAGACAAGGTGATCGTGTTTGCCGCAGCCAGCCTCAAGGACGGGCTCGACGCCGTCACCAAGGCCTGCGAAGCCGATGTCGGTGAAGCGGCGACCGTCTCCTACGCCGCGAGCTCGGCGCTGGCCAAGCAGATCGAACTCGGGGCGCCCGCCGATGTGTTCATCTCGGCCGACCTCGACTGGATGAAATATCTCTCCGACAAGAAACTGACCAAGCCGGACACCGAGGTGAAACTGCTCGGCAACCAGATCGTGCTGGTGGCGCCGAAGGATTCCAAGGTCGAAACCAGGATCGAGAAAGGCTTCGACCTCGCCAAGCTGATCAGCGACGGCAAGCTCGCCATGGGCGACGTCAAGGCAGTGCCGGCCGGCAAGTATGGCAAGGCGGCACTTGAATCGCTCGGCATCTGGTCGTCGGTCGAAGGCAAGGTGGCGCAGGCCGAGAATGTGCGCGCCGCGCTGAAGCTGGTTTCAACGGGCGAGGCCGCGCTCGGCATCGTCTATGCCACCGACGCGCATGCCGACAAGGGAGTCAAGGTGGTCGGCACCTTCCCGGAGGATTCGCACCCGCCGATCATCTATCCGGTTGCCCAGACCACCGATTCGAAGGACAAGGATACCCCGGCTTTCCTGAAGTGCCTGCAGTCCTCCAAGGCGGTGGAGCTGTTTAGGGATCAGGGTTTCACCGTGCTCACGCCGAGCAATTAAGGTAGCGGCTGACGCATGAACTGGCTGCTGGACCTCACTCCCGACGAATGGAATGCGGTCCGGCTGTCGATCAAGGTGGCAACGGTGGCGATGCTGTTCAGCCTGCCGCCGGGCATCTTGATGGCGCTTTTGCTGGCCCGCGGAAAATTCTGGGGCAAGACGCTGCTCAACGGTGTGGTTCACCTGCCATTGATCCTGCCGCCGGTGGTGACAGGTTATCTCTTGCTGCTTACCTTCGGCCGGCGCGGGCCGGCGGGAGCGTTCCTGGCCGAGCATTTCGGCATCGTCTTCTCGTTTCGCTGGACCGGCGCCGCACTGGCCTGCGGTATCATGGGCTTTCCCCTGATGGTGCGGGCGATCCGGCTGTCGATCGAGGCGGTCGACCGCAAAATGGAGGCAGCGGCGGGAACGCTCGGCGCCAACCCGATTTGGGTCTTCGCCACCATCACGCTGCCGCTGATCCTGCCCGGGCTGATCGCCGGCTCGATCCTGTCCTTCGCCAAGGCGATGGGCGAGTTCGGCGCCACGATCACCTTCGTCTCCAACATTCCCAACGAGACGCAGACGCTGCCTTCGGCGATCTACACCTTCACGCAGGTGCCTGGCGGCGATGACGGGGCGCTCAGGCTGACGCTGATCTCCATCGTCATCTCGATGGCCGCATTGGTCGCCTCGGAAGTGCTGGCGCGGCGCGTCGGCCGGCGGATGGACATCGAATGAGCGTGCTGGTGGACATCAGCCATCGGCTCGGCGGTTTCGCCGTCGACGCGCGTTTCGAAAGCGCCGGGCGGCTGACGGCGCTGTTCGGGCCATCGGGCTCCGGCAAGACGACGCTGATCAACGTGATCGCCGGCCTGATCCGACCGGACAAAGGGCGTATCGCGGTCGATGGCCGCGTGCTGGTCGACACCGATGCCGGCATTTTCGTGCCGAAGCACAAGCGCCGGATCGGCATGGTGTTCCAGGACGCGCGGCTGTTTCCGCATATGAGCGTGGCCGGCAATCTGCGCTATGGCCGCTGGTTCACGCCACCGGCGGAGCGCTATGCGGATATCGACGCGGTCGTCGAACTGCTCGGCATCGGTCCTCTGCTCGACCGGCGACCGGCAAAGCTCTCGGGCGGCGAAAAGCAGCGCGTGGCGATCGGCCGGGCGCTGCTTGCCAGCCCGAAACTGCTGTTGATGGACGAGCCGCTGGCCTCGCTCGACGATGCGCGCAAAGCCGAGATCCTGCCCTATATCGAGCGGCTGCGCGACGAGACCAAGCTGCCCATCGTATATGTCAGCCACTCCGTCGCCGAGGTGGCGCGGCTGGCCAGCGACGTGGTGGTGATGGCGCAAGGCAAGGTCGCTGCCTCAGGCCCGACCGGCGCGATCATGCAACGGCTCGAATTGCTGCCGGCGGAGGAACGCGGTGAGGGCGGCGCGGTTCTCGACACCAAGGTGCTGCGCCATGATGAGATCTTCGGGATGACCGTGCTCGGCTCGGCGGCGGGCGAAATCCGGGTGCCGCTTCTGGCGGTCTCGGTCGGCGCGCCTGTGCGCATCCGAATCCGCGCCCGCGACGTGATGATCGCCACCGAACAGCCGAAAGGTCTCAGTGCGCTCAACATCCTGCCGGGCGCCATCGTCACAATCGGCTCGGGCGAGGGGCCGACGGTCGAAATCGGCATCGACTGCAATGGCGCAACCGTGCTTGCGCGCATTACCGAACAATCCAGGCAGGTACTGAACCTTCAACTCGGCGGCAAGGTCTTCGCGGTGATCAAGACGGTCAGTTTCGACCGTGCCAACACCGGCGCCGGGCTGCCGGCCGAAGCGGATGGCTGATAACCGCTATATCGTTTTGGAATAGCGCTATGGGTCGAGAGGGGCTAGTGTGACTGTGGAGGACAAGAGATGCCGTCGCTGAGCCTGCGGATAAATCTCGATCCGGACGGGCGCATAGGTCCGGGCAAGATCGAATTGCTGGAGCAGATCGCCACTTTCGGCTCGATCTCGGCTGCGGCACGCGGCATGGAGATGTCCTACAAGCACGCCTGGGATCTGGTGGAAGATATGAACCGTGTGTTCGGCAAGCCACTGGTCGCGGCGCAGACCGGCGGCAAAAAGGGCGGCGGCGCACAGCTGACCTCAGTTGGCCTTGCAGTTGTCAGCCGTTTTCGCGCTATCGAGCGCGCTGCGGCGGCAGCGGCGGCCACGCATATGGACGCCTTGCAGGCGGAGATCGATGCTGGGTGAGGGTTGAAGCTTGCGATCCGTCACACCCCCCTCTGTCCTGCCGGACATCTCCCCCGCAAGGGGGGAGATCAGCTAGCCCGTAGACGGGCGCTAATCTGTTAGGCGATTGGCGAAATCCTCCGTGACGGCCAATCTCCCCACTAGAGGGGGAGATGTCCGGCAGGACAGAGGGGGGCGCGAAGGAACTCGACCTTTGAGCGCGCTATTCCTCGGGCTCTCCTGCTTTACGCAGCAGATAGGTGTCCATGATCCAGCCCTTTCTTTTCCGGGCTTCTTCTCTCGTCCTCTCAATCTCCTCGCCGACATCACCCAGGCGACCGAAAACGATGATCTCGTCCGGTGTGCCGAGATAGGCGCCCCAATGGATGATCAGATCCTTGTCTGCCAGCGTGTTGAAGGCGCATTTGCCGTCGAGCATGACCACGGCGCTGCCGGCATAGTGCGGCATGCCTTGTTCGGCGAGGCGGCGGCCGGTGGTGATCAGCACGGGGTCGCCGATGCGGTTCAGCGCCATCTTGTGGCCGGCGGCGAGCGCCTGGACGGCGGTGATGCCGGGAATGACCTCCAATTCGAATGCGACATTGCCTCTGAGCCGTACGCGCTTGAGAATGCGCAGCGCGCTGTCATAGAGCGAGGGGTCGCCCCAGATCAGGAAGGCGCCGCAGCCGTCCTCGGCAAGTTCGTCGCGGACCAGGCTCTCATAGATCTGGGCGATGGCCTCGTGCCAGTCATCGACGGTCGAGCGATAGGAAGGCGCCGGCTCGGCGCGCACCGGCACGTCGAACTCGACGCGGCGCGATTTCGGATTGCTGACGAAACGGTCGCAGATATGGCGGCGCAATTCGGCAAGGTCGTTCTTCTTCGCCCCCTTGTCGGGGATAAACAGGACGTCCGCCCGGTTTAGGCCTGATATGGCCTGCACGGTCATATGGTCGGGATTGCCGGCGCCGATGCCGATGACGAGAAGCTTGCGCATGACGCGAACTCCTGCCCGATCGAAACCTGTTAGTCCAGACCGCCGATTGGCGTGTCCAGACACTGTGGCGTCCTGCTGGGAGACGGAAGGCTTTGAAACGCCACATTGAAACGGCTAGGGTCGCGGCATTCTTGGCGAGGGGCTTCGATGTTGCAATATGTTCTGTCCGTAGCGCTGGCGCTTTTAGCCGTGCCCGCGCTGGCCAATGATACGACCGCCGAACTCGGCACAGGTGGCCTGATCCTGTCGCGTAGCGACGCGGTGTCGATGCAAAGCGAGGATCTCTATATCTCGCCGGAAAAGATCACGGTCGACTACGTCTTCCACAACAACACCGACAATGATGTAAATGCCATCGTCGCTTTTCCGCTGCCGGACATCGAAGGCAATCCGGAGGAAATGCCGGCCATCCCGGAAAACCAGAGCGACAATTTCCTTGGCTTCGAGGTGACGATCGACGGAGCGCCGGCAAAGCCGCAGCTCGAGCAGAAAGTGTTCGCTGTCGGCATCGATATCGGCGCCGATCTGAAGGCGCAGAACGTGCCGTTCAATCCGTTCGGCGATGCGGCCAAGGCGGCCCTGGCGAAGCTGCCGAAAACGGTTGCCGAGGATTGGGAAAACCGCGGCATCATCATCGAGGATACGGGCAGCGACGGTACCGAGGCGAACAAGGTCTATACGCCGTGGTGGCAGTTGCGCTCGACCTATTGGTGGCGCTCGACATTTCCGGCCAACAAGGATGTCCATGTCTCGCACCGCTACAAACCGAGCGTCGGCGGCACGTCATCGGTCAGTTTCTTCTATGACGGCAAGTTCTCCGAGGGCAGCCAATATACAAGCTACAAGACCCGGTTCTGCATGGACGACGCGTTCGAGGATGCGGTGCGCAAGGCGGCCAAGGACGATCCGGACGGTTATCCCAAGTTTTACGAGAACCGTATCGCTTATATCCTGACCACCGGCGGCAACTGGGCCAATGGCAGCATCGGCAAGTTCAAGCTAACCGTCGACAAGGGAAATCCGAAAGCGCTGATCTCGTTTTGCGGCGACAATGTCAAGAAGGTCGGGCCGACGACCTTCGAGACGGCGGCGCAGGATCTCTATCCCGAGCACAACATCGACATATTGCTTTTGGAGCCGTCGGATGACGGCGCCGGGGGAGCCAACTGATGGACGTCGCGATCTATGTCGCCATTGCGCAGAACGGCGTCATCGGGCGCGACGGCGGCTTACCGTGGCGGCTGTCCACCGATCTCAAGCGCTTCAAGGCCGATACGATGGGCAAGCCCGTCATCATGGGCCGCAAGACTTATGAAGGCATCGGCCGGCCGCTGCCGGGCCGATTAAACATCGTGGTGACCCGCGACAAGGCCTGGCGCGCCGAGGGCATAGAGGTGGCGCACTCGCTGGAGGCAGCGATCCAGCTGGCCACGGTGCGCGGGCGTTGCATGGCCGGCGTCGACGAAATCTGCATCATCGGCGGCGGCGAGATCTATGCGCAGGCGCTGCCGCTGGCAGACCGGCTGCACGTCACCCATGTGCTGGCGGCGGTCGATGGCGACGCGCATTTTCCCGACATCGATCCGGATTTGTGGCGCCTTGTCAGCGCTCAGGACGTTCCGGCCGGTGAAAAGGACAGCCATGCGACGCGCTATTCGGTTTACGAGCGACGCCGCGGCGTGCATTGAGACGATAAAAGGGTCGCGAACGTCCAAAACGGACATGCTCGGCAGCGGATCGCGTTGAAAGCGCATCGCTGCGTCCCTATAGAAGAACAACTGGATTTTGCGCCGCAACGTCGGCGCTGAGGGAATCCCAAGCGAAAGGACATTCATGCCCTGGAACGACAAGAGCGGCGGCGGCGGCCCATGGGGCGGCGGCGGCAACAATCAGGGACCCTGGGGGCAGGGACCGAAGGGGCCTAGCGGCCCGCCGGGGTCACCTCCCGATCTCGAAGACATCATCCGCCGCGGCCAGGACCGGCTGCGGCGCGCGCTGCCCGGTGGCGGCGGCGCCAGCCCGGCCGTCTTTGCGCTGATCGCAGCGGCTCTGATCGTGCTGTGGGCGTTCAAGGCGGTCTACACCGTGCAGCCCGACGAGGTTGCGGTCGAGCTGCGCTTCGGCAAGCCGAAGGCGGAGCTGTCGCAGCCGGGTCTGCATTTCCATTGGTGGCCCGTCGAAACCGTCGAGACGGCCAACATCGCCGAACAACTCGTCGATATCGGTGGTGGCGGCGCGACGAGCGGCAACTCGTCGGGGCTGATGCTTACCGGCGACCAGAACATCGTCAACGTCCAGTTTTCGGTGGCCTACCAGGTCTCCGACCCCCGGGCCTATCTGTTCGACGTCTCCGACCCAGAAGGCATGCTGCAGCAGGTCGCAGAGAGCGCCATGCGCGAAGCGGTCGGCCGGCGACCGGCCCAGGACATCTTCCGGGACGATCGCCAGGGCATCGCCGCCTCGGTGCGTGAAATCATTCAGACGACGCTGGACGGCTACAAGGCCGGCCTGAACGTCAACGCGGTTTCGATCGAGGACGCGGCCCCGCCGCGTGAAGTTGCCGATGCCTTCGACGAAGTGCAGCGCGCCGAGCAGGACGAAGACAAGTTCGTCGAGCAGGCCAACCAGTATTCCAACCAGAAGCTCGGCCAGGCGCGTGGCGCCGCGGCGCAGATCCGCGAGGACGCGGCAGCATACAAGAACCGTGTCGTCCAGGAAGCCGAAGGTGAGGCGCAGCGCTTCATCTCGGTCTATGACGAATACGCCAAGGCGCCCGACGTGACGCGCCGGCGGCTTTATCTGGAAACGATGGAGAAGGTGCTGAAGGATTCCAACAAGGTCATCGTCGAACAGGGCAATGGGCAAGGGGTCGTTCCCTATCTGCCGCTGCCGGCACTGCAGCCGAAGGCGCCGGCGCCTGCGACCACGGGAGGAGCCCAGTGATGGCCAATCGTCTTCCCATCATCGCGGTTATCGCGGCCGTGCTTCTGTTCCTGCTCTACTCCTCGGTCTTCGTGGTCAACGCGCGCCAGCAGGCGCTCGTGCTGCGGTTCGGCGAGATCGTCGACGTCAAGAATGAACCCGGCATCTATTTCAAGGCGCCTTTCGCCTTCTTCGACGCCGACAGCGTGCAGTTGATCGAAAACAGGGTGCTGCGCTTCGATCTCGATAACATCCGCGTCCAGGTTTCGGGCGGCAAGTTCTACGAGGTCGACGCTTTCATCGCGTACCGCATCTCGGATCCGCGGGTGTTCCGCTCAGCCGTGTCCGGTCAGATCACACTGGCCGAAGCACGACTGAGGACGCGTCTCGATGCGGCGCTGCGCCGTGTCTACGGTCTGCGCGACTTCGAAGCGGCGCTCTCGGAAGAGCGGGCCGTGATGATGCGTGAAGTGCGCGATCAGCTGCGGCCCGACGCTACCTCGCTCGGCCTGCAGATCGAGGATGTGCGCATCCGCCGGACCGATCTGACGGCTGAGGTTTCGCAGCAGACCTTCGACCGCATGAAGGCCGAACGCCTGGCCGAGGCCGAACGGCTGAGGGCACGCGGCAAGGAGGCCGCGCAGCGCATCACCGCCCGCGCCGACCGCGAAGTGGTGGAAATCGTCGCCGAGGCGCGCAAGGAATCGGAAATCCTGCGTGGTGAAGGTGAAGCCCAGCGCAGTGCGACCTTTGCCGACGCCTACAAACGCGATCCGGCGTTCTTCGACTTCTACCGGTCGATGAATGCCTATGGCACGGCGCTGGACAACTCCGGGACGACGATGGTGCTGTCGCCGAACTCGGAGTTCTTCCGCTTCTTCCGCAATCCGGACGGTACGGACGCGAAGCCGGCGACACCTGCGGCTCCGGCGACGGCACCTGCCGCGCCGGCGACGGCACCTGCCGCGCCGGCTGCACAACCTGCACCCGCCCAGTAGGGCGGTGCAGGATTTCCTTGCGGCCATAGGCCTGGTCCTCGTCGTAGAGGGTCTGGTCTATGGCGGCTTTCCCGGCCTTGCCAAACGTCTTGCCGGCGAAGTGCTGTCGACGCCGGAAATTGCGCTGCGCATCGTCGGGCTGGTGGCGATCGCCATCGGCGTCGGCATCGTCTGGTTGGTGCGTGGCTGAGGACCGCTGATCTGCAATTCCAGGAAAGTGTGAGCGGTTTTCCGTCCGGAATTGCGTAAAAGCAAAGGGATTGAACGGTTCGCCGTTTCCGCGAAACGGCGAACCGCTCTAGGGTGTAACGGAGGATTTATCCTCCTGATGTGGCCATAGCCGCAAACGTGCCGTATTTCTTGCCAACAT
Source organism: Mesorhizobium sp. M0615 (assembly GCF_040320805.1). NCBI lineage: Bacteria > Pseudomonadati > Pseudomonadota > Alphaproteobacteria > Hyphomicrobiales > Phyllobacteriaceae > Mesorhizobium > Mesorhizobium sp. M0615. The sequence continues at coordinate 381,000 of NZ_JAMYQI010000005.1, read as the reverse complement.
GACGCGACGCGGCGTTTTGCCGAAGCGCTTTTTCTTTTCAGCAATCCGGGAGGCTTTCGATGACATCCAACACCCTTCTGCGCGCGGCGCGGCGGACGTTCATCGCAGGTGCTGCGGCACTTATGGTCGGCGCGCTTCCCGTTCCGGCTTTGGTGACGCCGACGGTGGCCGCGGACGGACCGGCTTCGGTTGCCGACCTCGCCGAAGGCCTGCTCGGTGCGGTGGTCAACATCTCGACCTCGCAGACCGTGAAGGGCACGGAAGGTCCGGGCGCGGTGCCGATGCCGCAGCTGCCCGAGGGTTCGCCGTTCCAGGATTTCTTCGACGACTTCTTCAAGAACCGTGGCGGCGACAAGGATGGCGGCGCGCAAAAAGTGCAGTCGCTGGGCTCCGGCTTCGTAGTCGACGCCGAGCAAGGCATTGTCGTCACCAACAACCACGTCATCGCCGATGCAGACGATATCGAGGTGAATTTCTCCGACGGCGTGACGCTGAAGGCGACGCTGGTCGGCACCGACACCAAGACCGACGTGGCGGTGCTCAAGGTCGACCCGAAGGGCCACAAGCTGACGGCGGTGAAATTCGGCGATTCCAACAAGATGCGCGTCGGCGACTGGGTGATGGCGATCGGCAATCCGTTCGGCCTTGGCGGCACGGTGACGGTCGGCATCGTCTCGGCCCGCAACCGCGACATCAATTCCGGCCCCTATGACGACTTCATCCAGACCGACGCCGCCATCAACCGCGGCAATTCCGGCGGGCCGCTGTTCAACAGCCTGGGCGAGGTCATCGGTATCAACACGGCGATCATCTCGCCGTCGGGCGGCTCGATCGGCATCGGTTTCTCAATCCCCTCGCAGCTTGCCTCGGGCGTCGTCGACCAGCTGCGCCAGTTCGGCGAGACCCGTCGCGGCTGGCTCGGCGTGCGCATCCAGCCGGTGACCGACGACATCGCCGAGAGCCTCGGCATGGCGACCGCCAAGGGCGCGCTGGTGGCCGGCGTCATCAAGGGCGGACCGGTCGACAACGGCACAATTCTCGCCGGCGACGTCATCATCAAGTTCGATGGCAAGGACATCCATGAAATGCGCGACCTCCCGCGCGTCGTGGCGGAAAGCCCGGTCGGCAAGGCGGTCGACGTGATCATCGTGCGCAAGGGCGTCGAGCAGACGGTGAAGGTGACGCTCGGCCGGCTTGAGGACGGCGAGAAGGTCGCTGCCGGTGAGGACGGCACTACCGATGAGGACAAGGGCGGCGACAAGGCGCCCGCGGTCTCCACGGCCTCGGTGCTCGGCATGACCGTCGGCGAGCTCAATGACGACACACGGAAAAAATTCGGCATCGCGGCCGACGTCTCCGGCGTCGTCATCACCGACGTCACCAAGGATTCGGCCGCCGCCGAGCGCGGCATCCAGGCCGGCGAGGTGATCACCGAAATCGCCCAGGAATCGGTCGCGACCCCGAAGGACGTGATGGACCGGATCGGCGCGCTGAAGGAGCAGGGCCGCAAGAATGCGCTCTTGATGCTGGCGTCCAAGACAGGCGAGTTGCGCTTCGTGACGATCCGGATGGATTGAGTCCGGAAAGCCCCATAACCGATTGTCTTCAGGGAAAGGGCGGCTAGCGAGCCGCCCTTTTTCGTGCCTGCCAGTCCGTGCGTGACAGTTTGTAGAGGACATGCCGCTTGAGGTGCGGGTGGCTGTCAGGGATGGATGGGTGGTCGAAATCGCGAGCCGGGTCAGGGCTCATGCCAAGACGCTCCATGACGGCCGTCGAGCGGCGGTTGGCTGCGACGGCGAAGGAGACGATCTCGTCGCGGTCAAGCGTTTCGAAGCCAAAGGCGAGCCAGGCTTCGGAGGCCTCCGTGACATAGCCCTTGCGCCAGAATTCCGGCGCCAACCGCCAGCCGATCTCGATCGTATCGGAAGGCAGGGACGGCACGTGATCGGTCTTTAAGAGACCGACGAAGCCGATGCATTCCCCAGTCGCGGCGATCTCGGCGGCGGCAAAACCAAAGCCGTCCTCGGCGATCCAGCCCCGAAACTCGTCCATCTTGGCATCCGTCTCGGCGCGGTCGCGGCGGAACGGAAAGAATTCCATCACCCGCTCGTCCGAATTGATGCGGTGGAAGAGTTCGCGGTCGCGGTCTTCCCAGTTGCGCAGGATGAGGCGCTCGGTGCGCATCGGTTTCATTGGGCGAACTCTTCCTGGCGGTAGCCCTGGAGATAAAGCAGCGCGGTGAGATCGCCATGGTCGATGCGGACCTTGGCTTCGGCAGCAACGGCCGGCTTGGCGTGGAGCGCGACACCGGTGCCGGCCAGGCGGATCATGTCGAGGTCGTTGGCGCCGTCGCCGACCGCAATCGCATCGAATGGCGTCAGGCCGAGGCGGGCCGAGATATCGTTCAGCGCATCGGCCTTGGCGGCGCGGCCGAGGATCGGCTCGGCGACCAGGCCGGCAAAGCGCCCGTTCTCCTCGATCAGGCGGTTGGCACGGTTTTCCTCGAAGCCGAGCATGGCGGCGACACGGCTGGTGAAGACGTCGAAGCCGCCGGAGACAAGCGCCGTCCAGGCGCCATTGGCGCGCATCGTCTGCACCAGGGCGTGGCCGCCCGACGCCAGCGTCAGGCGGTTCGCGATGATGCGGTCGACAACGGCGGCATCGAGGCCTTTCAGCAGCGCCACGCGTTCACGCAGCGCCGGCTCGAAAGCGATCTCGCCGTTCATCGAGCGTGCGGTGATGGCGGCAACGCGGTCCTTGACGCCGATCTCGTCGGCGAGTTCGTCGATGCATTCCTGGTCGATCATGGTTGAATCCATATCGGCAAGCAGGATTGTCTTGCGGCGGCTTTCGGCCTGCTGAACGATCACGTCGACCGGCTCTGAACCAAGTGCTGTGCGCAAGGCCGCACTTGCCTCAGCGGCTTCTGCCCCCTCGGGCAACACCAGATCGCAGGCGACGCCTTCGCCCAGCCAGCGAACAGCGCTTGCACCGACCGACCGTGAGGCCATATTCGCAAGCGAGGCCGACATCGCGCGGCTGAGGGGGTGGGACACAAGCGTGGCAATGAGCGGCATCGAAACTTCCAAGCAGCTAGGCGAGGGCGGGCAGGCGGGCGAGGGCCGCGTGAAGAACGCGATCCTGATAGCCGGGCCGACAGCCAGCGGCAAGTCGGCGCTGGCGCTCGATCTCGCCGAGCGCAAGGGCGGCGTTATCGTCAACACCGATTCCATGCAGGGCTATTCGGTGCTCGATGTGCTGACGGCGCGGCCGAGCGCTGCCGACCTCGCCCGCGCGCCGCACTTTCTCTATGGCCACGTGCATCCCTCGACCGCCTATTCCACCGGCGCCTGGCTGCGGGACGTGATGAAGCTGATCGATAACGGCACGCTCGCCCGACAGCCCGATGACGCCGGCTTTGAACGTCCGGTGATTTTCGTCGGCGGCACCGGGCTCTATTTTCGCGCACTTGCCGAGGGCATTTCGGAAATGCCCGACATTCCGCAGCAGGTACGCGACCGCTGGCGCTACGAGTTAAAGGAGCAAGGCGCAGCCAAGCTGCACCGCATCCTGATGCATGAGGATTCGGCGGTCGCCATGCAGCTGAAGCCGACCGACGGCCAGCGCATCGTGCGGGCGCTGGAGGTGCTCGACGCATCCGGCCGCTCCATCCTCGAATGGCAGGCAGCGCGCGGCCGGCCGCTGATCGACCGCGACAGCGCTCGGTTCTTCGTTATCGAGCCGGACCGCGCCGCCCTTGTCGAGCGGATCGAAACAAGGTTCGACCGCATGCTCGATCTCGGCGCGCTCGATGAGGTCAAACGGCTTGCGGCGCTTGGCCTCGATCCCGACCTGCCGGCGATGAAGGCGATCGGCGTTCGCGAACTTTCGGCCGCGATGGCTGGTGACACCAGCTTTTCCCAGGCCATCGCGCGCTGCAAGGCAGCGACGCGGCAATATGCCAAACGGCAAACGACGTGGTTTCGCCATCAGCTGGGACCGGAATGGCTGAGATTGCAGCCCGGCGACGGCCTGCAAGCCGTGATTTGATTTTCGTGCTGCTAATACAATTAAAGAAACAGAAGTAGGAATGAACATTCCCGCTCCGGTTGTCTGGATTAACCGTCCGTAAGGCGCCGGCATGCCATAGATCCGGGGGGTACTTTTCCAACGGGGAGCAGATGCGTTTCCACAAGGCGGAATCCGCATTTTTCGTCTTTATTTTCGTGATCCTGGCCGCAGGCCTGGTGACGCTTTATGCCTATGGTCAATTGCAGTCCATCGCGGTCGGTCACGATACGACTTCCCGGGTCGAGAGGATCGCCTATCTCAACACGCTGCTGTTTGTCACCGGGGTGCTGCTGGCGACAGCGCTGTTCTTCGGCGTGTTCTTCATCTACCCGCTGATTCGTAGGCAGGCCACGGAAGAGGGCAAGCTGCGCGCCATGACGGTTTCGCTCAGCGCCCGCTCGGAAACGCTGCAACATGCGGCATTGACCGACGGCCTTACCGGCATGCAGAACCGGCGCTATTTCGATGATGCGCTGAAGGAATATCTCGAGGAATTCCGCCGCATCGAAAAGCCCGTCGGGCTCATGATCCTCGACCTCGATCATTTCAAGCAGGTCAACGACACGCATGGCCACGATGTCGGCGACGAGGTGCTTAGGGCAGTCGCCAATTGCCTCAAAGGCATGACGCGCTACCACGATGTGGTGGCGCGGCTTGGGGGCGAGGAGTTCGCCGTCGTTACGCCCAACATGGATGCGGAGTTGTTGGGGAAGTTCGCCGAACGCATCCGCAAAGCGATTGCCAACATGTCGGTGCTGTCGGGCAATGTCCGCCTCAAGATCACCACCAGCGTCGGACTAGCCGTCTGGGATCGGAAGGAAACCGCCGAGGAATTCTACCGCCGCGCCGACCGCCAGCTCTACGAGGCGAAGAGGCAAGGCCGCAACCGCGTCTGCGCCTGAAATCCCGGCATTAAATTCGTGAGGCTGGCCGTTTGATGCCGTCTTCTGCGCTTCCGGCCTTCGCCGGCCGAAGCACTCATGAGGTGGTGGCGGCAGCTATGGCTACGGCCGGCGTAGGCCGGTGCTCACGGACTCAATGTCCGCTCCGCTCCGGTTCTCGAAGTCGACACCGACCGACTCAGCCTGACGAATTTTCTGGCGTGATTTACCCAAGCTGGCTGACGAAGCTGATCTCGGAAGTTGACGCGGCTTGCCGGTGGCCAGAAGGGTGTGCAGGCTAATCGTTCTGCGGGCGCATGCCGAAGGTTGTGGGCTTGAGGCCGTAGCGCAGGTCGAAATCGTCGTCCGGCTGGACGCGCTGGGCGGTCGCCGGCTTGCGGTAATCGGGATCGCCGGCCTGGCGGCCGGAGTCCACGACCTCGGCGAAGGCCATCTGCTGCTGCGGTTTCGGCACGTTGCGCAGCCGCTCGACGATGGCGGCGAGATCGACGTCGTTGCCGTCCTGCGAGAACTCGTCCTGCTCTCGCTTGGCGGTGCCGGGGATCAGGTTCTCCGCCAGTTTCTCGAACTTCAGCCGCATGGTCGTCGCCACGCCTTCACCGAAGGCGATGGCTTCGCGCTGGCCCATGGAGGACAGGAAGGCCAGCGTCGAGGCGGAGGAATCGGCGATCGCCGAGCGGATGATCGCCTGGTCCTGCTCGTTGGCCAGCCGCATGGCGAAGAAAGTCGAGCATTGCGACAGGATGGTCGGATCGAGTTCACCCGGGCGCTGGGTGACGACGCCGAGATAGCAGCCATATTTGCGGCCTTCCTTGGCGATGCGCGACAGTGCATGCCTTGTCGGGGCGAAGCCAAGGCGTGGATCGGCCGGCATATAGCGGTGTGCTTCCTCGCACAGCAGCAAGAGCTTCAGCCGGCCCTCGCTCCACAGCGCAAGGTCGAAGGCGAGCCGAGCCAGCACCGAACAGACGGAGTTGACCACTTCGGACGGCATGCCGGCCATCTCGAAGCAGGTCACCGGGCGGCCATGATGCGGCACACGGAAAATATTGCCGATCGTCTCGTGGATCGTGTCCTCGATCAGCCGCGAATTGAACATGAAGCGATAGCGCGGGTCGGACGCGGCGGACTCGATGCGCGTCTTCAGCGATTTCAGCGTCGGGCGGTCGTTCTTGCTTTCCAAGAGGCCCATGCGCTCGTCGATCTGCTTGATGAGATCGACCATGCGGTAGGGCACCGGCGTGTCGGCGGTCAGCGCATCGCTGCCGCGGCGCACGTAAGAGCCTGAATTGGGATTGCGATAGAGGTTCTTGGCGGCGGGGATCAGGTCGCGCAGGACATCGACTTCTTCCGGCACGACCTCTCGGCCGCGAAACAGCACTTCGGCGAATTCTTCAAGCCTGAACATCCAGAACGGCAGGTCAAGCGTCTTGGAATCGACCCGGACGCAGAACTCAGGCAGCGACGCCGCGAATTCATTGTGCGGATCGAGGATGAGGATTCGCAGATCGGGCCGGGCCGCGATCGATTTGCGCAGCAGCAGCGAGACGGCGGTGGATTTGCCGACGCCGGTTGTGCCGACAACGGCAAAATGGCGCGCCAGCGTGTCGTCGATAGCGATGTTGGCGTCGATCGACTCATCCTGCGACAGGGTACCGATGGTGATCGAATGACGCCCGGCGAGATCGTAGACCGCCTGCAGATCACGGGTACGGATGCGGTGCGCTATGGCGCCGATATGAGGATAGGTGGTGATGCCGCGGTCGAACACCGGTTTGGCCCCCGGTTCGGCGCCGTCGCGCACTTCGCCGATCAGCTCGACGCTGACCTCGATGGGGTTTTGTCCCTCATTGCTCCAGGCGCGATCCGACTTGCCGATTTCGTAGACCAGACCAACGGTGCGCGATGTCCCGAGATTGATGGAGATCATCTTGCCGACGGTCCACAGGCCGGTGACCGCTCCTTCGATGTCGTCGGCATAGGCGCTGATGGTGGCGCGCGCACCGTCGCACTGCACGACGTTGCCGAGAATGCGCTTGTCGCTCTGCTCTGCGCGGCGGCGCTCCTGCGAGGTCGGTTCGCCGACGGAGGCTTCGCGCTCGACAAACATACGATCCGATCCCCATTCCCGTGGAGCCTCGATCCTACACAGACGGGGTTAAGGTGGCGTGATGCGGGATGGTGTAGCAGGGGTTAACCGGTCAGCGAAAATTCAACCTGCCTGCCTCTTTTCCGAATCTAAATATTCGATATATTGGACGAATGACTGATATAGCGAATGACATGTCGGCTACGATCGGCAGACGGATCCACGCCGAAAGAGCCTTGCGGGCCTGGTCGTTGGCCGACCTGGCGAACCGCTCCGGCGTCTCCAAAGCCATGCTCAGCACTATCGAGCGCGGCATGACCAGTCCGACGGCGGCGCTGCTGGTGCGCATCGCCGCTGCCTTTGGCATGACGCTGTCGACGCTGATTGCGCGCGCCGAGCAGCAAGGTGGCGGCCTGCTGCGCGAGAGTGAGCAACCGGTCTGGAGCGACCCCGGTACGGGCTATGTCCGGCGGCATCTGTCGCCGGTCTCCGACATGCCGCTCGAATTGATCCGGGTGCAACTGCCGGCGGGCGCCAGTGTGAGTTTCCCGGCGGCGTCCTATGCCTTCATCAAGCAGCAGATGTGGCTGATCTCCGGGCGGCTCGAATTCACTGAGGGTGATATGGTGCATAGTCTCGAGCCCGGCGACTGCCTGGCGCTCGGCGCGCCGTCGGACTGCACGTTCCATGCCGTCGGACCGCAGCCGGCCGACTATCTGGTTGCGCTGGTCAGGGGCTGAAATCGTGGCAAGACGTCCCAAGCGCTCCGACAATGGCGGACCGCCGCTCGATGATTACAAGGGCCCGCCATGGGGCAAGGGCGATCCCTACATCTTCCTGGCCTGGCAGGAAGCGCATGCCAAGGCGTGGAAGGCGCCAAGCCGTGACGTGATGCTGATGCGCATGGAAAAGGCCGAGCGGCTTGGCCTGACCTATGAGGAATACACGCTCGAAATCCTCGAACGCGGGCTGCATCTGCAGCCGAAAGACACCGATCGCATCGCCGCGATCATGGCGAGACGAAAGCGGCGCCGCGTCGCGCGTCTGGATTAGCAAGGGAAAGTGCAGGTGAGTCCCATCGAAATCAGGTCGCTGACTGCGGAAACACGCGACAGGCTGGCCGACCTCCTGATCGAGGCGGTCGCGGCCGGCGGCTCCGTCAGCTTCATGCATCCCTTATCCAGGCAAGCGGCGGAAACCTTCTGGAGCAACTCGTTGATGGCAGCAGAGAGAGGCGAAAGAGCGGTGCTGGGCGCTTGGTATGGCGACGCGTTGGTCGGCACCGTGACCGTGCTGCTCGACTTTCCTGATAATCAGCCGCACCGGGCCGAGATCGCCAAGCTGATGACCCGCGTCGAACACCGCGGCAAGGGCATAGCGAGCCGGCTGATGCGGGCGGCCGAAACGCTCGCCGTCGAGAAAGGCCGCACGCTTCTGGTGCTGGACACCGCAACCGAGGAGGGCGCTTCCGGCCTTTACGAAAAACTCGGCTTCACGCTCACTGGCGAAATACCGGACTTTGCCCTGAAACCGCATGGCGGGCTGACCGGCACGCTCATCTACTGGAAGCGCATCGGCGGCGCTGCCTAACCCTTGTGGTGAACCTCTTGCAGCGCGTAGACCGGCGTCGCGATGCCTTCCATGCGCGCCTTCAGCTGCAGCGCCAGGAACTGGGAGTAATGGCGCGACTGGTGCAAATTGCCGCCATGGAACCACAGCGCCTCCTGCTGCGTCGGCTTCCACATGTTGCGCAGCTCGCCTTCCCAGGGGCCTGGGTCCTTGGTGGTGTTGGAGCCGAGGCCCCAGCATTTGCCGACCTTGTCCGCGACCTCCCGTGAGATCAAATCGGCCGCCCAGCCATTCATCGAACCGTAGCCGGTGGCGTAGACGATGAGATCGGCCGGCAGTTCCGATCCGTCGGAGAGCAGAACGGAGTGCTCCTTGATCTCCTTCACGTCGACACCGCTTTTCAGCTTGATCGACCCGTCGATGATCAGGTCGGAGGCGCCGACATCGATGTAATAGCCCGAGCCGCGCCGCAGATATTTCATGAACAGGCCGGAGCCGTCATCGCCCCAGTCAAGCATGAAGCCGGCCTTTTCCAGGCCCTTGTAGAATTTGTCGTCCCGCTTCTTCATCTCGGCATAGGCCGGGATCTGGAATTCGTGCAGGATCTTGTAGGGCAGGGAGGCGAAGACGAGGTCGGCCTTGGCGGTGGTCATGCCGCTCGCGACCGCCTTTTCCGAATAGAGCGAGCCCAGGCCGATCTCCATCAGCGTGTCCGACTTGACGATATGCGTGGTCGAGCGCTGCACCATGGTGACGTCGGCGCCGGCCTCCCAAAGGGCTGCTGCAATGTCGTGGGCGGAGTTGTTCGAGCCGATGACGACAGCTTGTCTGCCGACATAGGCATCGGGTCCCGGATGCTTCGAGGAGTGATGCTGGTCGCCCTTGAATGTGTCCATGCCCTTGAAGTTCGGCATGTTGGCCTTGCCGGATTGCCCCGTGGCCAGCACCAATTGTTTCGGCTTCAGCGTGATGTCCTTGCCGTCGCGGCGCACGACAACGGTCCATTCCTTTTTCTTGTCATAAACGGCGCTCTTGGCCTCGGTCGATGACCAGTAATTCAGCTCCATCACCTTGGCGTACATTTCCAGCCAGTCGCCGATCTTGTCCTTGGGCGCGAAGACCGGCCAGTTCTTGGGGAAGTCGATATAGGGCAGATGGTCGTACCAGACCGGGTCGTGCAGGCACAGCGACTTGTAGCGCTTGCGCCAGCTGTCGCCGGCACGCTCGTTCTTCTCGACGATGATGGTCGGCACGCCGAGTTGCCGCAGCCGGGCGCCGAGCGCGATGCCGCCCTGGCCGCCGCCAATGATGAGCGTATAGGGCTGCGTCTTGAAGCCGAGTTCGGCGGCTTCCTTCTCGCGCTCCTCCTTCCAGGTCGGGCGGTTCTTGCCATGGCCGTGCTTGGCGCCGAGCGGGCGGTCGAAGCCGGCCGGCTCCTCATGGCCCTTGAGCTCGACCATGGTGGTGAGCAGCGTCCAGATCTTGCCGTCCTTCAGCCGGATGTGGCCGAAGCCGCGCGCGACAGACGTTTCGAAACTGATCCAGCCGTCGAGCAGGCCATCGTTTTCAGTGGCGTCCTCGCCCTTGGCGATCGCCCAGTTCGATGGGTTGGTTTTGGCCAGCTGGCTCACCAGTATGTCGCGCACCTGGTCACGGCCTTCCATGGTCTTGATGTTCCAGGTGAAGCTGACGAGATCGCGCCAAAAACAATCCTCCTGAAAGCAGGCGACCGCCTTGTCGATGTCGCCGGCGGCGAGTGCCGCGCCGAAGCGATCGAGCAGGTCGGAAAGCTTCTTGTTGGGGGCCTTGTCGAGCATTGAATTTCCTCCGCGATTTTTCTGGCCGCCTTGTAGCGAGCGGAACCCTGCCGAAGCTTGACGTCCGGCCTGGCGCAGTATCGCGACAAATTATGCGCCGCGTCACGTCGTCCAATAGTTTGCCGCGTATTCAGGGGCTTATCGGGAAACCGGGACGCCGAAGACCGTCGCGAACCAGCGGCGGACCGCTTCTTCGGCAGGGCTCAGATGCGCGCCCGAGGGTGCGGTTAGATAGTGGCCGGCACCGCTCGACAGAGCGAAGCCGGAAAGGGTGACAAGCGATCCGTCGCGCAGTGCCGCGTCGGCCAACGGTCGCGATCCCAGCACCATGCCGGCGCCGTGCTTCGCCGCCTCCAACGCGGTAACGAAACTGTCGAATTTGTGCGTCGGCCCCAGCGCCGGCTTCATCCGGGCGACGGCGAACCACTCGCCCCACATTTCCCGCGCGCCGACCACTGTAAGTCTCGGCAATCCTGTCCAATCCTTGGCGTTGGCGAGATGCGGCGACGCCATCGGCGTCAAGGTTTCGCGGGTGAGGCGGTCGGCCTGCCGTCCGGCAAAGGAGCCGGAGCCAATGCCGAATCGGATGTCGAGACCCACAAAGCGCTCGCCGTAATCGGCCGGTGTGTGGATGGTCTCGATCTGCAGCTGGACGAAGGGCAGGTCCTTGGCCATTTGCGGCAGCTTTGGCGCGATCATCAGCACGGCAAACGAGATCGGCGAGCGTATCGTCACGCTCTGGACGGTCTTGGGTTCGAACAGCTCGCGCGTGCTGTTGGCGATCACGGCAAAGGCCGATTGCAGATGCGGCAGGTAGGCGGCACCCTCCGGCGTCAATTCGACGCCGCGCGCCAGGCGGATGAACAGCGGCTGCTTCAACCGCTCTTCGAGAGAACGGATGTGCTGGCTGACCGCAGCCTGGGTCAGGCCAAGCTCGGCCGCGGCGGCGGTGAAATTCGACAGCCGCGCGGCGGCCTCGAAACTCCGCAGCCAGTCAAGCGGGGGCAAGGGCAAGGTTGTTTCAGTCATAAACAGTTTATGGCCTTTGGCCGCAAAATGATAATTTGAGTTATGCCTTCGACATCATCACGATGCAACCGGAAACCCTGCGGAGTTGGCTGCGGGGCGCAGCGGACAGGAACGGATCCCCATGCTTACCCAGGCGCTGATCGGCGACGAAGGAAGGACGATCGACCTCGGGTGGAAGGATGGCGCGCGCACTCGCTTTCACGCAGTGTGGTTGCGCGACAATGCGCTCGACGACAAGACGCGCAGCGCCGGCAACGGCCAGCGGCTGATCACCATTCTCGACATTCCCGCGCAGACATGGATCGGCGCAGCCGCGATCAAGGGCGATGCGCTTGAAGTCAGTTTCGAACCGGAGGGAAAGACGGTGCGCTTTCCTGCGGCATGGCTGAGCGCCAATGCCTATGACCGCGATGCCGCCCGACAGCCCGGCTGGACAGGCGAGGGCACCGTGCGATGGACGAGGGCCTCTATGCAGAATTCGGTGCCGCGCGCCGGCTATCTCGCTGCCAGCCGCGACCGCGCCGTCTTGCGGCAATGGCTGTCGGCGGTGAAGACCTACGGCTTCGCGGTGATGGACGATTTGCCGCCCGAATCCGGGGCGCTGTGCAAAGTGTCCGATCTGTTCGGCTATATTAGGGAGACCAATTACGGCCGATTGTTCGAGGTGCGCGCCGAGGTCAATCCAACCAATCTGGCCTACACCAATCTTGGCCTGCAGGCGCATACCGACAATCCCTATCGCGATCCGGTGCCGACCTTGCAGATCCTGTCCTGCATCGAAAACACGGTCGAGGGCGGCGAATCCAGCGTCGTCGATGGTTTTGCCGTGGCGGCCGCGCTGCAGGCCGAAAACCCCGAAGGCTTCCGGCTGTTGAGTTCATACCCGGCGCGTTTCGAATATGCGGGGTCGTCGGGCGTGCGATTGCAGGCCAAGCGGCCGATGATCGAACTCGGGCCGGATGGCGAACTCATCGCCATCCGCTTCAACAACCGCTCGCTGGCGCCGACCGTCGATGTACCGTTCGCGGAGATGGAGGCCTACTACGCCGCCTATCGCCGGTTTGCCGAACTGATCGAGGATCCTTCCTTCGAAGTCACCTTCAGGCTCGAGGCGGGCGAGGCCTTCATCGTCGACAACACCCGCGTCATGCATGCCCGCAAGGCGTTCTCCGGCACCGGCAAGCGCTGGCTGCAGGGCTGCTACGCCGACAAGGATGGCCTTTTGTCGACGCTGTCGGCGATCGAACACAGCTTCAAGGAGGCTGCGGAATGAGCGGCCAGGATTTGAACGCGGGCAACATCGTCGAATTCATCGCCGATATTTTCGAACGCCGAGGGGCGGAATCCTATCTCGGCGAACCCGTCACCATGTCGGAGCACATGTTGCAGGGCGCCTGGTTCGCCGAAAAGGACGGCGCGCCCGATGTGCTGGTGGCGGCAGCACTGCTGCACGATATCGGCCACTACACCAGCGAGTTCGGCACCTATTCGCCCGACGACGTCGAGGACAAGCATCATGACGAAGCCGGCGGCGAGGTGCTGGCGCCGTTCTTTCCACCGGTGATCGTCGAATGCATCAGGCTGCATGTCGCGGCCAAGCGCTACCTCTGCGCTACCGACCCGACCTATTTCGGCAGGCTGTCGCAGGCCTCGGTCCACACGCTGTCGCTGCAAGGCGGGCCGATGAACGCCGAAGAGGTGGCCGAGTTCCGCAAGAACCCGTTCCACGAGGAAGCGGTTCGGGTCCGCATCTGGGACGAGGCCGGCAAGATCGCCAACATGAAGACCCGGGCATTTCGCGACTACATGCCGCTGCTGCAACGGGTTGTCCGCGACTTCGCCAATCGCGCCTGATCATAATCCGGAGAAGGACCGGCATGTGCTACCGCTTCGACGGCGAGCATGCGCTAACCGTATGCCGGAGACCTGCCGCAAGCGTCTGCGTGCCGCAGGCGCTCGCGCCTCGCTGCCGATCCCTACCGGTGACGAGCCTTGTCACCGCGGATTTTATTGCGACATCCGTCGGCGCGGCCAAGATCAGTAGGTCAGACTTCGGTGTATATTTGACTCAGACGAAGGTCTGAGAATCGAGCTGAAAGCACGAAAGGAGAGTTTCCTCAGCGTTTGTAAGCCGCAATTTTGGGCTGTTCATTCTTGAATACCGTGACACATCATGATGTGATGGTGGCATGAATGGAGAAAGGCAGCCCCTGTTTTCATCCGTGCGTCGCTGGGCGTACTTTAGCTTGCGCGTATTCGCGGCGGTTGCGGTGACGATGCCGGTGCTTGGTCTGCGGTTGAGCCATGTCGACGGCTACAAGATCGAATTCGCCGCTGCCAGCGCCAAGAGCGGAAACAATGGCAATGGTAACGGTGGTGGTAACGGTAGTGGTAATGGTAATGGCTCAGGCGGCAACGCCGGGAATGGCAACGCCAACGGAAAGGGAAAAAATGGTGCCGGCGACAACGCCCCCGGTAGCCAAGCTCCGAGTAGCCAAGTCAATGCCGCTGGCGACACGGTGACGGTACAGGGCTCCAAAATCCAGGTCGTGCATCGCGATGGATTCAGCGAAAGCATCGAGGCCGGCCGCTTCACTATGAAGGATCCGCTTGGAAGGACAATTGTCGAACGCGCCGTAAGGGCCTCCGACATTGCTCGTCTGAAAGGGCTGTGACTGCTGGTTCGCCAACCAGCATCCGACCTTCAGACAAGCCCCGATCTCCCTATACAAGACCCGTTTTGGGCGCGTGCATAAGAATGGCTGCTTCGGTGCGGTTTCGCACCTTTAGCTTTTGAAATATCCGAGTCATGTGGTGTTTTACCGTTTTCTCCTGCAGGTTGAGACGTTTGGCGACTTCTTTATTGCTCAGTCCTTCGCCTACCAAGGAGATTATCCCAAGCTCGCGTCCCGAGAGATTGGCAACGAGATCGGTGGTGCGCTTTTCCGGCCGTATCAGTTCATTCAAAAGCTGCGCTGACAGGGTCGGCGAAACATATTTTTTTCCTGCGGCTATATAAGTCAGCACCTCGGCCAGCGATGCCGCCCCAATCCCTTTCAGCACATATCCGCGTACGCCCAGCCTGAGCGCCGTCGCCAAATCGGCGTTCGCCTCCGAGACGGTGAGCATGACGATCTTGCAGTCAGGCTGAGTTGCAAGAATATTTTCCGCTGCCGCCAGACCCCCTCCCGGCAAACTGATGTCGAGCAGCAATATGTCGGGATTTGCCAAGGCCGCAAGCTGTTCGGCATCCGCCGCGGTTTCGCCCGCACCAACGACTTCGAAGCCGCCGATTTCGGCGAGGCTGCGAGCCACACCCTCGCGAAACAGCGGATGATCATCAACAATGGCAATCCTTATGGGAGCGGTCATTTCTGGTCCTCGATGTTGAGCGTTATGGTCAGCCGGGTCCCCCTGGGGCTCGAAAACGTCTCGAAGTGACCTCCGATACTTTCGATACGTTCCCTCATGCCGGCGAGTCCAAGTCCTTCACACGATCCCGACTGGAATCCAGGGCCGTGATCAAGCACTTGAATGAGGAGCTTGCCCTGCGTCACTCTCGCCTTGACAGCCTGCCCCTTGCCCAGACCGTGTCGCCAGGCATTGTTCAGCCCCTCCTGCGCGAAGCGAAAGATGCTTATCTTCTCGGACGTCCCCAGGTCGGGCAGGCGAGGTGGCAGTGAAAGCGATACGGAGGAGGCCGTCCGGCGTTCATGTTCGGCAACCGCAAGCCGCAATATCTCCGCGACTGTCGAAGCTTCGATCTGTGGCAGCACGAGGCCGGTGCAGATGGCGCGGATCTCCCGCATCGCCTCGTCCAACGTATGATGGATATCGGCGATCTCGGTCTTGCGGTGGCTTGGGGATGCGGCGGGATCGAGCAGCAAAGGGCTGTCCATGCGCAGCGCAGCCAGTGCGACGAGCTGAGCTGGACCGTCATGCAAATCAGACCCAATGCGGCGCAAGTAACGCTCGTTGATTGCCGTTGCGCGGCGCGACGCCTGCTGGACGCGCTCCCGCAAGGCGGAATTCTGCTCCAAAAGCAACTGAAGTTCCGCCACTTGTGTCTCAAGCGCTGAACGCTGCGTTTCGATAGTGCTGCTGCCGCGAAGCACGATTCCCGAGAGCATCGCCAAGGCGACCGCGGTCGCGCCAGCCACGAGCAGCCAGCTCGACCATAGTGCCGAGTTTAAAGTGCCCTGAAGATCGTCGGCTATCTCGTAGAACTCGGAAACGGCCACAACATCGCCCGACCACGGCTCTCGAACCGGATTGTAGATCTCGAGCAGCGAGGCGGTGGGGCTCGTCCGTTCCTTCCTTTCATTTTCGTCCAGATCATTGAATTGCGCCACCACGTTTCCGCCGAACGCATGCAGCAAGTTCGCATTTGGCTCGAAGGTCTGGCCAATAAGAGCCGCGTCTTTGGCGTACAGCACCTTGCCATCACGCCGCCAAAGCACGAACGACGCCAGTTTTTTTCCGAGAGCACCCTGGTCCAGGGTTTCATCGAGTGCCCGTTTAACGGTGTCGCTGAGCTGCTGGCTTTTGCGCATATCCGGCAGGATTGGCGCGATGACACTGTCGACGTAAAGCGCGGTCGTGCTTGCAGAGTTGCGGATCACTCCATCTCGTATTTGCGAGGTGACCCATAGGCCGACGACCAGCATCAGCGACAGCAGCCCAATGCTTCCGACTATGATGAACTGCCAAGCCAACGATAGCCTGTTCCAGTTTTGATAGAGACTATCAATGTAGCGCACGTCTCAACCGACCCCGCGACTTTGGCCGTGCCAAAATGCCTAAGCCATCCTACATCTAGAACGGTCGATGGTGCGAGCAAGCGCTAGGTTGAATGCCGGGGAAACCGCAATTTCAGGGCATGATCCCACCGCCACCCGCGGGGAACGGCGGTGGGATCAGCGTTACTGTATGATCTTGACGATCTTCCGCGTGCCGGGGTCGACCAGCACGGTTCGCCCGTCGACCACAACGTAGCGATACTTGACGCTCGGCACTTCATGCAGTTCCACCGTGTCGGGAATGGCGGTCCCCACGTTCAATTCGACACCTGGAATCTTCACCGACGCAAGGGGCTGCTTTTTCACGTATTCGCGCACAACCGTTTCCTGCTCCGGCGCGATGATGACGTCTTGAGCGGCAACTACGCCCGCGCTCGCGAGCAGCAAGAATCCGGCAATTGCGGTCGACTGGTACATGGTCGTCATGATTCTCTCCTTCATGCGAGCAACGCTCATGCATCTTGCGCGAGCTCGATTCCGATACGGGTGGTGTTGATGAGGTTGATGCACACCGGGAGCCGAACGGGCTTTTCGCGGCTGCGTTCCCGCGTGGGGCTTCGGTCCGGGCGTCATCGGGCCAATGGACGATAGGGGGAGGGACCAAAGTCTGGTGCCAGGCTGTAGAGGTCCTAGAGCCTCCTCAGGGCGGAACACAGGGTTCTCGGCATCGTTGAGATCAGCACTTGTGGGAGGCGTTAATGGACAACAGCGTCCATCAGGCACGATGGTTGCTCTTGCCTGTTTTCGGGGTAGCCATCCTGGTCGTGACGACGGGAGTACTTCTAAGCTTGTGATGCTGGTGTCATCGCTATGGGATCGCAAGCTCAGGAGAAAATAAAATGTTGCGTTGCATTAATTGTTTGATGCAATTTGTAGGTGATTGTTGCAAAATTACTGCCAACATTCATTGGTCTTCTTAGAAGCCCGATTTTATTCACAAAATGTGGAACAAAGTATTTTTGGCAGAGTTGGCTAGGCTGAGGGACCGACTCTTTAAGGAGAAAGCAGATGAAACATGTGTTGATCACGAGCATGATTGCGCTTGGCGTCGGGTGCGGCGCCGCGATCGCCCAGACCCAGGCCGTGCAGCCGAGCGGTGGCGACAACTGCGCCGCCGGCGCGGCCGATTGCCAGAAGGGCGGCAAGGCCGGAGAACAGGCGCAAGGCAAGATGAAGTCACAGACCGATCAGAATGCACAGGGCCAGGCTGGCGCCACGACCGATCAGCAGGCTCAGGGCAAAGCCAAGCTCAAGACGGATGAACAGGCACAGGGCAAGGCCGGGACCAGTACCGAGCAGAATGCTCAGGGTCAGGCCGGCGCCACGACCGATCAGCAGGCTCAGGGCAAGGCCAAGCTCAAGACGGATGAACAGGCCCAGGGCAAGGCCGGGACCAGCACCGAGCAGAATGCTCAGGGCCAGACCGGCACCAGCACCGAGAAGCAGGCTCAGGGCAAGGCCAAGCTCAAGACGGATGAACAGGCCCAAGGCAAGGCCGGGACCAGCACCGAGCAGAACGCTCAGGGCCAGACCGGCACCAGCACCGAGAAGCAGGCTCAGGGCAAAGCCGGGACCAGCACCGAGCAGAACGCTCAGGGCCAGACCGGCACCAGCACGGACCAGCAGGCCCAGGGCAAGGCCGGGACCACCACCGAGCAGAACGCTCAGGGCAACACAAACGTTCAGACCGACCAGGGCAATACGGCCTCGATCAACAACGTGACCGTCGAGCAGAAGACGCAGGTCACGCAGATCATCCACGAGACCAGGGTTGAGCCGGTGAAGAACGTCGACTTCGACATTTCGGTCGGCATCGAGGTGCCGCGGCACAAAGTGCGCCTGCACCGTCTGCCGGCGCGCATTGTCAAGATCGTCCCGGCCTACGAATCCTATGAGTACTTCGTGCTGGCCGACGGGCGCATCGTCATCGTCGACCCGGATACGTACAAGATCGTGCTGATCCTGACGTGACACGGCAGTGACTCTTGTTCCCGGCGCGGTGCGATTGAGGGGTATCGTATGCGCCGCGGTGGCCCGCCGACCAGAGGCGGCGGGCCACTTGCTTTGTCTTTCGCATCGCGCGTTTTTCCCGTTGACACCCTGCCTTTCACCCTCGTAGTGTCCGCCACGATGAAAAAGGCACTCATTCTCGTAGGAAAGCGCGTGGGCAAGGCGGTGTAACCGCCGGGCGAAAACCTCCCATGCGCAACACACAGGCTCCCATCGGGGGCCTTTTTTATTGCCCGAAACACGACTAAACGACCAGCAATCGCCTCATGGCTAGAAGTACGGGACCAGACCGATGAGCAACGGACAGAACGAACGGCGCGAAATGCCAAACAGGGAAATGACTGGCGCCGAAATGGTGGTGCAGGCGCTGAAGGACAATGGCGTCAAGCATGTCTTCGGTTATCCCGGCGGCGCGGTGCTTCCGATCTATGACGAAATCTTCCAGCAGGACGAGGTCGAGCACATCCTCGTCCGCCACGAGCAAGGCGCAGGGCATGCGGCCGAAGGCTATGCCCGCTCGACCGGCAAGGCCGGCGTCATGCTGGTGACCTCCGGCCCGGGCGCCACCAATGCGGTGACGCCGCTGCAGGATGCGCTGATGGATTCGATCCCGCTGGTCTGCCTGACCGGGCAGGTGCCGACTTCGCTGATCGGCTCCGACGCGTTCCAGGAGTGCGACACGGTCGGCATCACGCGCCCCTGCACCAAGCACAACTGGCTGGTGAAGGACGTCAACGAATTGGCCGCCACCATCCATGAGGCCTTCCATGTCGCGACGACCGGCCGCCCCGGCCCGGTGGTGGTCGACATTCCGAAGGATGTGCAGTTCGCCAAAGGCATCTATGTGCCGCCGCAGGCGGCGCCGCGCACCAGCTACCAGCCGAAGGTCCAGGGCGACCTGGAAAAGATCAAGGCCGCCGTCGAACTGATGGCCGGCGCCAAGAAGCCGATCATCTATTCGGGCGGCGGCGTCATCAACTCCGGTCCGGAGGCCAGCCATCTGCTGCGCGAACTGGTCGACCTCACCGGCTTCCCGATCACCTCGACGCTGATGGGCCTCGGCGCGTATCCGGCATCGGGCAAGAACTGGATGGGCATGCTGGGCATGCACGGCACTTATGAAGCCAATATGGCGATGCATGATTGCGACGTGATGATCTGCATCGGCGCGCGCTTCGACGACCGCATCACCGGACGGCTGACCGCCTTCTCGCCCAACTCGAAGAAGATCCACATCGACATCGATCCATCGTCGATCAACAAGAACGTGCACACGGAAGTGCCCATCATCGGCGATGTCGGCCGGGTGCTGGAGGACATGGTGCGGCTGTGGCGGGCGAGCGCCAAGGCCGACAAGAAGGCGCTCCATCCCTGGTGGGAGCAGATCGCCAAATGGCGCGCGCGTGACTCGCTCGCGTTCAAGATGAACCACGATGTGATCATGCCGCAATATGCCATCCAGCGGCTCTACGAGCTGACCAAGGACATGGACACCTACATCACCACCGAGGTCGGCCAGCACCAGATGTGGGCGGCGCAGCACTATCATTTCGAGAAGCCGAACCGCTGGATGACGTCGGGCGGGTTGGGCACGATGGGCTACGGTCTGCCGGCTGCGCTCGGCGTGCAGATCGCGCACCCGGACGCGCTGGTCATCGACATCGCAGGCGACGCCTCGGTGCAGATGACGATGCAGGAGATGAGCGCGGCGGTGCAGCACAATGCGCCGATCAAGATCTTCATCCTCAACAACCAGTATATGGGCATGGTGCGTCAGTGGCAGCAGCTGCTGCACGGCAACCGCCTGTCGCATTCCTATACCGAAGCGATGCCCGACTTCGTCAAGCTGGCTGACGCCTATGGCGGCCATGGCATTCGTTGCGAGAAGCCGGACGAGTTGGACGATGCGATCAAGGAGATGATCGCGGTGAAGAAGCCGGTGCTGTTCGATTGCCGGGTGGCGACGCTCGCCAACTGCTTCCCGATGATCCCGTCGGGCAAGGCGCATAATGAAATGCTCCTGCCCGACGAGGCGACCGACGAAGCCGTGGCCAACGCCATCGACGCCAAGGGCAGGGAACTGGTCTAGGTCCAAGCCGGGGCAGGGCTGTCGCGAGAAGCCGTGCGCAAACAGAGAATTAGCTCAAAGTCTGAAATCGAGATTCATGTCATGAACGCACAGCTTCAACCGACCGGCTCCGCCTATTTCATCGCCAAGGAAACGGAAAAGCCGGAGAACCACACGCTCTCCGTTCTGGTCGACAATGAGCCCGGCGTGCTTGCCCGGGTCATCGGCCTGTTTTCCGGCCGCGGTTATAACATCGAGAGCCTCACCGTCTCCGAGACCGAACACGAGAAGCACCTGTCACGCATCACCATCGTGACGCGCGGCACGCCGCATGTGCTGGAGCAGATCAAGCATCAGCTCGAGCGCATCGTGCCGGTGCACCGCGTCGTCGATCTCACCGTGCGCTCGCACGAGTTCGGCCAGGAGCGGCCGCTGGAACGCGAGCTGGCGCTGGTCAAGGTCGCCGGCACTGGCGAAGCCCGCGTCGAGGCGCTGCGTCTGGCGGATGCTTTTCGCGCGTCGGTCATCGACGCCAACACCGAGCACTTCATCTTCGAGATTACCGGCAAGGGTTCGAAGCTCGACCAGTTCATCGCCATCATGAAGCCGCTCGGCCTGGTCGAGATCTGCCGCACCGGCGTGGCGGCGATGAACCGGGGCCCGCAGGGGATGTAGGCCTTCATGCGCGCGGCGGGGCGCTTTGGACCAATGGAATGAGGTTGCGTCCGGCGCCCTGTCGATTTAAGTCAGCATTGCTGACCTTTGTGAGCCGTCATGACCCTCGACGCTTTCCTTGCACTTTTGGTCTACGCCTTCGTGACCTCGATCACGCCGGGGCCGAACAACCTCATGCTCTTGGCGTCGGGCGTGAATTTCGGCCTCGTCAGAACCATTCCGCATATGCTGGGCATCAGCATGGGTTTTCTGGTGCTGTTGCTTGCCGTCGGCTTTGGCCTGGGCGCGGTGCTGACAGCGTTTCCGGCCTTGCACACCGGATTGAAGATCGCCGGCGCTGCCTATCTGCTCTATCTCGCCTGGAAGATCGCCATGTCGCGCTCGCTGTCCAGCAAGGGTGAGACGGAGGCACGGCCGATGCGCTTCGTCGAGGCAGCCGCATTCCAGTGGGTCAATGCGAAAGCCTGGGTGATGGCGATCACCGCCATGGCCGTCTACTCCAATCCGGACCACCCGTTCCTGTCGGTGGCGCTGATCGCGATCGCCTTCACCGTCGTCAACCTGCCGAGCGTCTCGGTGTGGGCCGGCTTCGGCACGGCGCTGCGCGGATTCCTGTCGGATCCGGTGCGGCTGAAATGGTTCAACATCGCCATGGGCGTGCTCTTGGCGGCGACGCTCTGGCCGATGCTGAAATAGACGCATCCGGCCTGAAATCTCAACCGCATCCTGGCTGGTTTTCCGACTGCTGAGCCGGCTGCATAGTCATTGTGCAGTGCACATTAAATCTTCGTAATGCCGTGTTTTGGCCCTTTTCCGACAAATGTGCGTCCTATCTACTTCGGCGAGATCGCGGCAAGGCGCCGTGATTGGGTAGAATGAGACCACCGGGTTCGGCGTGTCGGATCATAGGGCTTTTAGTCGATGCGCGGAAAAGTCGTTCTGGCGGTGGTGGTGGCGGCCTGTGTCGCCGCGGCATGGGTCTATTTTTCGCCGGCGGCGATGAGCAGTATGCAGCAGATGCTGCCGGGCGCCAGTCAGACGGCAGCAGCGGACAAGCCGGCTGGATCGGACAAGGCTTCGGCCGACAAGGCAGGGGGCAAATCCGGCGCCGGCGGCAATGCCGCCCGTTCGGCCTCGATCGTCTCGGCCACCGCGACAACGGCCGATTTTCCGATCCGCCGTTACGCCATCGGCTTCGTGTCGTCGCCGGCCGTGGTCAACATCAACGCCCGCGTGTCCAGCCAGATCGTATCGATCGACGTCAGGGACGGCCAGATGGTGAAGGCCGGCGACCTGCTGTTCTCGCTCGACGACAGGGCGCTCAAGGCGCAGCTTGCCAAGGATCAGGCGACGCTCGCCAAGGACCAGGCGCTGCTAACCAGTTCGGGCTCCGACCTTCAGCGCGCCAAGGATCTCGTCGCCAAGCAGGCCGGCACGCAGCAGACTTACGATCAGGCGGTGGCGGCGCAAAAGGTTGCCGCGGCGACGGTCGATGCCGACAAGGCGACGATCGACGCCGACAATGTCCAGCTCGGCTTTGCCAGCATCAAGGCGCCGATTGCCGGCCGGCTGGGCGCGGTCAACGTTTCGGTCGGTGACCTCGTCACCTTGAGCAACGGCAACTCGAGCACGGCCACGCCGCTGGTGACGATCACCGAGATGGATCCGCTGCAAGTCAACTTCAACCTGCCGGAGAGTAACCTGGCGCTGCTGCACAAGGCGCTGGCCAACCCGCAGCAAGGCGCGGTGACGCTGACCAAGGATGGCGATCCGACGCCGATCGGCAAGGGCACGCTCGACTTCGTCGATTCCAGCGTCGACACCGCATCCGGCACCATCGCGACCCGGGCGAGCATTCCCAATGCCGATCTTTCACTGTGGCCCGGCCAATATGTGAATGTCGTGCTCGACGCCGGCATCATGCCGCAGATGCCATCCATCCCGACGGTCGCGATCCAGCCCAGCCAGAAGGGGCCGTTCGTCTATGTCGTCAAGCCGGACAACACGGTCGAGATGCGGCCTGTGCAGGTGGCGCTGACCGAAGGCGAAAACAGCGCCATCAGCGAGGGCGTCAAGTCAGGCGAGAAGGTTGTCGTCGAGGGCCAAACCAGGCTGAAGGACGGCGCCAGCGTGCATGAAGGCAAGGCAACTGCCGGCGGTCAGGCAGCGCCCAAGTTGGCGGAAGCCGACAAAGCCGGCGGAGCTGCCCAATGATCTCAGAATTCTGCATAAGAAGGCCTGTCGCGACGCTGCTGATGTCGTTCGCCCTCGTGCTGGGCGGGCTGTTTGCCTACAAGTTCCTGCCGGTGGCGGCGCTGCCGAGCGCCGAATTCCCGGTCGTCAATGTCTCGGCCAACCTGGCCGGCGCGTCACCCGAAACCATGGCCACTTCGGTGGCGACGCCGCTGATCAAGCAGTTCGCCACCATTGCCGGCATCGA
Source organism: Mesorhizobium sp. M0615 (assembly GCF_040320805.1). Taxonomy (NCBI): domain Bacteria; kingdom Pseudomonadati; phylum Pseudomonadota; class Alphaproteobacteria; order Hyphomicrobiales; family Phyllobacteriaceae; genus Mesorhizobium; species Mesorhizobium sp. M0615. The sequence goes on along the minus strand of NZ_JAMYQI010000005.1, from coordinate 357,531 downwards.
TTCCATCTCGACCAGCAATTCGCTGGGACGCACGTCCATTGCCATCCAGTTCGTGCTCAACCGGGATATCGACGCGGCGGCCGCCGACGTGCAGGCGGCGATCGCACGCACGCAGCGGCAACTGCCGCCCGAGATGACAGCGCCGCCGAGCTATCGCAAGGTCAATCCGGCCGACGCGCCGATCCTTCTGATGTCGCTGGTCAGCGACACGGTTCCGCTCACCGACCTCGACGCCTTCGCCGAAAACGTCATCTCGCCCTCGCTGTCGACCATCGACGGCGTTGCGCAGGTGTCGATCTTCGGCCAGCAGAAATATGCGGTGCGCGTGCAGATCGACCCGACGGCGCTGGCGGCGCGCGGCATTTCGATCGACCAGCTGCAGACGGCAATCGCGTCGGCCAACTCCAACACGCCGCTCGGCGTCTTGCAGAACGACAAGCAGCAGCTGACCATCACGGCCAATACGCAGCTCACCGATGCCGCCGGGTTCTCCAACCTCATCATCGCCACCAAGAACGGCCATCCGGTGCGGCTGGGCGAGGTGACGCGCGTCATCGACTCGGTCGAGACCACGACGACTGCAAGCTGGTATGACGGCACGCGCGCCATCATCCTGGCGGTGCAGCGCCAGCCCGACGCCAACACGGTCGACGTCGTCGACAAGGTCAAGGCGATGCTGCCGTCGTTCAAGGACCAAATGCCGGCCGCCGCCGACATCAAGCTGCTCAACGACCGTTCGACCTCGATCCGCCAGGCCGTCGACGACGTCCAGTTCACGCTGCTTCTGACCATCGCTTTGGTGGTGATGGTGATCTTCGTCTTCCTGCGCCGGGTGACTGCAACCATCATTCCGGCCGTGGCGGTGCCGATCTCGTTGATCGCGACGCTCGGCGCCATGTTCCTGTTCGGCTTCTCCATCGACAACATCTCGCTGATGGGACTGACGCTCGCAGTCGGCCTCGTCGTCGACGACGCCATCGTCATGCTGGAAAACATCTTTCGCCACATGGAGGAGGACGGTCTCTCGGCCTTCGATGCCTCGCTGAAAGGCGCGCGCGAGATCGGCTTCACCATCATCTCGATCTCGATCTCGCTGGTGGCGGTGTTCATCCCCGTGCTTTTGATGGGCGGCGTCATAGGCCGCATCTTCAACGAATTCGCCGTCGTGGTGACGGTCGCCATCCTGGCTTCGATGTTCGTGTCGCTGACACTGACGCCGATGCTGTGTTCGCGCTTGCTGTCGGTGACCAAGGCCGATCGCGACAAGCATGCCCCCGGTCACAAGCACGATATCGTCACCCGCGGCTATGACCGGCTTTTGACCTTCTGCCTGCGCCACACTTTTCTGGTGTTCCTCGTCTTCGCCGGCACGGCGGCAGGGTCGGTCTGGCTGATCGAGGTCTCGCCGAAAGGCTTTTTCCCGCAAGAGGATATCGGCCAGATCTCGGTGACGACGATCGCCAGGCAGGACATCTCCTACGACGCCATGGTCAAGCTGCAGAACCAGGCGGCAAGTGTCTTCTCGCATTCGCCCTATGTCTCGCATGTCGCCTGGTCAGCCGGCGGCGGCAACAATGCGCTGAACCAGGGCCAGCTCTATGTGCAGCTGAAGGACAAGAGCCAGCGCCCCGACATCGACAAGGTGCTGTCGGATCTGCGGCGGCAACTGGCCACTGTGCCGGGGATCGATGCCTATATGCAGCCGGTGCAGAACCTGCGGCTTGGCGCACGGTCATCCGCCAGCGCCTACCAGCTCGTCGTTCAGGGCCTCGATACCGGCCTGACCGACACATGGGCGCAAAAGCTCAACGATGCGATGGCGGCGGATCATGCCAATTTCACCGACGTTACCGACGATCTGCAGAACAATTCCCTGCAGGCGACGCTGGTCGTCGACCGCGACAAAGCGGCATCGCTCGGCATCGACACCGATACGCTGCGCTCCAGCCTCTATGGCGGCTTCGGCACCGAGCAGGTCTCGACCATCTTCGGTTCGGCCGACAGCTACGAAGTCATCATGGAACTCGATCCCAAGATCGAGTGGTCGCCGGAACGCATGCTGGCCATCCAGGTGCGCACGGCAAGCGGGAGCCTGGTGCCGCTCGGCGCCTTTGCCCGCGTCGACCGCACCGCCGGCGCGCTGACCGTCAACCAGCTTGGCCAGCTGCCGGCGGTGACCATCTCCTACAATCTGCCGCAAGGCGTGGCGCTGGGCGACAGCGTGACCCGCATCAATGCGCTGAAAGAGCAGATCGGCATGCCGCCGGCGATCTCGACCAGTTTCGCCGGCACGGCGAAAACCTTCCAGGATTCGCTGGCCAATCAGGGCCTGCTGATCGGCGGCGCCATTCTGACCATCTATATCGTACTCGGCATCCTCTATGAGAGCTTTATCCATCCGCTGACCATCCTGACCGGCCTGCCTTCGGCGGTGCTGGGCGCCGTGGTCGCGCTACGCTTTGCCGGCATGGACCTGTCGGTGATCGCGGTGATCGGCATCCTGATGCTGATCGGCATCGTCAAGAAGAACGGCATCATGATGGTCGACGTCGCGCTGGAGCTGCGACGAGAAGGCATGTCGGCCAAGGAGTCCATACACAAGGCGTGCCTGATGCGTTTCAGGCCGATCATGATGACGACGTTGGCGGCGCTGATGGGCACGTTCCCGATCGCGCTCGGCACCGGCGCCAGTGCTGAGCTGCGCCAGCCGCTCGGTGTCGCGGTCGTCGGCGGGCTGCTCGCTTCCCAGGCGCTGACGCTGTTCGTCACCCCTGTCATCTATGTCTATTTCGAGAATTTCTCTGGCTGGCTGGTGAGCTTCTTCTCTTCGAAAAAGAACAGGCCGGAGCTGCATGCGGTCGAGAGCGGCGAGCAGGCCTCGCTGTTCGGTCCCGAGGATCGGCTCGAGCCGCAAAAGGCCGCCGCCGAATAGGCGATAGCCCGTGGCCCAAGCTGTCATGCTTGCGGCCGCGTGCCGCCGATCCTAATCTGAGGTCATGTCCCATGATCATGACCACGACAATGAGCTCGACCCGTTTGCGGCGCGCGTGCGCGCGCTGGAGACCATCCTCACCGAAAAAGGCCTGATCGATCCGGCCGCAATCGACGTCATCGTCGACACCTATGAGACCAAGATCGGGCCGCGCAACGGCGCCAGGGTGGTGGCGAAAGCCTGGAGCGATCCGGCCTTTGCCGAGTGGCTGAAGCGCGACGCGACGGGAGCGATCGCTTCGCTGAGCTATAGCGGCCGCCAGGGCGAGCACATGCAGGCGGTGTTCAACAGGGACGAGACGCACAACCTCGTCGTCTGCACGCTGTGCTCCTGCTATCCGTGGTCGGTGCTCGGGCTGCCGCCGGTCTGGTACAAGGCGCCGCCCTATCGCTCGCGGGCGGTTATCGATCCGCGCGGCGTGCTGGAGGAGTTCGGGCTGACCTTGCCGGCGGAGAAAAAGATCCGCGTCTGGGATTCCACCGCCGAACTGCGCTATCTCGTGGTGCCGATGCGGCCTGACGGTACCGAAGGCTGGAGCGAGGACCAACTCGCCGAACTGGTCAGCCGCGATGCCATGATCGGCACGGCGGTGGCCAAAGAACCCGGGACAAAGAAGGTACCGGCATGAACGGGCCGCAGGATCTCGGTGGGCAGATGGGTTTCGGGCCGGTCGCGCCCGAAAAGGACGAACCGTATTTTCATGCGGATTGGGAGAGGCGGGCGCTCGGCGTCACGCTGACTGCCGGCGCCATGGGCGCGTGGAACATCGACGAGAGCCGACACGCCAGGGAATCGCTGCATCCGGCCGTGTATTATTCGTCGAGCTACTACCAGATCTGGATCAAAGCGCTCGAGGTGCTGCTGAAGCGCCATGGCTTCGTCAGCGAGCGCGATCTGACGGAGGGTCGGGCGGTCGATCCGGCGGCGACGCCCAAAAGGGTGTTGAAGGCCGAAAACGTGCCGGCGGTACTGGCCAAGGGAGGACCTTGCGACCGGCCGGTCGAGACGGCGCCGCGCTTCAAGGCCGGCGACCCGGTGCAGACAAGGAATTTCAATCCCACCGCCCACACGAGGCTGCCGCGTTATGCGCGCGGCAAGCACGGAGTTATCGAGGCCGTGCGTGACGGTTTTGTGTTCCCCGACAGCAACGCGCATGGCAACGGTGAAAACCCGCAATGGGTCTATACCGTGGTCTTCGATGGCTCGGAAATCTGGGGCGAGGGCGCCGACCCGACGCTGACCGTCTCCATCGACGCCTGGGAGAGCTATCTTGAGCCGGCCTGAAGGTGCACTGCCGGCGGGTCTGGACGAACCGGTATTCGCCGAACCCTGGCAGGCCGAAGCCTTCGCCATGACGGTGGCGCTGCATGACAAGGGCCTGTTTTCGTGGAGCGAATGGGCCGATGCGCTGTCGGCGCAAGTGAAGAAGCCGGGCGCCGCAAGCGATGGCCACGATTATTACGAGCATTGGCTGGCGGCGCTGGAAACGCTGCTGGCGGCCAAGGGCGTCGCCGGCAAAAACGATGTCGACACGCTCGCCGCCGCCTGGGAACGCGCCGCGCATGCAACTCCGCACGGCAAGCCGATTTTGTTGGAGAACGATCCCGGGCCGACCAGAGGTAGCGGCGGCGGCGCGAACATATAGTCCGCCTGTGGTTGGTGTTTGAAATCTGGCGGCCGATACAACTAATTTTCGACGACCATGCCTTCGTCGTCCCCATAGACAAACGCCTCAACGACGGCGAAGCGGCCACGGTTTTTGGAAATGGCGACGAAGTCGTTGTCACCCAAGTGGAGGATCACTTGCTCGTCGCTGATGGTAACACGTTCTATGGTTCTGGCATTTTCGTCACTCAGACAGGCCGTGACCTCGGTATATATCGCGAACCCTGCGTCATCCGACAAGGAGACAACGATGCCATAACCAGGTTCGCCGATTTCGATCTTCTTTATCGACTTTCCGATCAGCCTGTCTGCGAACGACCTCATCAATATCCTCGCTTATAGGTGTCTGCGCCGATCTGCATCTCGATCATGTCCGTGATAGTGGCATTGCCCGATCTAGGTTCAAATGCCTGAATTCAAATCGTTCGTTATCCGCTTGCATGTTCACTTTACGTTCGCATTTGCGCCTGCTAGTTTGTCCCGTTGAAGGTGAGGCAATCCCATCGTTTTAAACGGTGGTTGGCACCAAGCTTGTCTTTCTCTCGCGAATCCGGTCTGTCGAATCGATGGAATTCTCTCCCCAACAGGATGAGGCGTTGAAGGCGGTGGCGCGCTGGCTAAAAGAGGGCCGGCCGCAGGTCTTCCGGCTGTTCGGCTATGCCGGCACCGGCAAGACCACGCTGGCGCGCTATTTTGCCGAGCATGTCGACGGGCAGGTGCAGTTCGCCGCCTTCACCGGCAAGGCGGCGCAGGTGCTGCGTTCCAAGGGCGCGGTCAATGCCCGCACCATCCATTCGTTGATCTACCGGCCGAAGGGCGAGGAATCGGTGTCGGACGAGGTGACCGGCAAGACCTCGATGTCGCCGACCTTCTCGCTCAATCGCCAAAGCCCTATTTCACGGGCGAAGCTGGTGGTCATCGACGAATGCTCGATGGTCGACGAGCAGCTTGGCCGCGACCTTCTGAGTTTTGGCACGCCGATCCTGGTGCTTGGCGATCCGGCGCAGCTGCCGCCGATCTCGGGCGGCGGCTTTTTCACCGAGCATGAGCCGGATGTGCTCTTGACCGAAATCCACCGCCAGGCGCGCGACAATCCGATCATCCAGCTGGCGCTCGACGTGCGCGAGGGCCGCGAGTTCATGCGCGGCGACTACGGCAGCGCGCAGGTCATCGGCAAGGAGGACGTCACCCAGGAGCTGGTGCTGAAGGCGGACCAGGTGTTGGTCGGCACCAACCGCACACGCCGCCGCTACAATCAGCGCCTGCGCGAGCTGAAGGGTTTCAATGCCGATTATCCGCAGGCCGGCGACAAGCTGGTCTGCCTGCGCAACGACCCCGCCAAGGGCCTGCTCAACGGTTCGCTGTGGAAGGTGATGACCTCGTCGCGCGAGACGGTGAAGCCGGGCATCAACCTTCTGGTCTCGCCCGAGGAGGACGATCCCGACCGCGGCGTCGCCAAGATCAAGCTGCTCAAGTCGGCTTTCGAGGATCCGGACGCCGATATCCCCTGGCAGCAGAAGAAGCGCTTTGACGATTTCGACTATGGCTACGCGCTGACCGTGCACAAGGCGCAGGGTTCGCAGTGGAACGATGTCGTGCTGTTCGACGAGAGCTGGGCGTTCAAGGAAACCCGCCAGCGCTGGCTCTATACTGCCATAACGCGGGCGGCAGAGCGGCTAACGATTGTTAGATAGCTGGCGTTAGATAGCCGGCGTCAGGTAGCAGCCGGCGCAGCAGGGCTGAGTGGCGTCGCACCCAGCCATTGCCAGGCATCCGCTTCATCCTCGGCCGCGAAGTGCCTGAACTCGATGGGTGGCGAAGCCGGAAGGAAGTTCCGCGCATCCGCTGTCCAGTCGGGCTCACCGATCGTCGCGCACCGGGCGATATGCTCTAGCGCATGAACCGTACCTTGTTTCAGCGTCTCGTCGTCCATATCGATCCAGTCGACGCCCTCATGGTCGACCAGCCGCACCAAGACGTCGATCCTCGGGTGCAGCGCGTAGGCAGCCTCCAGCAATCCGAACAGATTTTCGCCGTCGGCGGCCGATACATGGCCGACGACGTCGATGGCGAAAAGGTCCTCACGGTCGGTTTCGAGGCGGCGGATCGCGGGCACGGATTGGAGAAAATTCATTGGCTGGGTTCCCCCTTGCGAGCAGATGTCATCACTGGAACACCCGAAAGCCCCTGTCTGTTCCCATCAAAGGCAGTATAGATGCGCTGCACAAACAGCCGGACCTCACGCCATGCCCGCGAAACTCTCGGTCAATCTCAACGCCATCGCCATGCTGCGCAACCGCCGCAACCTGCCGTGGCCCAGCGTCACCGGGCTCGGCCGCCTGGCGTTGGCGGCCGGCGCGCACGGGCTGACGGTTCATCCGCGGCCCGACGAGCGCCACACCAGGCATTCCGACCTGCCCGAGATCCGGGCGCTTATCGACGACGAGTTTCCCAAGGCGGAATTCAACATCGAGGGCTACCCGACCGAGGATTTTCTGGCGCTTGTGGAAAGGCACCAGCCGGAGCAGGTGACGCTGGTGCCCGACGATCCGGCGCAGGCGACATCAGACCATGGCTGGAACTTTGCCGCCGAGGCGGCGTTCCTTAACCCGATCGTCAAGCGTCTGAAAAAAGGGGGCTTCCGCGTGTCGCTGTTTTCCGATCCGGATCCCACCGGCGTCAATGCCGCGCGCGACACCGGCGCCGACCGCATCGAGCTCTATACCGGGCCCTACGGCAGCTACCATTCCGATTCCGCCAAGGCGCGGAAGGAGCTGGAAAGATTGGGAAAAACCGCGGATGCCGCACTCGCCGCCGGGCTCCAGGTCAATGCCGGGCACGATCTGGTGGTGAACAACCTTCCGGCATTGGCAAAGCGCATTCCGGCATTGGCCGAAGTGTCTATCGGACACGGGTTGACAGCCGATGCGTTGGAGTATGGCATGGCCGGCACGGTGGGGCGGTTTCTGAAGGCTTGCGGTTGGTAGCGGTGGAAGGCTCGTGTCGAAGGTGATATCGCATGACAGCAAGCAAGGCGCACCGCGCGGTGATCGGGGAGTAGTCGATGGCTCTTTCCAGCATCGGTAGCGAGGCTGAACCCGTCGAACAACCGACCCACTCCCACACTGAACAGCACAGCACCAAAGTTCTGATGCTGGGCGCGCTTGGCGTCGTCTATGGCGATATCGGCACCAGCCCGATCTATGCCTTCCGCGAGGCGCTTCACGCTTCGCCTGGTACCGACACGCGTATAGATGTCCTGGGCGTGCTGTCGCTGATCGTCTGGGCGCTGACGATTATCGTCACCATAAAATACGTCGCTTTCGTGCTTCGCGCCGACAACAAGGGCGAGGGCGGCACGCTGTCCCTGATGGCGCTGGCGCGCAGCGCCTATCCAAAAGGCGCCAAGCTTATCCTCGGCATCGGACTTTGCGGGGCGTCGCTTTTTTTCGGAGACGCTATCATAACTCCGGCCATTTCCGTGCTGTCGGCAGTTGAGGGCCTGGAAGTGGTGACACCGACGCTGGAGGCCTATGTCGTTCCGATCACCTTGGTCATCCTGGCATTTCTGTTCTCCGTGCAGCGCTTCGGCACGGGGAAGGTGGCGGCAGTATTCGGGCCGGTGACGGCGCTATGGTTCCTGGCCATCGGCGTTTCCGGGCTCTACCACCTGATGGATGATCCTTCGGTGCTGTTGGCGATCAACCCGTATTATGCGATCGCCTACTTAGCCGGCACGCCGACCGCCGCTTTCGTGACCGTTGGTGCAGTGTTCCTGGCGGTAACGGGGGCCGAGGCGCTTTATGTCGACCTTGGACATTTCGGGCGCAAGCCGATCGTGCTCGCGTGGTTTTCCGTGGTGTTTCCTTGCCTGCTGCTCAACTACTTCGGCCAGGGCGCCTTTGTATTGGCGAATGGCGGCAGGCCGACCAATCCATTCTTCGAGATGTTGCCGGATTGGGCGCTGATGCCAATGGTCGGCTTGGCAACGGCCGCCACCGTGATCGCCAGTCAGGCGGTGATCTCGGGTGCTTTTTCGCTGGCACGTCAGGCAGTGCAACTCAATCTGCTGCCCCGCATCGAGGTGCAGCACACGTCCGAAATGCAGAGCGGCCAGATTTATATGCCGCGCGTCAACCTGCTCATCGCCCTGGGAGTGATGCTGCTGGTTGTCGGCTTCGGCAGCTCGAGTTCGCTGGCTTCCGCTTACGGAATTTCGGTGACCGGCGAGATGCTGATGACAACCATTCTGCTGTTCGTTGTCATGCGCAATTTGTGGAAATGGCAGCTTGGGCTCGCCCTGGCATTGGCGCTGCTGTTCGGCACCATCGACATGGGTTTCTTCCTGGCGAATGTCGTCAAGATCGTGGAAGGCGGATGGGTGTCAATATCCGTTGCCTGCCTCATGGGGCTGATCATGACCACCTGGATACGCGGCAGCCGCTATCTGTTCGACAAGACCCGGCGCAACGAAATCCCGCTCGATTTCCTCGCCGGCAATCTGTTGAAGAAGAAGCCGCAGCTGGTATCCGGCACCGCCGTGTTCCTGACCAGCGATCCGCAAAGCGCGCCGACAGCGCTGATGCACAGCCTGAAGCACTACAAGGTGCTGCACGAGCAGAACGTCATTCTGTCGGTGGTCACCGCACCGCAGCCGCTGGTGCCCGACAGCGAACGGGTCAAGATGGAGACAGTCAACGAGTTGTTCATGCGGGTGACGCTGACCTTCGGCTATATGGAGCAGCCCAACATTCCGCGCGCGCTGGCGATCTGCCGCAAGCAGGGCTGGAAGTTCGACATCATGACGACGTCGTTCTTCCTGTCGCGGCGCTCGCTCAAGGCATCGCCCAATTCCGGCATGCCGGTGTGGCAGGACAAGCTGTTCATCGGGCTCGCCCGCTCGGCGGCCGATGCGACGGAGTATTTCCAGATCCCGACCGGACGTGTGGTCGAGATCGGCACGCAGGTGGCGATCTGAGGTTTCCGGCAGCCTTTGACGCCACGCACCGGTCATTGCGGGGCAAGCCCTGCGCTGGGAACATGGTAGCCCTACCGTCACGGCACTTGATATTGCATCGCAGCAAGCGTAGAGCACCGCGCGCTTATCGGAGTGTCGTCCATGGCCCTTACCAATGCTGGTATTGAGGCAGAACCCGTCGAACAATCGAGCCATCCCGAAATCGAACAGCACAGCACCAAAGTTCTGATGCTGGGCGCGCTCGGTGTGGTCTATGGCGACATCGGCACCAGCCCGATCTACGCCTTCCGGGAAGCGCTTGTTGCGTCCTCCGGCGGCGAAATCGCCGAGCGCGGCGATATTCTGGGCGTGCTGTCCCTCATCATCTGGTCGTTGACGATTATCGTCACCATCAAATACATCATGTTTGTGCTCAGAGCCGACAACCGAGGCGAGGGCGGCGTGCTGTCGCTGATGGCACTGGCGCGCGGCAGTTTCCCGACCCGCTCGGCGATCATCCTGGCCATCGGTATTGTCGGCGCGTCATTGTTCTTCGGTGACGCCGTCATCACGCCGGCAATCTCGGTGCTTTCGGCGGTTGAAGGCATGAATGTCGTTACCCCGACCTTCCAGCCCTACGTCGTGCCGCTGACGCTGGTCATCCTTGCGATCCTGTTTTCGGTGCAGCGCTTCGGGACCGGCGGTGTGGCGCTGATCTTCGGGCCGATCACGGCGGTCTGGTTCCTGGCTATCGGTCTTTCGGGCTTGAACCACATCATCGCCGATCCCGAAATCCTGTGGGCGGTCAGCCCGCACTACATCGTCGCCTTCCTGATCAATTCGCCCGATGTCGCCTTCGTCACCATCGGCGCCATCTTCCTCGCCGTCACCGGCGCCGAAGCGCTTTATGCCGATCTCGGCCATTTCGGCCGCAAGCCCATCGTGCTCGCCTGGCTGGCCATCGTGTTTCCCTGCCTGCTGCTAAACTATGCCGGGCAGGGCGCTTTCGTGCTGGCGAAGAACGGTCACGTCGGCCATCCATTCTTCGAGATGAACGAAGGCTGGACGCTGATCCCGATGGTGGTATTGGCAACCGCGGCGACGGTTATCGCCAGCCAGGCGGTCATCTCCGGCGCCTTCTCGCTGACCCGGCAGGCGGTGCAGCTCAATATGCTGCCGCGCCTCGAAATCCTGCACACGTCGGAACGGCAGTCGGGCCAGATCTACATGCCCCGCGTCAATGTTTTGCTGGCGTTGGCGGTGATGTTGCTGGTCGTCGGTTTCGGCGAATCGAGCAAGCTGGCCTCCGCCTATGGCATCTCGGTGACCGGCAACATGCTGGTGACGACGGTGCTGCTGTTCGTCGTCATGACGCGCATCTGGAAATGGCGGCTGTGGGTGGCGGTGGCGATGACGGCGGTGTTCGCGTTCATCGACATCGGCTTCTTTGCCTCCAACATCGTCAAGGTGTTCGAGGGCGGCTGGGCGTCGCTTGCGGTGGCCTTCACCATCGTTCTGGCGATGTGGACCTGGGTGCGCGGCAGCCGCTATCTGTTCGACAAGACCCGGCGCAACGAAATCCCGCTCGATTTCCTCGCCGGCAATCTGTTGAAGAAGAAGCCGCAGCTGGTGTCCGGCACCGCCGTGTTCCTGACCAGCGATCCGCAAAGCGCGCCGACAGCGCTGATGCACAGCCTGAAGCACTACAAGGTGCTGCACGAGCAGAACGTCATTCTGTCGGTGGTCACCGCACCGCAGCCGCTGGTGCCCGACAGCGAGCGGGTCAAGATGGAGACAGTCAACGAGTTGTTCATGCGGGTGACGCTGACCTTCGGCTATATGGAGCAGCCCAACATTCCGCGCGCGCTGGCGATCTGCCGCAAGCAGGGCTGGAAGTTCGACATCATGACGACGTCGTTCTTCCTGTCGCGGCGCTCGCTCAAGGCATCGCCCAATTCCGGCATGCCGGTGTGGCAGGACAAGCTGTTCATCGGGCTCGCCCGCTCGGCGGCCGATGCGACGGAGTATTTCCAGATCCCGACCGGACGTGTGGTCGAGATCGGCACGCAGGTGGCGATCTGAGGGTCTCGAACGGATAAATCGTCGAGGAGGCTAATATGAGCGGCGAATTGGTGCTGGTCACCGGCGGGTCCGGCTTCCTCGGCGCTCACTGCATCCTCGAACTGTTGAAGGCCGGCTACCGCGTCCGCACCTCCGTGCGATCGGCCAGGCGCGAAGCCGATGTGCTCGCCATGCTCAAGGCAGGTGGCACGGAGCCCGGTGACGCCCTTTCATTCGCCCATGCCGATCTGATGGCCGACGCAGGCTGGCCGGCGGCGGTGGCCGGCTGCGATTACGTGCTGCATGTCGCATCACCTTTTCCGCCCGGCGTGCCCACGCATGAGGATGACCTGATCCTTCCGGCACGCGAGGGCGCGTTGCGCGTGCTGCGGGCGGCGCGGGATACCGGGGTCAGGCGCGTCGTGCTCACCTCATCCTTCGCGGCCGTCGGCTATGGCAAGATGCGCGCGGATGGGCAGCCTTTCAACGAGGAAAACTGGACCGATCCGGCAGGCAAGGTCAGCGCCTATGTGAAGTCCAAGACGCTCGCCGAGCGCGCGGCCTGGGATTTCATCGCCGAGCAGGGCGGCGCGCTGGAACTTGCGGTCGTCAATCCCGTTGGCATCTTTGGACCGGTGCTCGGCGCGGACCATTCGACCTCGACCGAATTTGTCCAGCGCATGCTGAACGGCGCCGTGCCTGGGCTGCCGCGCCTGTCCTTCGGCGTCGTCGACGCGCGCGACGTGGCGGATCTGCATGTTCGCGCCATGACCCACCCCCCCGCCAAGGGCGAACGGTTCCTCGCTGTCGCCGGCGATTTCATGACGGTGCGCGAGATCGCGCAGACCCTGAAGACGCGGCTCGGGCCGGCGGCGTCGCGCGTCTCGACGCGGGAGTTTCCCGATTGGCTGGTGCGCATCATCGGGCTGTTCAATCCGGAAGCGGCACAGCTCGCAACGGAACTGGGCAAGATCAAGAACGCCACCAACGCCAAGGCGGTGCGCGTGCTCGGCTGGGCGCCACGCTCGCGCGAAGATGCTTTGATTGCCACGGGCGAAAGCCTGATCCGGCTGGGACTGGTCAAGCGACGTAAGTAATTGTGCGGGAGGCCGAATCGTAAGGGCTCGGCGTCCCGCAACGGCAGCTTTCAGCCGGCCAGTGCAGCCTTGTTCGTCTCCAGAAACTGCTTCAGCGGCACCGACTTTCGGCCGGAGAGTTTTTCGACCGCGTCGGTCACCATGCCGAGGTCACCTGCGCGGGCGGCAGCGTCGAACGACACCAGCACCTTTGCGAAGGGTTCAGGCAGGCCGGCCGACTTCATTCCCTCGGTCAGGGCTTCGTCGGAAAGCTGGATGACCTGGATCGGCTTGCTGGTGACTTCGGTGACCAACGCCGCCACTTCGGCAGCCGTATACGCACTGGGGCCGGTCAGCGTGTAAGTCGCGCTTTCGCTGCTGTCCGAGGCGAGCCCCGCTGCGATCGCCGCCGCGAAATCGTCGCGCGTGCCGTAGGAAATGGCGCCGTCGCCGGCGGAGGTGTACCACTGACCCGATGCCAGAACCTGCGGCAACGCCATGAACAGGTTCTCGTTATACCAGCCATTGCGGAAGATCGTGTAGGGGATGCCGCTCGCCTTGATCGCCTGTTCGGTGTCGTAGTGGTCGGGCGCGAAAACAACCGGCGAACCAGGCTCGGGGTTGGGCATCGAGGTGTACAGCAGGTGGCCGACGCCAGCCTGTTTGGCCGCCGTCACCGCCGCAAGCTGCTGCTCGCGCCGCTTCCCCTGTACCTCAAGTTCGTTGGTCGAGATGACGAGTGCCCGGTCGGCTCCCGCGAAGGCCTCGGCAAGCGATTGCGGGTCGTTGAAGTCAGCGGCTCTGACGACGACGCCGCGCGCCGCCAGATCGGCAAGGTTGGCGGGTGTACGGGTGGTGGCGATGATGCGGTTTGCGGGGACCTTTAATGTGTCCAGCAGGTGGTTGATGACGCCGCGGCCAAGCTGGCCGGAAGCGCCGGTGACGAGAAGGGTTGCGGTCATGGGGGATCCTGAAATTGCGCCGGGTGGCGGGTGCTTCTGACAGTCTCAAAAAGAGACCAGCACTAAAATAAGAATTGACCGGCCACCGTAAAGAAGGCAGTTTTTAGGGAGGTAGGCACCGCCAGGGAACCAGCAGCCATGGACGGCAAGGTCGTCAATCTGAGAACCAAGCTCAATATATTCAAAGCCACCAGCGATGGCGCAAACATTGCCGATTGCCCGGTTCGCGACGTGATGCAGGGTGTGAACGGCAAATGGAGTTCGCTGCTGATGGCGGCGCTCGCCGAGCAGCCCTATCGTTTCGGCGAGTTGCGGCGCCTGGTGCCCGACATCTCGCAGCGCATGCTGACCCAGACGCTCCACGATCTGCAGCGCGACGGCTTTGTTCATCGCGAAGTGTTCCCGACCAAGCCGCCAAGCGTCGAATACAGCCTGACCGATCTCGGCCGTTCGATGTTCGGCGCCTTGCATCAACTGATCCTGTGGGCCGAACTCAACCATGGTGCGGTGCGCAAGGCGCGCGCTGCCTTCGACGCCGGTGGCTGATATTTTGGTCCATGCAGCAATGGCTTGATTTGACAATGGCGCTGAAGGATTGTCCCGCCAGTGGTTGGGCGGGCAATGGAAAAATCTCTAGACATCGCGATTGCGGGCGCCGGCCCGGCGGGGCTCGCCACCGCGCTCTTTCTCAAGCGTGCGGGCCATAACGTCACCATCTTCGAACGTTTCGAGGAGCCCAAGCCCGTCGGCTCCGGACTGATCCTGCAGCCGACCGGGCTGAGCGTGGTTGCCGATCTCGGCCTGCTCGACGACATTCTGGCGCTCGGCAGCCGCATCGAGCGTCTGCATGGCGCCGATGCCTCGACCGGCCGCACCGTGCTCGCCGTGCGCTACGACGCGCAGCCTGGCGGCCGCTTCGGGCTGGCGGTGCACCGGGCGGCGCTGTTCAACGTGTTGTTCCGCGCCGTGCAGCGCCAAGGCATCGCCATCGAAACCGGTGTCGAGATCGAGGCGCTGGACGTCGGTGAGCGGGCAAGCCTGATCTTCGACAAGAGCCGAACGGTGGGGGGCCGCAGGGCAGGGCCGTTCGACCTCGTCGTCGACGCCAGCGGCTCGCGTTCGAAGCTGCGCCGGTGCCTCAACGATCCGGCCGAGCCGCGGCAGCTCACTTACGGCGCGTTCTGGGCCTCGCTCGGCTGGCGCCAAGGCTTCGACGAAAATGCGCTGCTGCAGCGCTACGACAAGGCCAGCGTGATGATCGGCGTCCTGCCGATCGGCCGACCGGAGCCGGGCGGGGAAAAGATGGCGGCGTTCTTCTGGAGCCTGAAGCCGGCGGATGCCGAAAACGTGCGCGCGGCAGGGCTCGACGCCTGGAAGGCGAGACTGGTCTCGCTGTGGCCACAGTGCGAGGCGTTCACCAGTCAGATCGACAGCTTCGACCAGCTGTTGCTGGCGCGCTACGGCCACCACACGATGAAGCTGCCGGCCGGCCGCAGGCTGGCCGTCATCGGCGATGCCGCGCATTCGACCAGCCCGCAGCTCGGGCAAGGCGCCAACATGGCGCTGCTCGACGCGGCAGCACTCAGCCATGCCTTGGCACAAACGGGCAACGTCGAGGCAGCGCTGGAAAGCTACGCCCGGGCGCGGCGATGGCATGTCCGAATCTTCCAGCTGCTGTCGCTGGCGCTGACGCCGTTCTACCAGTCGGACGGCACGATGCTGCCCTTCTTCCGCGACAGGCTGGTGGCAACCATCGCCAAAATCCCGCCAGTGCCAAGCGTGCTTGCCTCGATGGTGGCCGGCACGCTGATCGATCCGTTCAGGCGGATCGGGCTAGAGGAGGTGCACTGGCCAGATCATCCGGCGGGATCAGGGTCGAGAGAAACGAATTTCTCGCACGCAGGAATAGACGCAGCCGCTGCGGATAGTCCGGCGCCACGGCACCCTTGATCGAGGCGCGTTCGCTCAACGCCTTGCGCCAGGCCTGGACCCGCAGCTTCCCGTCCAGCAGGCCGAAATTGCCGATCCGGTCGAAGGCGTCGAGATAGCGGAAGACCGGGCCGTAGACGGCGTCGACGAGGCAAAAGCGCTGGCCGCTGAACCACGGTCCGGCCTGGTCGGCCAATTCGTTCTCGACACGATCGAACATGGCTGACAGCGCTGCGGATTCCGCCAGGAAGGCGGCCTCCGTCGATGCCGAGTAGAACCGGCCGATGGCGTTCAATGTCGCCGAGCCGAACTCGATCCAGGCGCGATGCCTGGCGCGGGCGTAGGCGTCGGCCGGATGCAGAGGATTGGCTTGCGTCTCCTCGAGGAATTCGAGAATGACGCCGGATTCGAAGATCACTGTCTCCTCGCCATTTGCGTGGACGATCAGCAGCGGCACCTTGCCCAGCGGCGAAATCGCCTTGAACCAGTCCGGCTTGTTGGCGAGGTCGATGGTGACGCGTTCGAACGGCACGCCCTTCTCAGTCAGCGAGATCGCGGCGCGCTGGACATAGGGGCACAGATGATGGCTGACCAGAATGAGCTTGCCAGTCATTTCATTCTTCTCAGGCATGTCACTCTCCCCAGACATAGTTCAACGCGCCGTCCTCGACGCGCGTCGACAGGAACATCAGTCGCGACGCTTTTAGCGCCGGACCTTCAAGCCGATCGCCGCTTTCCATATCGAAGGCGGCACCGTGCCATTGGCAGACCAGCTTGCCGTCCTTGCAGCCGAGCGGCCCGCCGAAATGCAGGCAGACATTGGCGGCGGCACGGACACGCTCGCCGCTGCGCCAGACATGGACCTCGCGGCCGAAGAACGGTGCGATCAGGCTGCCCGTCTGTGGGACGTCGGCGACTTTGCAAATTTCGTGTTTCATGGATCTTTCCCGGATCGATGCAGTTGCATGCATATAGATGCAAGTGCATTGACCGTCAAGCTTGATGCAATTGCATCTACCGCCTAGGATGGGTCATGATCAAAACAACCACGCCTTCGCCCGAAGCCGTCAAGGCCTGGGCCCGCCTGATGCGGGTTTCGCGCCAGCTCATCGAAAAGGCGGAAGAGGCTTTGAAGACTAGCGGCTTGCCGCCGCTCGACTGGTATGACGTGCTGCATGAACTCGCCGAGGCGGGTGAGGGCGGGCTGCGGCCATTCCAGCTGACCGAGCGCACACTGTTTGCGCAGTATAACATCTCGCGGCTTCTGGCGCGCCTCGAGGCAGACGGACTGGTCGAGAAGCTCAGGGCTGCCGATGACGGCCGCGGCCAGACCATCCGCATCTCGGCCAAGGGCCGTCAGACGCGGCGACGGATGTGGGCTGTCTATGGACGGTCGATTGCGGAATTGGTCGGCGCAAAACTCTCCGCCGAGGAGCTGAAGATACTGGCGAGCCTGCTTGGAGAGCTGCGCCATCCGCCCGCCGATGATTGATCCGTCAGAATCTCGTGGTTTGCTCGGCGGCTCTCACGTCGACGATTTTTCTACCTGACCCCTTGCGTCGAGCATAGGATTGCGCAATATGCCGAACCGTAACGTACGGTACGCCGTTTGAGGCGACCCGGCGACCTCATCGAATGGGCAGGAAATTGTTGCAGGCAAGGGCCGAGATCGATACCAGCGAAGTGCTGACAGAGCGGCAAAAGGCCGTCCTGGACGCGGCTTTGCGGCTGCTGGTCGAGGAGGGCGACAATCTGACCATGACGGCGGTGGCGCGCCGCGCCAGCTGCTCGAAGGAAACGCTCTACAAATGGTTCGGCGACCGCGACGGACTGCTGACGGCGACCGTGCAGTGGCAGGCATCGAAAGTGCGCGTGGTGCCGGTCGACGGTGAGCGGCTCGATCTTGCCTCGCTGACGGCAAGCCTGGAAGGCTTCGCCTCGGACTGGCTGAAGGTGATTTCGAGCGATACCTCGATCGCGCTGAACCGCGTCGCGGTCGGCCATGCCGGATCCGGAAAGGACGATCTCGGCGCCATCGTGCTGGAGAATGGCCGTTTCGCGCTGGCCAGACGGCTGAAGCCGGTGCTGCTTGCCGGCAAGCAGGCCGGGCTGCTCGACTTTACGGATGCCGAAATGGCGTTCCGGACCTTTTTCGGGCTGGTCGCCCGCGACGTGCAGATCCGTCTCCTGCTCGGCGACAGGCTGGAATTGACTGAAGCGGCGATCGGCGGCGATGCCGTCCGGGCAACGCAGCAGTTTCTCGCTCTTTATGGAGCAAAAACCGGGCCGCAAGGCCTCTAATCTCTACGGGAAGGAAGCAAAAGATGCGTGTCTATTACGATCGCGACGCCGATCTCAATCTGATCAAGGGCAAGAAGGTCGCCATCATCGGCTATGGCAGCCAAGGCCGGGCGCATGCGCTCAACCTCAAGGATTCGGGCGCCAAGGAAATCGCCATCGGCCTCAAGGCGGGATCGGCGACGGCCAAGAAGGTCGAGGCCGACGGGCTCAAGGTGATGAGCGTGGCGGACGCTGCCAAATGGGCCGATTTGATGATGATGGCGACGCCTGACGAATTGCAGGCCGACATCTACAAAAACGAAATCGCGCCAAACATACGTGACGGCGCCGCGATTGCCTTCGCGCACGGCCTCAACGTGCATTTCGGCCTCATCGAGCCGAAGTCGACCGTCGATGTCGTCATGATCGCGCCGAAAGGCCCCGGCCACACGGTGCGCGGCGAATACCAGAAGGGCGGCGGCGTGCCGTGCCTGGTCGCCGTCAACCAGGATGCTTCCGGCAACGCGCTCGATCTTGCTCTGTCCTACGCCTGCGGCGTCGGCGGCGGCCGTTCGGGCATCATCGAGACCAATTTCCGCGAGGAATGCGAGACCGATCTGTTCGGCGAGCAGGTCGTGCTCTGCGGCGGCCTGGTCGAACTGATCCGCGCCGGTTTTGAGACGCTGGTGGAAGCCGGCTATGCGCCCGAAATGGCCTATTTCGAGTGCCTGCACGAGGTCAAGCTGATCGTCGACCTGATCTATGAAGGGGGCATCGCCAACATGAACTACTCGATCTCGAACACCGCCGAATGGGGTGAATATGTCTCAGGCCCGCGCATCATTACCGCCGAGACCAAGGCCGAGATGAAGCGCGTGCTGAAAGACATCCAGACCGGAAAATTCACCTCGGAGTGGATGCAGGAATACCGCGCCGGCATGTCGCGCTTCAAGGGCATCCGCCGCAACAATGACAGCCACCAGATCGAGGAAGTCGGCGCCAAGCTGCGCGCCATGATGCCCTGGATTTCCAAGAACAAGCTGGTCGACAAGGCCAAGAACTAACCCGCAGTCGTCAGGATTGGGAGCAAAGAGCCGGCGGAGCGATCCGCCGGCTCTTTCATGCCGGTTTATCGATCAGGACGCTCAGCCATAGTGCCAATGCGGCTTCGGCTCGGTGCCGGTGAACTCTACGCCGATGCGGTCGTCGCGGCGCCAGCGCACGATGGCCTTGTAGCCGATGCCGTCGACCGGCACATAGAGCAGGAACTCGTCCGGCACGCGCGCGTCAATAGACACTTTCAGCTCGGCGCCGCCGGCATGCATGTTGCGCACCGTGCACTTGACCTCGGAATTGGTGAGGCCGGTCAGAATCGTCGCGCCTTTCAGCACGCGCTGCCGGTGTTTGTTTCGCAATTCGTTGTCGGCCATGACGGCACGTCCTTCGCGACCGGATCGGCGCGATCGTCAGATGGGGCACGATATCACGGATAGGCTGAGCCGATAAACATATGGTTAGCGGTGACCGAGACCAGCCGTCTTTCCCAAATGAAAACGGCGCCGCGATGGGGCGGCGCCGTCGTGTATTGTCGTTTATAGTTCAGCTGTAGGGCGACCAGCATTGCTGGCGCGGGCCACCATAGGGCTGGAACGTGTTGTCCCAGGCCCGGTAGGACCGATAGCGGTCGTAGCACCACTGGACATGGGCGCTGGACAGACGCTGCGTGCGGTAATAGCGGCGGGGCGCCGGCTGCACGTAGTAGCCGTCATTGTAATAGCCGTTATTGTAGTAGCCGTTGTTGTAGATGCTGCCGAGGCCGAGACCCAGGCCGAGGCCGAGAACTGCTGCGGCGCCGGTGTCAAAATCACGGCCGCGATGGTGACGGTGATGGCGCCAGCGCCAGTTGTCGCCGCCGTTCCAGTTGCCGCCATTCCAGTTGCCGTTGTTCCAGTTGCCTGACCGGGCAAAGCGACGGCCGTCGTGGCGGCGCCACTGCCAATCGTTGAAGGAGCGGCGGTCATTGCCGCCAGCCCAGCTGTCGCGAACCGGTGTGATGTCAGACAATGCGGTGCTTGTCGGCACCGCCAGGTTTGGCTGCAGGATCGGGCCCGCGGCGGATGGCGCCGTGAGACCCGAAAAAAGACCGAGCGCTAACAGCCCGGATTTGACGGTGGACGAAAAGAGCGAGCTCATTGCACTCTCCAAGTGATACAGGCCCCACGCCCGGATACCCCAGGGAAGTGGCCTATTGATGGACCTTTGCGTCTGAACGGAGGATGAACGGAAAGGTTCCATCCGCCATGACGAGCAGCCCTTGTTTTCATGGGCGCTTGCAGGCAAAGGTCAGCCCATGTCGCTGCGCCTCGCCACTTTCAATGTCGAAAACCTGATGAACAGGTTCGATTTCTCGGGCTTCCGCAACCAGCTCAACGAAGACCGCACGCTGGCGCTTTTCGACATCCAGAGCGAAGCCGAATACCGGATGCTGGAGCAGGCGCGCGCCATCGCGCAGTCCGACGATACGCGCCAGTTGACCGCGCTCGCCATCGCCGCCACCCGCGCGGACATCATCTGCATGCAGGAGGTTGACAACATCGAGGCGCTGAAGGCGTTCGAGTATGGCTATCTCTTCAAGATGGTGGGCGAGGGTTACCGGCAGAAATACACCACCGCCGGCAATGATTCGCGCGGCATCGACGTTGCCGTGATGATGCGCAACGAGACAGCGCAAGGTCAGCCGATCGAATTCGTGCGCATGACCAGCCATGCCTATGTCACGTTCGAGCAGTTCGGATTGCACACGCCTGAACTCGAGGCGCTCGGCAACCTGGCCAATGAACACATCTTCCGGCGCGACTGCCTGGAGGTCGACATCAAGGTCGGCGGCGTGCCGCTGACGCTTTACCTCGTCCATTTCAAATCGATGGGCTCGCCGCGCAACGGGCTCGACGGGCGCGAGGCGACGATGCCGGTGCGCATCGCCGAGGCGCAAGCCGTGCGCCGCATCATCGAGGAGCGCTTCGGCAAGGAGCACGCAGCCGATAAAAACTGGGCGATCTGCGGCGACATGAACGACTACCGCCAGCGGGTGAAGATCGAGGGCGACGCCGTCGACGGCTACCGCTTCCAGGTGATCGACGAGAGCCAGTCCTGTATCGATGTGCTCACCGCCGGCGGCTTTTGCGAAAACGTCGTCGAACGCCGGCCGGAGATGGACCGCTGGAGTTTCTACCACACGCGCGGGCCGAAGGAGCGGCATCTGTGCCAGCTCGACTACATCCTGCTGTCGAAAGGGCTGGCGGCGAAGAATGCGACGGCGGTTCCCGACATCATCCGCAACGGCCAGCCCTGGCGCACCATCTTTCCGGCGGGACAGGCGGTGGAGCGCTTTCCGCGCGCCGGCTGGGACCGGCCGAAGGCGTCGGACCATTGTCCCGTCGCAATTACCCTGGACATGGCTTGAGCACGGTGAGCTTCGACCTGCCGCGCAACGTCATCCTGCCCGTCGACGAAATCGACGTCCGGCTCGACCCCGGCCCGCATCCGTTCGAGCGCGACAACGCGCAGGCGATCACTGACAACTGGCGGCGCGAGGTCACGGCCAATCCGGCGCTGTTCGACGGCACGGTGGTGCTGCTCTCGGCGCTCGCCTGGCGCGACAACCGGATCGTCGGGCGTTGTCACGCGGTGAAGTACTCGACCTTCCTGCTGTGGCGAAAGAACCGGCAGGGGACGGGCGCCGAGCATGCCTATGGTCACGCCATGCTGGTCGCCGGCGACAACGCCCTGGTGGCGATCCGCATGGGCGCGCACACGGTCCCGGCCGGCAGTGTCTACTTCGCTGCCGGCTCGTTCGAGCCGATCGATTTTCGCGATGGCCGCGTCGATGTCGATTTCAACATGATCCGTGAAGTGCGCGAGGAGACCGGGCTTGACCTGACAGGCGCTGCGCGCGGCAAGCGCTACCATGCGCTGTCGACTTCGACCGGCACGGTCCTCTTCCGCCGCTACCACGTCGATGCGCCGGCCGACGAGATTGCGCGGCGCATCGGCGCCTTCGTCGCGACCGAGACCGAGCCGGAGATCGAGGGGCCGGTGATCATCCGCCACGCCGCCGACCTGCCGGAAGGGCTGGCACCGCATATGAAGCCGCTGGTCGAGTGGCATTTTGGCGGTGGCGGGGGCTAACGGCGCGGATTGTTCTGCGCCGCCTTGCGGTCGTTGCGGGCGGCGACGAGGAACAGGATAACGCCGATGCCCAGCAATCCACCCATGACCATGCCCATCGTCTGGCCGACGACTGCCTGAAAATCGGCGGTGACACGATCGGGATTGGCCATGCCGTAGCGGGCGAGATACCACCAAAGTCCCGCAAGGGCGCCTTCGATGATCACCATCGTCAGAATCAGCCGCGCCTTCTTGCTCATTGCCACTCCTTGACCAGATGCTTTGCTCTAAAATTAGCATCGCAGACCGGACGACAACAAGTATTGCCGATGTCGACAAGCACCCATCCTTGTGGATAGCGGTTGGTTGCGGTGGAGCTGATCTGGCGCTTATTCGTGGCGCAGCGCGTCGATCGGGTCGAGCCTGGCGCCGCGCAGCGCCGGGAAGAAGCCGAACACCATGCCGATCAGCGCCGAAAAACCGACGGCGAGCAGGATGACCGCCGGGCTCGGCGCAAACGGTATGGCCAGCGTTGCCGAGGCGAGGCCGGCCAGCGCCAGGCCGATCAGGATGCCGATAATGCCGCCGAGCAGCGACAGCACCGTCGCCTCGACCAGGAACTGGATGAGGATGTGCTTTTCATGCGCGCCGATGGCGAGCCTGATGCCGATCTCGCGGGTGCGCTCAGTGACCGAGACCAGCATGATGTTCATGATCCCGATGCCGCCGACCAGCAGGCTGACGCCCGCGACGGCGCCCAGCATGCCGGTCATGGTGGTGGTGGCGCTGGCCATGGCGTCGGCGATCTGGGTCATGTCGCGGATCGAGAAATCGTCTTCGCGGTCCGGCGTGATGCGGCGGGTGTCGCGCAAAATGTCCTCGACTCGCGGCTGCAATTCGGTGGTCGGGGTGCGGTCGTCGGCGGCGACGTAGATGTTGTCGATGTCGCGGTTGCCGGCGATGCGGCGCTGATAGGCGGCAAGCGGCATCAAGACGACATTGTCCTGGTCCTGGCCGAAGCCGGTATAGCCCTTGGGTTCGAGCAGGCCGATGATCTTGCACGAGGTGCGGTTGACGCGGATGATCTCGCCCTCGGGTTCGCCGGCGCCGAAGAATTGCTGGCGCACCGTTTCGCCGATCAGGCACACGCCGGTGCCGGAGCGTGTTTCCGAATCCGAGAACGGGCGGCCCGACACCAGCTTCCAGTCGCGGGCGTCGAGATAGGCGCTGTCGGTGCCGGTGACGCCCGAGGTCAGGCTCTCGGTGCCGAAGATGACGCGGACTTGTTTCTGCGACGCCGGCGCAATGGCGCGCGCTCCGGTCAGGTGGGCTACGAGGGCGGCTACATCCTTGTCGGCCAGAGGCCGTACCGCCTGGTCGAGCCCGCCTGGTCCGCCGGTGCCTGCCGGGCGGCCGGAACGGACGACGAGCAGGTTCGAGCCGAGCTTGGCGATGTCCGACTTGACCTTGGCCGTGGTGCCCGAACCGATGGTCAGCATGGCAATGACGGCGGCGACACCGATGACGATGCCGAGCAGCGTCAGGAACGAGCGCAGCACATTGCGGCGGATGGAGCGCAGAGAGAGGCGGACGGTTTCCCAGATCATGACGCCAACTCCGACTTGGCCGTGTCGGACGCGACGTGGCCGTCGAGGAAGCGGATGGTGCGCTCGGCATAATCGGCGACATCGGCCTCGTGGGTGACCATGGCGATGGTCAAGCCGAGCTCCCGGTTCAGCCGCGTCAACAACTCCATGATCTCATGCGTGCGGGCGGTGTCGAGATTGCCGGTCGGCTCGTCGGCGACGAGCAGCGTCGGCCTGGTGACGATGGCGCGCGCGATCGCCACGCGCTGTTGCTGACCACCGGAGAGTTCGGCCGGCGTGTGATGTTCGCGCCCGACCAGGCCGACCTCCGCCAGCGCCTGCATGGCAAGATCGCGGCGCTCGCGGGCCGGCGCGCCGCGATAGATCAGCGGCAGCTCGACATTTTCCGCCGCCGTGGTGCGCGGCAACAGATTGTAACCCTGGAAGACGAAGCCGATATAGAGATTGCGCAGAAGCGCCCGGCGGTTGCGGTCGAGCCGCCCGGCGTCGATGCCCATGAAGGAGTAGGTTCCGGCCGTCGGCGTGTCGAGGCAACCGATGATGTTCATCGCGGTCGATTTGCCCGAACCGGACGGGCCCATGATGGCGACGAATTCGCCACGCTGGATGGCGAGGTCGACGCCGGCCAGCGCATGGACCTTGGCTTCGCCCTGGCCATAGCTCTTCCAGACCGTGTCGAAACCGATGAGGCCCGCGGCCATGGCGTCAGCTCCGCAGCTGCGAGGTCGTGATAACCTCTGCACCTTCATCCAGCCCGGAGGTGATCTCGGTCAGTTCGCCGTCGGTGGAGCCGATCTTGACGTTGACCGGGTGCGGCCGGCCGTTCTCCAGCACATAGAGCGTGCGTGAGCCGTCGGTGGGCGCCTTCACCGGCTGGCGGCGGTTGCCGCCACGGCTCATGCGGCCGGTGAACAGATCGCTGAGGCTCCACGCGCGCGCGGCCTGCTGCGCCGGGCGGTAGCGGAAAGCGGTGGACGGCACGGTGAGCACGCTCTTGGCCTGCCTGGTGACGACCGAAACCGTGGCGGTCATGCCGGGCCGCAGCAAAAGCTCGTTATTGTCGACTTCCAACCGTGCATTGTAGGTGACGACGCCGTCGGTGGTGACCGAGGCGTAGGAGATGTCGCGGATCTCGGCGTCGAACGGCCGCTCCGGAAAGGCATCGACGGTGAAGCGTGCATGCTGGCCTGGTTTGACCGCGCCGATATCGGCCTCGTCGACCGCCGCCACCAATTCCATGTTCCTCAAATCGGCGGCGATGATGAACAGAACCGGCGCCTGCAGCGAGGAGGCGACCGTCTGGCCGGGGTCGACGGAACGCGTCAAGACGATGCCGTCAATCGGCGCATAGATGGTGCTCTTGGCAAGGTCGGTCTGCTGCGCCTTGAGATCGGCCTGGGCGATGGCAAGATTGGCCTGCGCACTATCGAGCGCCGCCTTGGAGCGGTCGCGCGTGGCAGTCGCCGCCTCGAGCGACTGATCGGTCGCCATGCCACGCCTGGTCAGTTCGGCCGCGCGGGTGAGGGCGCTTTCGTTCTCCTTCAGGGTTACCGTGGCGTCCTCGACATTGGCGGCAGCGGCCTTGGCCGAGGCTTCGGCGCGTTCGATCTGGACCTCGAGTTTCACCGTGTCGAGCGTCGCCAGCACGTCGCCCTTCTTGACCTGCTGGTTCTCTTCGGCCGAGACCGAGCGGATGATACCGGACAGCTCGCTTGAAATGTCGACCTGGGTGAGGGGCTGCAGCGTGCCGGTCGCCGAAACCGCGACGGTGAGGTCGGCAATGGTAGCCGGCGTGGTGGTGTAGTCGATCTTGGCCGGGGAGCCGGCAAACCACTGGTAGCCAGCCAACCCGGCGGCAAGTGCGATCAGCGCCAGCAGCGCGTAAAGCCAGCCCCGGCGGCGCGTCTTGCGCACGCCGCTCTGATCAAGCCCGAGCGCCGCCTCGATGGCGGAATCCGATTCCGTCTTTGGCAGATTGACAAGCTGGTCCACGCCGGACCCCTATGAAAGCGTAATGTCCCTTGTTGTGCACAGATCAGGCTTGGTGGTTCGAATATCAAATTAAATTTCGGCCATGTTCGGATTGAGGCGGAAGGTTTTTCAAGATGCAGACCCGCAATTACTTGCTCTACGATGTGTTTACGACGGAGCGGCTGGCCGGCAATCCGCTGGCTGTCGTGCTCGACAGCCAAGGGCTGGATACAGCCGCCATGCAGGCTATTGCGCGTGAGTTCAACCTGTCCGAATCGGTCTTCGTGCTGCCAGCGGACAATCCAAAACATCGCAACCGCATCCGCATTTTCACGCCCGACTATGAGATGCCGTTTGCCGGACATCCGACAGTCGGCGCCGCGATCGCGCTGGCCGAACTGACAGGCGAGGGCGAAGCCGGCATCTTCGTGCTGGAGGAGAATATCGGCCCGGTGCGCTGCGCCGTCAGCCGGCACGATGGCGCCACCTTTGCCGAGTTCGACCTGGTGAAGCTGCCGGAGCCGCTGAAGCTCGATGCCGACCCGGAGGCGATCGGCGCCACCCTCGGGCTGGCGCCGCACGAGATCGGCTTCGAGAATCACCTGGTGTCGTTCTGGTCGGCAGGCGTGCCTTACGTCACCATTCCGGTCGCCAATCTGGAGGCTGCCGGCCGGATCAAGCTCGACAACCAGGCCTGGTCGGAACTGGCGCCGCGCAAGAGCGAATGGGCCTTCGCCAGCCCGTACGTCTATTGCCGCCAGACGGTGAACCATGACAGCGCCTTCCATGTCCGCATGATCGTGCCGGGTACTCCCTCCTATGAGGACCCGGCGACCGGGTCGGCGGCGGCGGCCTTTGCCGGCGCCATCATGCAGTTCGATGGCCCGACCGACGGCATTTCGCAGCTGTGGATCGAGCAGGGGCTGGAGATGGGCCGCCCTTCGCGCATCCGCCTCGAACTCACTGTCGAAGGCGGAAAACTGGCCTCGGCGCGCATCGGCGGCCATGCGGTAAAGGTGGCGGAAGGCAAGCTGTTCGTTTGAGTGGCCCGTGGCTGAGATCGTCGCTGTCGGCGATCCTTCACGCCCCCCTCTGTCCTGCCGGACATCTCCCCCACGAGGGGGGAGATCGGATGTCGCATTGGCTTTCGCCAATCTCCAACGCCGAAAGACAGGCGAAACGGCAAGGCTGCCAATCTCCCCCCAAGTGGGGGAGATGCCCGGCAGGGCAGAGGGGGGCGCTGTCCCGCCGACGACTCTGGTTTTTGCTTCGCTGCAACACTCGAAACCGAAGCCCGGAGCGATTTGTCGGGAAATGATTCCGGCAGGGCTGGACAGGACCGGTATCGGCGGCTATATGCCCGCCAACGCCGGTTTTACCGGTCGAGTGGGTGCGTAGCTCAGTTGGTAGAGCAGCTGACTCTTAATCAGCGGGTCCACAGTTCAATCCTGTGCGCACCCACCAAATTTCTAGAAAAGTTGGTGGAAGACCTTGGAATGCCGGACGCGTTGACGCGCCTCGACATGCCTCAATTATGGGGCAGGTTTGCCTTAAATCCGGCGGCCGGTAAGCCGGTGCGCTATTTGGCGAAGGAGGGAAGGCCGCGCTGGATTAAGAAAGGCCCGGAAGCCGAAGCCGCCATCAATTAAAGCCAGTTTGAAACCACGGACTGGTGTCATACCCTAAGCGCGGATTATAATGATCCAGGAAGTTTTCGGCCCTATTTGACGGTCGCGCAACCACGGTGCCTGTCGATTTGCAATCCGGTTTCGCGGTCGGCTTGCTGCCAGCCTTCTTATGAGCTGTAGAACACGAGGTTGTAGCCTGAGCGGTGGCCACCTTTTTCTTCTCTTTCGCAACAGCTGCTCCGGTAGCGGCCAATACTATTGCTACGCCAAAGACAACGAGTTTCATTGAAAACGCCCTCACCCTGCACAATCCGTAATGATTGCGCCTGGTCACCGTTACGTCAATCACATTTTGTCGGCAACGGCGGCGAATAGTGCCAGTAAAAAGAGCCCACCACAGAAGCAGCGGGCCAACCCCCAGGTGGGGAATCTTTCAGCGGCCGTGCTGTTCGAGCCACCAGCCCGGAATGCCAGTGATCGGCCCGACGATGGTCAGTGAAGGTTCGGGCCGGCGCCCTCCCGTCAAATCGCTCTAGCTACTTCTCCGAAACGCCAGCCTCGGCAAAGCTCGCCATCCTTACATGGCATTCCAGTGCCGAGCGGACGATGTTGACGGCGAGGCAGGCGCCGGAGCCTTCGCCGAGCCGCATGCCGAGGTCGAGCAGCGGCGGCAGGCCGAGCGCTTCGAGCAGGCGGCGGTGGCCGGATTCGGCTGAGACATGGGCGGCGATGGTGTGGGCGAGGCCTGAGGGGTGCAGTCGCGCCAGGGGTGCTGCGGCGGCCGTGCAGACGAAACCGTCGAGCAGCACCGGCACATTGTTGTGGCGGGCGGCGAGCGTGGCGCCGAAGATGGCGGCGAGTTCGCGACCGCCAAGGGCGGCGGCGATCTTCAGCGGGTCGGACAGCGCGTCGGCATGGCGCTTGAGGCCGGATTCAATGGCGGTGACCTTGCGCTTCAGCCCGGCATCGTCGACGCCGGTGCCGCGCCCGGTCCATTTTTCAGCGCCGCCGCCGAACAGGGCGGTCGAGATGGCGGCCGCCGGTGTGGTGTTGCCGATGCCCATCTCGCCGAAACAGACGAGGTCGAGGTCTTTCGTCACCGCGTCATAGCCAGCCGAGACGGCGGCGAGAAATGTCTTTTCATTCATCGCCGGCACGGCAGTGAAATCGCCGGTCGGATGATCGAGATCGAGCGGGATGACGTCGAGTTCCGCGCCGGCGATGCGGGCCAGCTGGTTGATGGCGGCGCGGCCGCCGGCGAAATTCGCCACCATCTGCACGGTCACTTCCGACGGGAAGGCCGACACGCCCTGCGCGGTGACGCCGTGATTGCCGGCGAACACGAAGACTTTGACGCGATCGAGTTTCGGCATGTCGCGGCCCTGCCAGCGTGCCAGCCAGGCGGCGAGGGTTTCCAGCCGGCCCAGGCTGCCTTGCGGCTTCGTCAGCGTGTCCTGGCGGCGGGCGACTGCATTGGCGGCGGTATCGCTGCCGGCAGGCAGATCGAAACAGGCGGCGCGCAGTTCATCGAATGATTTGAAGGGCATGGGGAAGGAATCTCCGGGGAAGAATCAGGACAGGGAAATGGAAGCGACGAGCAGGACCGTGATCTCGCCCAACTGCTGCAGGGCGCCGATCGTGTCACCGGTGTGGCCGCCAATCTGGTTGAGGCAGAGCGCGCGCAAGGCGCTGAACACGAGAGCGAGCAGGATCAGTGCGGCAAAGGCGCCGCCGAGCCCCAGAGTCAGAAGCGGGATGGCCCCGAGCACGGCGCCGAGAACAGTTGTCTGGGTCGAGACGGTCCCGGCGCCGGCAGACAGGCCGTCACTGCGCGCCGCCGGCGCCAAATGCATGAACGCGCCGAGCAGGCCGCGCGATGCGGCGTGGGCGGCGATCAGCGCGAAGAGCACGCCTGTCGGATTGGCCAGTTGCGACAGCGCGCTCCAGCGGATGAGCATCGACAGGCCAAGAGCTGCTGCGCCATAGGCGCCGATGCGGCTGTCGCGCATGATCTCCAGTTTTTTATCGCGTGTCTTGCCGCCGCCAAAGCCATCTGCGACATCCGACAGCCCATCCTCATGCAGGCAGCCGGTGGCGAGCAGGGTTGCTGCAAGCGCAAGTGCGGCCGCCGGCCCAGCGGCGAGACCGAGCTTTACCCCGATGGCGTAGACGACGGCGCCGACCAAAGCGACCGCGAGGCCGGCGGCAGGCGCCGCCCAGATCGCATCGGCCAGGCTGCGGCCACGAAAGTCGAAGACCGGCAGCGGCAGCCGGGTGAAGAAGACGAGGCAAAGCGCGACGTCGTCGAGCGCTTGCCGGGGTGAGGGCACGGCGGTCATGCACCCCTCGCAATGGCGTGGAAGAAGGTGCCGCTGACAAGGCCGCGGCGATAGCCGGAGGCGCCGAGCGGATTGCCCTGGCCATCGGCTAGGTCGGCCAGCGGCTCGTCATTGCCGGTGGCGATCATCTGCGCATAGTGGAATTCATGGCCGCGGATCAGCGCGCCTTGCGGCCCCAGCGGACAGGCGGCGCGCAGGCGTGCCTCGCGGTAGCCGAGGTTCATCTTGCGCTTGGCAAAGCTGGTGGAATGGCCGAGCAGGCCAAGCATGGCGTGCGTCTCGCCGGCCGCGTCCTCCAGCGCTTCGCCCAGCACCATGAAGCCACCGCACTCACCATGGATCGGCTTGGTCTCGGCAAACCAGGCCATGCCAGCTCGAAAATTGGTTGCCGCGGCGAGGCTGCCGGCGTGAAGCTCGGGATAGCCGCCGGGCAGCCAGCAGACATCGCAATTCTGCGCCGGTGCTTCGTCGGCGAGCGGCGAGAACGGCACGATCTCGGCGCCGGCCTGACGCCAGTGGCCGGCGACGTGCGGATAGAGGAAGGTGAAAGCGGCGTCTTCGGCGAGCGCGATTCGTTGGCCGGGCGGCTGCAAGGCATGTTCGAAACTGCCTGATGCCGGCGAAAACGGCGCGGCCAGCGCCATGATGGCGTCAAGGTCGAGGGATTTCTCGACCATGTCGGCGAGGCGGTCGAGATGCGTCATCAGGTCGGCATATTCGCCGGCCTGGACGAGGCCGAGATGGCGCTCCGGCAAATTGAGCGTGGGATCGCGCAGGATGGCACCGACGACCGGCAGGCCGAGCGTTTCGATCGCCTCGCTGCACAGCTTGCGGTGGCGCTCGCTGCCGAGACGGTTGAGCACGATTCCGGCCATGCGCACATCCGAGTCGTAGGTGGCAAAACCCTTGGCGACGGCGGCCGCCGTCGTCGACTGTCCCGAGACGTCGAGCACCAAAAGCACCGGCAGGTGGTAGAGCCGCGCCAGATCGGCGGCCGAGCCGGTGCGGCCTTGTCCGGCCGGGATGCCGTCGAACAGGCCCATGGCGCTTTCGAGGAAGATAAAATCGGCGTCCTCGGTGGCATTGCCGGCCAACGCGTTGAGCAGGTCAGGCGACATCGCCCAGCTGTCCAGGTTGACGCCGGACAGGCCAGTGGCGGCGGTATGAAAACCCGGATCGATATAGTCGGGGCCGGACTTGGCGCCGCGCACCTTGATGCCGCGCCGGGCGAGCGCGCGCAAAATGCCGATGGTGACGCTGGTCTTGCCGGAGCCGGAACGCGGCGCGCCGATGATGATGGCGCGGGTCATGCATTACCCGCCAGTGCTGCGCGCATGGCGACGATGCCGCCGACGACAATGAGGGCCGGCGAGGCCAATTCCGCCGCGGCGGCCGCTTCGGAAATGGTGGCGAGTGTCGCGACGACGGTCCGCTCCTGCGGTGTCGTCGCCGAAACGATGACAGCCGCCGGCGTCGACGGCGCCAGCCCGCCTTCGAGCAGCGACGCGGCGATAACAGGCAGATTGGCCATGCCCATATAGATGACCACCGGCTGGCCGGTGCGGGCGATCGCGCCCCAGTCGAGATCGTCATCTGTGCCGGCGGCATGACCTGTCGCCAGGATGATCGCCTTGTTGATGCCGCGCATGGTTGCGGGAATGCCGGTGGCGGCCAGCGCGCTCAGCCCCGATGTCAGGCCGGGCAGGACGCGGAACGGGATTTTTTCGCGCGCCAGCGCCAGCGCCTCTTCGCCGCCACGGCCGAAAATATAGGGATCGCCACCCTTCAGCCTGATGACGCGGCGGCCATCGCGCGCCAGCCGCACCAGCAGAGCGGTGATGTCGTCCTGCTTCATCGACGGCTTGCCGCCGCGTTTTCCTGCAAAGAACAGCTGGGCATTGTCCGCAACGGCGACAACGTCAGAGGAGACCAGCGCGTCATAGACCACGGCGTCGGCCTCGGCCAATGCCGCCAGCACTTCCAGCGTCAGGCAGCCGGGATCGCCGGGGCCGGCGCCGGCCAGCCAGACATGGCCCGGCTCAAGCCGGCGCGGCTTGAAGTTCAGCCGGGCAAGGGCCTGTTCGAGCGTGGTGTTTTCGCTTTTACCGCTCACAATCCGTCCCGTCTCCGGAAACGCCGCTGATAGTGGGCGTCGTACAATGAACTCTCGCCAAAACCTTCCGCTGCCAGCGAGCGGCCGACGAAGATGATCGCCGTGCGCTCCATCGGGTCGGCGGCGAGCAGCGCCTCGATGGTCGCTAGCGTGCCGGTCAGCACGCGCTCGTCCGGCCATGAAGCGCGAAAGACGATCGCCACCGGGCAATCGCCGCCATAATGCGGCGACAATTCGGCGACGACTCGGTCGATGGCGTGGATGGCGAGATGAATGGCCAGTGTGGCGCCGGTGCGGCCGAAGCCGGCCAGCGTTTCGCCCGGCGGCATTTTCGAGGCGCGGCCGGAGACGCGGGTCAGCACCAGGCTTTGCGCCACCTCGGGAATGGTCAGTTCGCGGCGAAGGGCTGCGGCTGCGGCGGCGAAAGAGGGAACGCCCGGCGTCAGCGTGTAAGGAATGCCGTGTTTTTCCAGCCGGCGGATCTGCTCGGCCACGGCGCTCCACACCGAGAGGTCGCCGGAATGCAGGCGGGCGACATCGTGGCCGGCCTGGTGGGCTGTCACATATTCGACCTCGATTTCGTCGAGTGACATCGGCGCCGTATCGATCAGTTTGGTCCCCGGTGCGCAGTGTTGCAGCAATTCCGGCGCGACGATCGAGCCGGCATGCAGACAGACCGGGCAGCTTGCCAGCAGCTTGGCGCCGCGCAGTGTCATGAGGTCGGCGGCACCGGGACCGGCGCCGATGAAATGCACGGTCATGGCGCGTCTCCGCTGATGGCGATGGCGCAGGTGACCGGGCCGAGCACGGTGCGTGGACCAAGCAGCTTTGCACCGGGGCCGGCAACGGCAAGGGCGGAGGCTTCTGAGACTGAGGGTGTGCCGGCGAGATCCTGCGAGAGATCGGATTTGCTGAGTGCCTCCGACGAGACGGCCTGAAGTGCTGCGTCATCAACGATGATGACGGGAAGGTTGAGCGTGCGGCCAGCGGCAGAGATCGCTTCTTCGTCTTTCTTGAGCGCGGCGGTGGCCAAGGCCGACAGCGCGGTTATCGCCAGCCCGTGCGCTTCGAGGGCGGTTTCGATCGCCGCGAGCACGTCTTCGACGCTCACGCCCTTCCGGCTGCCGATGCCCGCCACCATCATGGCTTCACCCAGCTCCACTGGGTGACCGGCATGGCCGGGCGCCAGGCCTGCATCGAACCGACAGGAGAAGCGCGGGAAATGGTGATGCGGGTAAGGTCGCCGCCGCGCTTGATGTGCTCCGCGAGAAGCAGCGCCTCCATCTCCAGCGTCACCGCATTAGCAACGAGACGGCCACGGGATGGCAGCAACTTGATGGCGGCGTTCAGTAAGCCGACGTCGCTGCCACCTCCGCCGATGAAGATCGCATCCGGCGTGTCCAGCCCGGCCAGTGCCTTGGGCGCCGACCCTTCCACCACGACAAGACCGGGCACGCCGCAATGCGCGGCGTTGCGGACGATGCGGGCGGCGCGGTCGCTGTTGGCCTCGATGGCGATGGCGCGCATCGAGGGGTGAGCGAGCATCCATTCGATGCCGATGGAGCCGGAACCGGCGCCGATGTCCCACAGCAATTCGCCACGCCTCGGCGCCAGCGCCGCAAGCGTCATGGCGCGGATGTCGTGCTTGGTGATCTGGCCGTCATGCTCGAACAGATGGTCGGCGCGGCCAACGCTCAGCGGCAGGATGCGGGCCTCTTGTGTCGATTCAAGCTCAAGCGCCAGCACGTTGAGCGGATTGATGTCTCTGACGTCGAAAGCGTCGGCACGTGCCGAGCGAAGCTTCTCGTTCGGTCCGCCCAGCGCTTCCAAAACCGTCAGCCGCGAAGCGCCGAAATCGAGTTCGACGAGCAGACCCGCGATTGCTGTGGGTGCATCGCCGTCCGATGTCAGCGCCAGGATGCGCGCCCTGGGCTGCAGCAGCGGCCGGATCAGGTCGAGCGGCCTTCCATGCAGCGAGATCGTCTCGATGTCCTGCAACGCCCAGCCGAGCCGTGCGGCGGCCAGCGAAATCGCTGACGGCGCGGGGATAACATGCATTTGCCCAGGCTTCACCTTGCGGGCAAGCGTAGCGCCGACACCATGGAAGAACGGATCGCCGGAGGCGAGCACGCAGACCTGCCGGCCGGCCAGCGCCAGCACGTCTGCCATGCCGGCATCGAAGGGCACCGGCCATGGGCGCTGCTCACCCTTGATGAGCGAAGCCACCAGCGCCAGATGCCGCTTGCCGCCGAAGACGGTCTCGGCGTCAGCGATCTGCCGCTTGGCCTCGTCGCCGAGACTCGCTAAACCGTCCTCGCCGATGCCGACGATTGTAAGCCATTTTGGCGTGGGCTGTTTTTTTGACATGTCGCGCCGCCCCTCATCCGCCTGAGGCGTTCGTCGTTCGAAAAGTCAAGCAATTGACTTTTCGTCTGCCAGCCAGACCACTCCTCACCTCCCTGTGTAGTGACGGGGAGGAGGGAGACGCTCCGGCGCTGACGCCTCCCTCTCCCCGTTCTTCACGGGGAGAGGGTAGGGGTGAGGGGCAGCGCCGACGCTGTTCAACATGGTGCTCATGAAGAAGATTCTGATCCTTGGCGGCACGACAGAAGCGCGCCAATTGGCCGAAAAACTGGTGGAAGATTTCCGTGTCACCCTGTCGCTGGCCGGCCGCACCGAAAGCCCGGTCGCGCAAGGCGTGCCGGTGCGCAGCGGCGGATTTGGCGGCGCCGACGGGCTGGCCGCCTATCTCAGGGAGGCGGGCATCGACCTGCTGATCGACGCCACACATCCCTATGCGGCGCAGATATCCGCCAATGCGGCGCAAGCCTCGCGCCTGACCGGTGTGCCGATCCTGGCGCTGCGCCGTCCCGGCTGGAAGCCTGTCGACGGCGACCGCTGGACGCAGGTCGATACGACAGGCGATGCGGTGCACGCGCTTGGATCGACGCCGCGCCGCGCCTTCCTGGCGCTCGGCCGGCAAGAGGTCGCGGCTTTCGAGGCGGCGCCGCAGCATCACTACCTCATCCGCAGCGTCGATCCGGTCGAGCCGAAACTGGCGGTGCCGGATGCGGCCTACCTGCTGGCGCGTGGGCCGTTTCGCGAGGCGGATGAACGCGCACTGCTCGAGGAGCACCGCATCGATGTTGTCGTGTCCAAGAACAGCGGCGGCGAGGCCACCTACGGCAAGATCGCGGCGGCGCGGGCGCTCGGTATCGAGGTGGTGATGGTGCGCAGGCCCATCCTGCCGGAGGTGCCGTCGGCCGAAACTGTCGAAGCATTGGCCGCGATGATCGATCATGGTCTCGACCCCGTCGCGGAACGCGGTGTGTAGACCAGCGCCGGTTTGTCACCGCGCTTGATGATCCTTGTCTCCGGCGAGCCGATGATGATGCAGGTCGCCATGTCGGCCCTTTCCGCCTCGACATCGGCCAACAGAAAAACCTCGATGCGCTCGTCCGGGCGGCCGGCGGCGCGGCCGAAGATGACCGGCGTGGTGCCGGGCAGGATGGCGCGCAGGCATTCGAAGGCGCGGCCGAGCTGCCAAGGGCGCGCCTTGCTGATCGGGTTATAGAGCGCGATGACGAAGCCGGCGCCGGCCGCCGCCAAAAGGCGCAGCTCGATCAGATCCCACGGTTTGAGATTGTCGGACAGCGAGATGGCGCAGAAATCATGGCCGAGTGGCGCGCCGATGCGGGCGGCAACCGCCAACATGGCGGTGACGCCGGGCACGACAGTGACATCGACGGTTCGCCATTCGGCCGGGCCGGCCTCGATCGCCTCACAGACCGCGGCCGCCATGGCAAAGACGCCGGGATCGCCGCCGGAAACGACGGCGACGTCATGGCCCTCGGCAGCCCTGACCAGCGCGTCCTTGGAGCGGGCGAGTTCCTCGCGATTGTCCGAGGCGACGCGGGTTTGGTCGGTGCGAAGATCAAGCCGGTCGAGATAAGGTTTGTAGCCATAGAAGAATTTTGCCTGCGCCACGGCCCGGCTCGCCTCCGGCGTCACCTGATCGGCATTGCCTGGCCCAAGGCCGATGACGGTGAGCCGGCCGCTCATGGCTTGGCTTCCATAACGCCAGGCCGGCCGGACCAGCCGGCGACCAGCACGATGGCGAAATAAGGCGCCTTGTCGTCCGGCTTGTCGGCAAGCTTCATCGAGATGCTACCGGCCATGGTGCCGCGCTCGACATAAACGGCGCGGGCGAGCTTGCCGGTGGCCTCCAGCGCCCGCCTGATCTTGGGCAGATTGCGGCCGACCTTCATGATGACGGCGGCGTCGGTGTCGGCGAGACGGCGCGTCAGCTCGAACTCGCTCATCGTGCCGGGCAAAACCGTCAGGACATCGTCGCCCTGGACGATCGGCACGCCGGTCTGCGACCAGCAGCCCGACATGGCGGTGACGCCGGGGATGACTTCGGTCGGGAAGCGATGGGCGAGGCGGACATGCAGGTGCATGTAGGAGCCGTAGAACAGCGGGTCGCCTTCGGAGAGCACGGCGACCATGCGGCCGGCTTCGAGGTGTTCGGCGACCTTCTCGGCCGACTCCTCGTAGAAATCGGTGATCTGCGAACGGTAGTCGTCGTGATCCTTGTCGATCTCGGTGGTGACGGGGTAGAGCAGCGGCAGTTCCAGCATATCCGGCCGGAAGCGCGCCTCGACGATGGCGCGCGCATTGCTGTTGTTGCCGCGCTTGGCGAAGTAGGCGACGACATCGGCCTCGGCCAGAACGCGCGCGGCCTTCAGCGTCAGCAGCTCGGGGTCGCCAGGCCCCGTGCCGACGCCGACAAGACGGCCTTTTGCCAGATCTTCTTTGACGGCCGCGTTCACAGGCCGGGCCTCGCCAGCGAATTGAGCGCGGCTGCGGTCATGGCGCTGCCGCCAAGCCTGCCGCGCACGATGGCGTAGGGCACTCCATAGGAGTTTTCGGCCAGCGCATCCTTGGATTCGGCGGCACCGACGAAGCCGACCGGCATGCCGATGATGGCTGCCGGCTTCGGCGCGCCGTCGCGCAATTTTTCCAGGAGATAGAACAGTGCCGTCGGCGCATTGCCGATGGCGACCACCGAACCGGCCATACGCTCGCCCCACAGATCGATTGCCGCGGCCGAGCGGGTGTTGCCGATCTCCTTGGCGATGTCGTGCGTGCGCGGGTCGCGCAAGGTGCAGATCACCTCGTTGCCGGCCGGCAACCGGGCGCGGGTGACGCCATGCGAGACCATTTCGGCGTCGCAGAAGATCGGTGCGCCGGCCGTCAAGGCGCTGCGGGCGGCGGCGACGAAATCGCTGGAGAAAACAAAATGACTTGATGCTTCGACCTGGCCGCAGGCATGGATCATGCGGATGGCAACGTCGGCCTCGGCCTCGGAAAAGCGGGACAAATCGGCCTCGGCGCGGATGATGGCAAAAGAGCGCTCATAGATGGCGTTGCCGTCATGGATGTAATCGTAGGCGGCCATGCTTATTCCTGTCGGTAGCTTTCGGCGATTGCCGCCGGCCCGAGCCTTGTCAGGCAAGCGGCGGCGGTTTCGCCCTGAAATCGTGCGCTGCGGACCATCGCCGCGACGCTGCTGACGCCGCGTGCGGCGTCATAGCCCGGCCTGTAGCCCGCAGGAAGGGCCTTTGCCGTCGCGTTCACGACAAGTCCGGCTCCGTTTTCGCCGCCGACGATTGTTAGCGCGGCAGAGCCGGGGTGAGCGCAGCCCTTGGCGCAGCCGGAAATGTGCAGTGTGAAGTCGAGGATATCAGCGTTTTCGGCGGCGATTGTCTCGGCGATGTCGCGCGTGGCGATTTGGCCGGATGCGCAGGCAGGAGTGCCGGGGCAGGCGGCGATGCGGGTGCGCGGGTCGGCGGCGGCGGTGACGAAGCCGAGCGCGGTGGCGGTGGTTTGGAGGAGGGGGTTCGCGGCTGGTGGTTGGCCGAGGAACAGCAAGGCGCGGCCGGGGGCGAGGCGGATTTCGGCGGTGCCGAGGTTCGACGCTCGGCTGGCAAGGTCGATAAGGTTTTGCGCTGGCATGCTGCCGAAGGGCAGGCCGATGCCGAGGGCGTGGCCGGTGTTCAAGTCGAAGAGGCCAATCGGCGAGCGAGAGCGCTCTACGG
Organism: Mesorhizobium sp. M0615; assembly: GCF_040320805.1. Lineage (NCBI taxonomy): Bacteria > Pseudomonadati > Pseudomonadota > Alphaproteobacteria > Hyphomicrobiales > Phyllobacteriaceae > Mesorhizobium > Mesorhizobium sp. M0615. The sequence goes on along the minus strand of NZ_JAMYQI010000005.1, from coordinate 319,683 downwards.
CGCCCCCCTCTGTCCTGCCGGACATCTCCCCCACTTGGGGGGAGATTGTGCTGTCGCCGCCGGTTTCGCCAGTTTTCAACGTCGAAGGCGAAGAGCTGACAGCGAAGCTGCTGATCTCCCCCCTTGTGGGGGAGATGTCCGGCAGGACAGAGGGGGGCGCGAAGGAATGCCAACCTGCGAGAGACGCTAGCTGCCTCTCCGACAAATCCCTCGCATGTGCCTCCCGGCCTTTCTCCGCGGTCATCCTGAGGGCAGCAACCGCAATATCGCGCGCTGCATCCTCATCGGCCGTCGCAAGCGGCCTCGCGCTTTGGCCATCGCCGGCAACAGACAAAGCCCACATAACGTTGCCGCCCTCCCGCACCGCCTTCAGCCTGACATCGGCCGTCACCCCATCCATCGTCAGCTGCCCACCACCATCGACAACCACCGACACCTTCGGTCCGAGCCTTGGCGTCAGCCCAGCTTCCTCGACCGCAGCCCTGATCCGCTCAGCCAAAGCTCGCGGATCGGCAATCTCCCGCGGATCGATGCCGGCCAGCGGCCCGGTCTCGACCGGCACGCCGGTACGCACTGCAATCCCCAGTGCATCGACCTCCGCCGCCAACAGCACGGCACTTTCCGCCGTCAGGCCGCGTATCTGCAGGCTGCCCCGTGCGGTCACTTCCATGATGCCGTTGCCGCGCTTCAAGGCGGATTCGCAGAGTCCGATCAGCGACTTGGGGGAAAGCCCTCCAGCAACCGGGTTGAGCCGCACCAGCAGGCCATCGCCGGTCTGCATCGGCGCCGAGAGAGCCGGACAGGCGCCGCGGCGCGAGAAGGCGTTCATGCCGCGACCCCGAGCGCCTCGGCCTCGGCGATCAACGCCGCGAGATCGTCGTCGACCGAGTTGCGCAAGGGATGCCAGAGACCGCGCCGGCGCGCCGACAGGAAGCGCTCGGCGATGACTTTGGCAGCGGCCGGATTTTCACGCAGGATGAAGGCGCGGACATCGGGATCGCCGACATAGGCGTCATGCACGGCCTCGATCAACGCGCCCGAAATGGCGTGCGTGGTTTCGGCAAAGCCGATGAGGCGGTCGACGGTTTCGGCAAACTCGGAAGCGCCGCGCGGACCATGCCGCATCTGGCCGGCTATAAAGCGCGCATTGACGGCTCGCGCCCGCACAACCCGCGACACCGCCTCGCCGACCGAGCGCGGCTTCGGCTTTTGCGGGTCGGTGGTGTCGAGCACGATGACGTCGGCATTTCGGCCCAATGCCGCAAGGGCGGCCGAAAAGCCGCCGATGAAGGCGACGTCGGCGGAGCCCTCGAGAATGTCGCGGCCGGGATCGTCGCCGGTGTGGACCAGCAGATCGGCCTCGGCGACGCGGGTCTCGAAAGCGCCGGGGGAGGCGATGCCTTCGCCCTCTGCGCCGCCATAAGCATGTGATGTCGCATCGAGATAGGCGCGGCCGATTTCTTCGCGCCCGACCCAGTCGCCGCTGGACAGCAGGTCCTCGACGCCGGCGCCGTAGGTGCCGGGCGAGGTGCCGAAGATGCGCGGGCCGATCTTGCCATCGGCACGGGTTCTGGCGGCGAGCGGGTTTTCCGAATCGTCCTCGTCGGACGCGGCAACGGCGTTGGCGGCGGCGTCGATCAGCGCGATCTGGGTCGGGAACATGTCGCGGAACAGACCCGAAATCCGCCAGGTGACATCGATGCGCGGGCGACCGAGCGTGGCCGGCGGCAGCACTTCGATGCCGGTGATGCGGCCGGTGGCCGAATCCCATTGCGGCCGGCAGCCCATCAGCGCCAGGCCTTGCGCGATCTCCTCGCCGCCGGTGCGCAGCGAGGCCGAGCCCCAGAGGTCGATGACCAGCGAGCGCGGCCAGTCGCCATGCGACTGCATATAGCCGCGCACGACTTCTTCTGCCGCCGCCTTTCCCAGATCGTAGGCGGTCGGCGTCGGCATGGTGCGCGGGTCGGAGGTGAACAGGTTGCGGCCGGTGGGCAGCACGTCGGAGCGGCCACGCGCCGGTGCGCCCGCCGGACCCGCCTTGATGTGACGGCCGTCGAGCGCCGCCAGCAGCGCGGCCTTCTCGGCTTCGGCGCTTTGCCGGCGCATGGCGTCGGGCTCGTCGTCGGGAGCGCGGCCATAGATGTGCAGGCCGTCCTTGATGGCGAAATCCTTGAGGTCGCAGAGCCAGGCGTCGATGCGGCGCAGCGCCTCGTCGGGCGCGTCGGTTTTGGCGACGCCGGCTTCGGAGGCGAGGCCGGTCTTTTGCGCGGTGTCGACGATCAGCTTGGCCAGACGATCGCGCCGGCGGCGGTCGAGGCCGTCGGCCTGGGCGTATTCGTCGACGAGGCGCTCGAGCTTGTGCTGCTCTTCATCAAGGCCAGCAGCTGCCAGTGGTGGCGGCAGATGGCCAAGCGTGACGGCTGCTATGCGCCGCTTCGCCTGCGCCGCTTCGCCGGGATTGGAGACGATGAAGGGGTAGATGACGGGCAACGAGCCGGTGACGATCTCGGGGAAGCAGTTTTGTGAGAGCGCAACCGTCTTGCCGGGCAGCCATTCCAGCGTGCCATGGGCGCCGACATGGATGAGAGCATGGATGCGGAGCGATTTGCGCAGCCACAGGCCGAAGGCCAGCAGATCGTGGCGCGGCGGCAGCGTCGGGTCGTGGTAATCGGCGCGCCGGTCGGCCGAGCGGCCACGGTCGGGGGCGAGAGCGACAGTGATGTTGCCGAAGGTGGCGGCGCGGAAGGGGAAGCCGCTCTTACCCTCCCCCTTGTGGGGAGGGTGGCCCGCAGGGCCGGGTGGGGGTGGTGCACCGCTACCCCCACCCCGTTTCGCGCCATCCGCTTCGCGAATGTCGCGAACCAACCCTCCCCACAAGGGGGAGGGTGAAGGAGCGCCCCATGCCGCCTCGACTGCAGCCAGTGCCTCAGCCGGCAAATCCTTTGAGAAGTCCAGATACTCATCCAGCCCCAGCCCACCATCGCTCCGCTCCAACGCGTCCAGCAGCGCACGCGGCGTTTCTGGAATCCCGTCAACGCGATAGCCCTGCTCCTTCAGGTCATGCAGCATGGCCAACACGCTGGACGGCACATCCAGGCCCACGGCATAGCCAGTGCGGCCGGGCGCACTCGGATAATCCGGAATGAGGATCGCCAACTTACGCGTCGCGCGGGGCGTCTGCTGCAACCGTGTGAACGCCGCTAGCCTGTCCGCCACTTGCGCCACGCGATCCGGTTCCGGCCGGTTGGCGAAGGCGCGGTGGCCGAGCGCCGGGTCGGTCTCGCTCTCGCCCTTGAAGGAAATTGCGCCGGCGAGGATGCGGCCGTCGAGTTCGGGCAGCACGACATGCATGGCGAGGTCGGCGGGCGCCAGGCCGCGCTGGTTGTTGTCCCAGACGTCGCGGCGGGTGGTGGCGACGATGACCTGGAAGACAGGCACGCCGGCGCGGTCGAAGAGCGTTTCGACGCCCGGTTCGGCGCCGGAAGCGAAGGCGGTTGCGGTGATGATGGCGGTGGGCTTGAGCGTGGCCAGCGCGGTTCCGACGAAGGCCAGGGAGGTCGGGTCTTTGAGGCTGGAGACGAAGATCGGGATCGGTCTCATGCCGCGCTGGCGGAGTGCATCAAAGAGGGCATCGATTGGCGCGACATCGGCGGCCAGCAGCATCGAGCGGTAGAATAGGATGGGGATGATGGGAAGGTTGATGTTGTCTGCGCCGAGTTCCCGCCCACCCCCCTCTGTCCTGCCGGACATCTCCCCCGCAAGGGGGCAGATTGTGCTCTCATAAATGTTTTCGCCAATCGCAGACCTTGTGGAGATCTCCAAAGGAGCAGGAGAGGAGCCGCCTTTGGTAACGGCTGATCTCCCCCCTTGCGGGGGAGATGTCCGGCAGGACAGAGGGGGGTGTGAAGGAACGCCGACATCGGCAAAATTCAACTTGCCTACGACGCCGCGGCCAGGCTCGTAGTAGCCAGCTTTCGGCACGCTGACCGGCTCAGCCGCCGCCGCATCCTGCCCAGCCAACCCCGCCAGCCGCTGCATCAGCGCTGCCATATTCTCCGGCCCGCCCTCGCGGAAATAGCCCAGCAGGCCGTCCAGCTCCTCGCGCGGCAGCGTCGAGGCTTCGATCAGCCTGAGATCCTCGTCGTGGCTCTCGCCCGGCAGCAGCGCCAGCTTGATGCCACGTTCGCGAGCAGTCACCGCGAGTTGGTCGCAGCCATAGCGCCACCAGTCATACCCGCCGAGGATGCGCACCAAAATCACCTTGGCGTGGCGGGCGACGCTGTCGATCCAGAGGTCCACGGACATGGGATGGCGCAGGTCGCGCAGCGCCGCCAGCCGCATCGACGGCAGGCGGACGGCATCGGCCTTCCAAGCCGCCGCGAGGCCGGCGAGGTCGCTGTCGGTGAAGGACAGCGCCACGATATCCGCCGGCGTCTGCCGGAGATCAACTGGCTCGGCGAGATCGTCGAGCGAGGCGGAGGTCGTGGCGAGTATATGCATCGCGGCTCGTGCCTGAGATCAACCGGCGAGTATACGCTCGATCGCCGGACGGTTCAGCCCCTTCAGGCCAATGACGACGAGACGCGAGCGGCGATCGTCCTCGGCCGTCCAGGCGCGGTCATAGTAATGGTTGACGCGTGGGCCGACGGCCTGCAGCAAAAGCCGCATCGGCTTGCCGCCGACATCGACGAAGCCTTTTACACGCAACACGTTTTCCTGTTCGGCGGCGGTGGCGACGCGCTTGGCCAGGTCGTCGGGATTGGCGATCGAGGGGATGTCGACGATGAAGGTGTCGAAATCGTCATGCTCATGATCGAAAGCGCCGTCGTGATGCGACTTGCGGTTCTCGATGTCGTCTTCGACGGCGAGACCGAGGCCAAGCAGCACCGACGGGTCGACCTTGCCATGCGCAGTCGGCACGATTTTTACCGCGCGAGCGGAATGCTCATTGATGATGGCGTTGGCGCGGGCCGAACCGGCTGAATCCATCAAATCGCTTTTCGACAGGATGATCAGGTCGGCGCAGGCGATCTGGTCCTCGAAGACTTCTTCGACCGGATCGTCGTGGTCGAGCGTTTCGTCCTGAGCGCGCTGTGCCTGCAACGCGTCCATGTCGTTGGCGACGCGGCCTTCGGCCAGCGCCGGGCCGTCGACCACGGCGATGACGCCATCGACGGTCACCCGGCTCTTCACGCTTGGCCACTGGAACGCCTGGACCAGCGGCTTGGGCAGAGCGAGGCCCGAGGTCTCGATCAGGATGTGGTCGACCCTCGGTGTCAGCGCGAGGATCTTGTCGAGGGCGGGCACGAAATCGTCGGCGACTGTACAGCAGATGCAGCCATTGGCCAGTTCGACGATGTTTTCCTCGGGGCAGGTGTCGATGCCGCAGCCTTTCAGGATTTCCCCGTCGATGCCGATGTCGCCGAACTCGTTGACGATGATGGCGATGCGCTTGCCGCCGGCATTTTCCAGGAGATGGCGGACCAGCGTCGTCTTGCCGGCGCCGAGGAAGCCTGTAACGACAGTGCAGGGAACACGGGAGAGGTTGGCGGCCGGGTTTGAAGCGTTCATCGTCAGTCCTTCAGCATGTCGAGGGGTGGGATGCGGGCAACGAGGCCGCGCTTGAGGCTATCGGGCCGGCCGCGCCACGGGATGAGGCCGTCGGCCGAAGTCGCGAAGAGCTTTGCGCCGGTAACGAGGTCGGCGCCGCTGGTTGCGGTCAGATCGCCGAAGACATAGCTCCAGCAGCCGTCACGCAGGATGGCAGCGCTCAGCCGGCGCTTGCAATTGCCGAGACATTCGGCGGTGCGGACGCGGATGTTGTCATCGGCAGCGGCGAGGCGCGTGTCGTCGGCCAGCAGTTCGCCGGCGCGGGGGTGAGCGTCTGAGCCGGTTTCATCGCGGCATGAGGCGCAGACGATGACGGTCACGCCAGCCAACGCGTCGCTATCGGCAGACGAAACATCCGCTGTGCCAGCCGAAAAACTGCTGTTCTGGTCCAAAAACCGTGCTCCTTGCCCGGAAACCCGCCAGGCGATCGGATACTTTGTCTCAGACGGCAGGTCTCCTGGCTCGCGGGTCATCGCCTTGGTTAGCCGCCTTCCCGGTGTTACCCAGTGGCTTTCGGCCTTGGCTCTTCGCTTACAGTTGCGGGGACAGCCGCGGATTTGGGATTTTCGTCCCGTACCGCATTCCCTCTTGGCCCTTGCCGTTGCGGGCAGGGGACCGTCTGGAACGGATTTAGGCTGTTGCGGGGAGTTGTGTCAACGCACGGCTACGACATGGCGATGTCGGCCAAAGGCTTCCCCAAATTGCCGGCCGGCGTCACTTCGACGCGCTCAAGGCCAAGCCAGCCCTGCATCTGCTTCAATTCCTCGAACAACTCTGCAGCTGTCTCCGGCGGCGCGCCGGGTTCGGCGTAGGCGGCGTGGACGCGCAGCACGCCGGCGGGACGGTCGGCCTTGAGGTCGACGCGGGCGACGATCTTGTCGCCGAGCAGGAAAGGCAGCACGTAATAGCCATATTGCCGCTTGTCGGCCGGGGTGTAGATCTCGATGCGGTAGCGGAAATCGAAGAGACGCTCGGTGCGCGCGCGCTCGAAGACCACCGGATCGAAGGGGGCCAGCAAGGCGCGGGCCTCGATCTTTCGCGGCAGGCGGGCGTCCCTATAGAGGTAAGCCGGCTTGTCCCAGCCTTCGACGTTTACCGGCAGCAGTTCGCCCATCTCGACCAGTTCCTCCAGCCGGCCCTTCATGTCGGCCGGCGACAAGCGGAAATAATCGCGCAGGTCACCCGACGTCGCGATGCCGTGGGCGCGGGCGGAAATGCGCAGCAATTCGCGGTGCGCGTCCTCGGCCGCCGGCACCGGCAGGTCGAGGATCGCCTGCGGCAGCACGCGCTCGGGCAGGTCGTAGAAACGCTCGAAGCCACGGCGGTGCGCCGTGGTGATGCGTCCGGCCCAGAAGAGCCATTCGAAGGCGTGCTTGGCGTGGCTCCAGCCCCACCAGCCGCCCGAACCTTTCTGGCCCTCCAGTGCCGAAGCGGCAATCGGGCCGCGCTCGGCGACCGCGCGGTAGATCTCTTCGATATAGGCGGCGTGCTCGCGGCCCCATTTGGCGAGGCCCAGATACATTTCGTCGCCGCTTTCAGCGCGCTGCATGCGCCAGCGCATCAACGGGTAGGTCTCGACCGGCAGGAACGAGGCCTCATGCGCCCAGTACTCGAACACGGTGCGCTTGCGGGTGATTGCGGCATTGTCGAGCAGGGTGAGCGGGTAGGGGCCAAGGCGCGAATAGAGCGGCATATAGTGGGCGCGCACCACGGCGCTGACGGAATCGATCTGCAGCAGGCCGGTGCGCGACAGCACGCGGGCGAGGTGGCGGCGATCGGGCGTGCCGACCGGGCGGGGATCGAGAAATCCTTGCGCGGCGAGCGCGATGCGCCTGGCCGCGGGGAGTGAGATTTTGTCCTTCGTCAAAGTGTCTTGCCTCGAACCATTTTCCCGACTTTAGCCGGCGATTCCGGTCATGCTAGCAGGCAAATGGCGGGAGATGTGTCAGGAGACAAAAGTGGAGTGAAAGATGAAGGAAATCAAACAGGAGGAGATCGGACCAGTTTTTCCCGGCCTGCCGTCCAGCACTGTCTTTTGAACAAGGTTTGACTTGCTTCGCTGAAAGCCGTGCGCTAACCCTCGCCGCGTTGCAGCAAAGGCACCTAACACGGTTCAGCGGTTAAACTGTCGCGCTTCCGCATTAGGGTTGGTTGCTGTAATCAAAGTGGATTGGCCGCCAACGGAAAGCCGAGCATGAACGTACTCCTCAGTTCATACCTGCCCATCGTCCTCTTCATCGCCGTGGCTGCGGTTGTAGGCCTGGCGCTTATCATCGCGCCGTTCCTGGTGGCTTATCGCAATCCCGATCCGGAGAAGCTTTCCGCCTACGAGTGCGGGTTCAACTCGTTCGACGATGCCCGGATGAAATTCGACATCCGCTTCTACCTGGTGTCGATCCTGTTCATCATCTTCGATCTGGAAGTGGCCTTCCTGTTTCCGTGGGCGGTGTCGTTCTCGAAGATCGGCATGCTCGGTTTCTGGTCGATGATGGTGTTTTTGGCGGTGCTGACCATCGGCTTTGCCTATGAGTGGAAAAAAGGAGCGCTGGAATGGGATTGAACGACAGTTCCGGAACGCTCGTCGCGCCGAAGCCCAAAGGCCTGATCGACCCCAATACCGGACGTCCGGTCGGTTCCGACGATCCGTTCTTCCTCGAGATCAACAATGAACTGGCCGACAAGGGTTTTCTGGTCACCTCGACCGAGGCGCTGATCACCTGGGCACGCAGCGGCTCGCTGATGTTCATGACCTTCGGTCTCGCCTGCTGTGCCGTCGAGATGATCCACACCTCGATGCCGCGCTATGATTCTGAAAGGTTTGGCGTGGCTCCTCGCGCGTCGCCGCGCCAGTCCGACATCATGATCGTGGCGGGAACGCTGACCAACAAGATGGCCCCGGCTTTGCGCAAGGTCTACGACCAGATGCCGGAGCCGCGCTACGTCATCTCGATGGGCTCCTGCGCCAATGGCGGCGGCTATTATCACTATTCCTATTCGGTGGTGCGCGGCTGCGACCGCATCGTGCCGGTCGACATCTATGTGCCCGGCTGCCCGCCAAGCGCCGAAGCGCTGCTCTACGGCATTCTTCTCCTGCAGAAGAAGATCCGCCGCACCGGCACGATCGAACGGTAGACCCATGGCCGCATCCCTGAGCGAACTGTCGACCTATTTCGGCGAAAAGCTGCCGGGCCGCGTCACCGATGCAGTGCTTGCCTATGGCGAACTGACGATCTCGGTTGCTACAGACAATCTGATCGAGGTGACAAGCTTCCTGCGTGACGATTCGAGCTGCCAGTTCATTTCGATCATCGATATCTGCGGCGCCGACTACCCGTCGCGCGTCAAGCGTTTCGATGTCGTCTATCATCTGCTGTCGCCGAAGCAGAATTTGCGCATCCGCATCAAGGTGCAGGCCGACGAAGAGACGCTGGTGCCGTCGCTCACCGCTGTCTATCCCGGCGCCGACTGGTATGAGCGCGAAGCCTACGATCTCTATGGCGTGCTGTTCTCCGGCCATCCGGACCTGCGCCGCATCCTCACGGATTACGGTTTCGAGGGCCATCCCCTGCGCAAGGACTTCCCGCTGACAGGTTTCGTCGAGGTGCGCTACGACGACGAAGCCAAGCGCGTGATCTACGAGCCGGTGGAATTGAAGCAGGAATTCAGGAACTTCGATTTTCTCTCGCCATGGGAAGGGACGGACTACGTCCTGCCGGGCGATGAGAAGGCGAAACAGTGAGGGGCGGCGGCGTGGCGATGATCCGCGTAGCGCTACTAAGCCTGTTTTGCTGTGCCGGCTTGCAGAATGCTTTTGCGAACGACTGCAAAGTAGCTGGAGTGGATTGCTATTCGGCGGCGCGAGCTGTCGTGGCGAACGACACGGTGAAGAACTGCCCGACGATATTTCGTATCAAGCCGGCGATGCAGATTGAATTGGACCAGATTTTGAACGACTTGCGCGATGCTGGAGAGCTGGCCGATCTCCAGCCTTCCAGCGAGACCATTGAGCAATGCGAGCAGAGAGCAAAAGAATATGTGGCCGGGCCGCAGACGGTCCGCTTCATGGAACTGACGCCGTCAGCCAAGGAAAGGCTTGGAATCTAGCATGACCGAGCACTCCGTCCGCAACTTTAACATCAACTTCGGACCGCAGCACCCTGCGGCGCACGGTGTTTTGCGTCTTGTGCTGGAGCTTGACGGCGAGGTGGTCCACCGCGTCGATCCGCATATCGGCTTGCTGCATCGCGGCACCGAAAAGCTGATTGAGCACAAAACCTATCTGCAGGCAGTGCCCTATCTCGACCGGCTCGATTATTGCGCACCGATGAACCAGGAGCATGCCTTCGCGCTCGCCACCGAGCGGTTGCTCGGCATCGAAGTGCCGAAGCGCGGCCAGTTGATCCGCGTGCTCTATTCCGAGCTCAGCCGCATCATGTCGCACATCCTCAATGTGACGACGCAGGCGCTGGATATCGGCGCGCTGACGCCGCCGCTGTGGGGTTTCGTCGAACGAGAAAAGCTGATGGTGTTTTATGAGCGCGCTTCCGGTTCGCGCATGCACGCGGCCTATTTCCGTCCGGGCGGTGTGCACCAGGATCTGCCGGCGAAGCTGGTCGAGGACATCGGCAAGTGGATCGACCCGTTCCTGAAGTCGCTTGACGACCTCGACAAGCTGCTTACCGGCAACCGCATCTTCAAGCAACGCAATGTCGATATCGGTATCGTGTCGCTTGCCGACGCCTGGGCCTGGGGTTTTTCCGGCGTCATGGTGCGCGGCTCGGGTGCTGCCTGGGATTTGCGCAAGTCGCAGCCCTATGAATGCTATTCCGAGATGGATTTCGACATCCCGATCGGCAAGAACGGCGACTGCTACGACCGTTATCTCGTGCGCATGGAAGAAATGCGCCAGTCGGCCAAGATCATGCGTCAGTGCGTCGACCTTCTGCTCGGCAAGGAGAGCACCGGGCCGGTGTCGAACCTCGACGGCAAGGTGGTGCCGCCCAAGCGCCAGGCGATGAAGCGCTCGATGGAAGCGCTGATCCATCATTTCAAGCTCTATACTGAGGGTTACCGCGTGCCGGCCGGCGAGGTCTATGCCGCGGTCGAGGCGCCGAAGGGCGAGTTCGGCGTCTATCTCGTCTCCGACGGCACCAACAAGCCCTACCGCTGCAAGCTGCGCGCGCCCGGCTTCGCGCATCTGCAAGCCATGGATTTCCTCTGCCGTGGCCACATGCTGGCCGACGTCACTGCCGTCCTGGGTTCCCTCGACATCGTGTTTGGTGAGGTCGATCGCTAAATGTCAGTCCGCCGTCTCGCAGAAGCAAGCGTCCAGCCAGCCACCTTCGCCTTCAACCGGGCGAATGCGGCGGTTGCGAAGCAATGGATCAAGAAATATCCGAAGGGCCGCGAGCAGTCGGCGATCATTCCCTTGCTGATGATTGCGCAGGAGCAGGAAGGCTGGGTCACCAAGGCGGCGATCGAGACGATTTCGGACATGCTCGGCATGCCGCGCATTCGCGGGCTCGAAGTCGCGACCTTCTACACGCAGTACCAGCTCAATCCGGTCGGCACGCGCGCGCATATCCAGGTCTGCGGCACCACGCCCTGCATGCTGCGCGGCTCGGAAGCGCTGATGGATGTGTGCCGCTCGAAAATCCATCACGACCAGTTCCACACCAACGACAAGGGCACGCTGTCGTGGGAGGAGGTCGAATGCCTCGGCGCCTGCGTCAACGCGCCGATGGTGATGGTCTTCAAGGATACGTTCGAGGATCTGACGCCTGAGCGGCTGGCCGAAATCATCGATCTTTATGATGCAGGCAAGGGCGCCTCGGTTCCCACGGGACCGCAAAATGGCAGAACCGGCTCGGAGCCGGCGCCTGGCCTGACGACGCTGAAGAGCGAAAAGGCGATCCTCAAAGCGACGCGCGACAAGGAAGCCAGGGCGGCGAGCAAGGCTGCCCACGCGGCGCCCGACGCGATCATTGCAGCGCCTGTTCCGGCGCCTGCCGCTCCTGCAGCGGCCGCCCCGGTGGCGCCATCCAACGCCGGCAAGCCGAAGACCGATGCGCCGGAAACCAGCTCGGCGTTGAAGTCGCCCTCCAGGGCCAAGGTTGCACCGGCGGCGGAAAAAGCGGCGAGCGTCCCGGCGCCCCTGCATTCGGCCGCCAACGCCAACACCGCGGCGCCTGAAGTCGAGAAGGTCGCCAAGCAGCGTAATGGCCCGAAGACCACCGCCACGCCGGCAACTGCCTTCACTGCGCCGGAATTCAAGGCGCCAGCGGTCAAGGCCGCGGTGGCCCCGGCCGTCAAGGCGCCGGCAGCCAGGCCCGCAAAGCCGTCGCTCGAGGACAAGAACCGTCCGGCCGGAATCGACAGGCCGGCCGCGGTCGACGATCTCAAGCTGATCTCGGGCATCGGCCCGAAGATCGAGGGCATCCTTCATTCGCTTGGCATCTTCACCTTCACACAGGTCGCATCCTGGAATAAGGCCGAGCGCGACTGGGTGGATGGATATCTCGCTTTCCAGGGCCGCATCGAGCGCGAGGACTGGGGCAAGCAGGCCAAGGCGCTCGCCAAGGGCGGCGTCGCCGAATACATCCGCGTCTTCGGCAAGGAGCCACGTTGATGGCTGAAGCGCAAAGCACCGGATCTTTGCTGACGCTGCGCAGCATTGTCATCGGCGTTGTCTGCATCGCTGCTGCCAACATCCTTCTGGAGGGGCTTCGGCGCCTCGTCGAATTGCCGTTTTCGGATACCCTGGAATCGATGGCCGCGACCGGCATGGGCGTGCTGGTGTGGTTCTCGATCGTCTTGCGGGGAAAGAGGTAAGTCATGCTGGCTGACAAAGACCGCATCTTCAACAACATCTACGGCCTGTTCGATAAGTCGCTGGCCGGCGCCATGGCGCGCGGCGCCTGGGACAACACGCCCGGCATCATCGCCAAGGGGCGCGAGTGGATCGTCAACGAGATGAAGGCGTCAGGCCTGCGCGGCCGTGGCGGCGCCGGTTTCCCGACCGGGCTGAAATGGTCGTTCATGCCCAAGCAAAGCGACGGAAGGCCGAGCTATCTCGTTGTCAACGCCGACGAATCCGAGCCCGGCACGTGCAAGGACCGCGATATCCTGCGCAACGATCCGCACACGCTGGTCGAGGGCTCGTTCATCGCCGGCTTCGCCATGGGCGCGGTCGCCGCCTACATCTATGTGCGCGGCGAGTTCATCCGCGAGCGCGAAGCGCTGCAGCGCGCCATCGACGAGGCCTATGAGGCCAGGCTGATCGGCAAGAACAACACGTCCGGATACGATTTCGACATCTACATGCACCACGGCGCCGGCGCCTACATCTGCGGCGAGGAAACAGCGCTGCTCGAAAGCCTCGAAGGCAAGAAGGGCCAGCCCCGGCTGAAGCCGCCATTCCCAGCCAATGTCGGCTTGTACGGTTGTCCGACAACCGTGAACAATGTCGAGTCCATCGCGGTCGCGCCGACCATTTTGCGCCGCGGCGCGGCCTGGTTCTCGTCCTTCGGCCGGCCCAACAATGTCGGCACCAAGCTGTTTTGCATCTCGGGCCACGTCAACAATCCGTGCACCGTCGAAGAGGCGATGTCGATCCCGTTCCGCGAGCTGATCGAAACCCATTGCGGCGGCATTCGCGGCGGCTGGGACAATCTCCTGGCGGTCATTCCGGGCGGCGCTTCGGTGCCGCTGGTGCCGGCCGAGCAGATCATCGATGCGCCGATGGATTTCGATGCGCTGCGCGACCTGAAATCGGGTCTCGGCACGGCGGCTGTCATCGTCATGGACAAGTCGACCGATATCGTGAAGGCGATCGCCAGGCTGTCCTATTTTTACAAGCATGAGAGCTGCGGCCAGTGCACACCGTGCCGCGAAGGCACCGGCTGGATGTGGCGGGTGATGGAGCGGCTGGTGCGCGGCGAGGCGCAGAAGCGCGAGATCGACATGCTGCTCGACGTCACCAAACAGGTGGAGGGTCATACGATCTGCGCGCTGGGCGATGCTGCGGCATGGCCGATCCAGGGCCTGATGCGGCATTTCCGCGGCGAGGTGGAGCGGCGCATCGACGAGTTTTCGCGCAACGCGCACCGGGCCGAACCGGTGATGGTGGCTGCTGAGTAGATTGAAATCGGGCGCAAGCCCCGGACGGAAATATAGGGGCGGGGCTGACGAAGAAACGACCAGGAGATGTCTATGGCGCCCTATTCGAACCCTTTGATGCCCAATTTGGACCAGCTTGAGAAGATGAACCAGGATTTGACAAGGATGATGCCGAAGGAGATGGCCAGCGCCGTCAACCTTCTCGCGCATCCTGTCGCTGGTGCCGCCGCCATGTCGGCGCTGGGCTTCGGCCTTGCCAACCATGCCTTTGGCGTGTGGCTAGGCGCCTTGTCGGGTGCTGCCGAGGCATCGCAGCGGATTTTCCAGCCGATCATCGACGATTTCGAACAGCGCAGCCAAGGGTTCGCCGAGACCGCCCCCGCCACCAAGGCGCGCGCGGCGACCAGAACCCTGATCGCCGAGGCGCAGACTTTTGCCCAGGATCTGACCGATATTGCCGCTCTCACCGTCGATGCCGAGTCGGAGAAGACCGAGGCCGTCGCCGAAGGCGCGACGATCGGATTGATGCCGGAGGATTTCAGACAGCCCAAGGCCGTGGCTCGTCCGGCCAAGCCGTCGGATCTCAAGGCGATCACCGGCGTTGGGCCGAAGCTGGAAAAGGTGCTGAACGGCCTCGGCATCTGGACCTTTGCCCAGATCGCCGCCTGGGCGCCAGAAGAGATCGCCTGGGTCGAGGACTACCTGTCGCTCACCGGCCGAATCGGCCGCGACGAGTGGACCCGCCAGGCCGCGGCGCTGACGCTGGCCGCCAAGGCGAAGAAGTAGGGGTGGCAGGCATGGAGATCCACGACAGGAGCGATGTTCTCGATGTGCGCAATGCCATCGTCAGCAACTCCAGATTTGACGATGTGAACTTGTCGAACACGCAGTTTCACAAATTCGACCTGTCGGCGGCCGTGGTGGACGACGCGAACCTCTCGAACGCGGCGTTTTTCAGCAATGTGAATATGAGCAATTTGAAGATAGAAAACGCTGAAGTCGCCGGCATGATGATCAATGGCATCAGGCTGAGCGATCTGTTTCAGGCATATGAGACGGCGCAGACCGCCAGGGGCAATTGATGGCAAAGCTCAAGGTCGACGGGAAAGAGATCACTGTACCCGACCACTACACGCTGCTGCAGGCGGCCGAGGACGCCGGCGCGGAAGTGCCGCGCTTCTGCTTCCATGAGCGGCTGTCGATCGCCGGCAATTGCCGCATGTGCCTGATCGAGGTGAAGGGCGGGCCGCCGAAGCCGCAGGCCTCCTGCGCCATGAATGTGCGCGACCTCCGTCCGGGACCCAATGGCGAGGCGCCTGAAATCTTCACCAACACGCCGATGGTCAAGAAGGCCCGCGAAGGCGTGATGGAATTCCTGCTGATCAACCATCCGCTGGATTGCCCGATCTGCGACCAGGGCGGCGAATGCGACCTGCAGGACCAGGCGATGGCCTTCGGCGTCGATTCCTCGCGCTATCACGAGAACAAGCGGGCGGTCGAAGACAAGTATATCGGCCCACTGGTCAAGACGGTGATGAACCGCTGCATCCACTGCACGCGCTGCGTTCGCTTCACCACGGAAGTTGCCGGCATTTCCGAGCTTGGCCTGATCGGCCGCGGCGAGGATGCCGAGATCACCACCTATCTCGAAAGCGCCATGACCTCGGAGCTGCAGGGCAATGTCATCGACCTCTGCCCGGTCGGCGCGCTGACCTCCAAGCCTTTCGCCTTCCAGGCGCGGCCGTGGGAGCTGACCAAGACCGAATCCATCGACGTCATGGACGCCGTCGGCTCGGCAATCCGCGTCGACTCAAGAGGCCGCGAGGTGATGCGCATCCTGCCGCGCGTCAATGAAGCGGTGAACGAGGAGTGGATTTCCGACAAGACCCGCTTCATCTGGGACGGATTGCGCACGCAGCGCCTCGACCGCCCCTATGTCCGCAAGGACGGAAAGCTGGCGCCGGCCAGCTGGGCCGAAGCGTTCGTTGCGATCAGGGATGCGGTGTTGAGTGCTGCGCCCGAGGAAATCGGCGCGATTGCGGGCGATCTTGCCGCCGTCGAGGAAATCTACGCACTGAAGCAGCTTATGGCTGCGTTGGGCTCAAGGAACACCGATTGCCGCCAGGACGGCGCCGCACTCGATCCCGCGCTCGGCCGCGCCAGCTACATCTTCAACCCGACCATCGAGGGCATCGAGCAGGCCGACGCGGTGCTGATCATCGGCGCCAATCCGCGCTTCGAGGCCTCGGTGCTCAATGCCCGCATCCGCAAACGCTGGCGGATCGGCAATCTGCCGGTCGGCGTCATCGGCGAGGTCGGCGACACGCGTTACGACTACGAACAGCTCGGCGCCGGTCCGGAGTCCTTGAAAGATCTGGCCGACGGCAATGGCAAGTTCTTCCAGGCGCTGAAGAAGGCGACGCATCCTCTGATCATCGTCGGCCAGGGCGCGCTGTCGCGTGCCGACGGCGCGGCGGTGCTCGGCCAAGCGGCGAAACTCGCCACGGCCGTCAACGCTGCGCGCGCCGACTGGAACGGCTTTGCCGTGCTGCACACTGCGGCCGCGCGCGTCGGCGGTCTCGATGTCGGCTTCGTGCCTGGCAAGGGCGGCAAGAACGTTGCCGGCATGCTGGGTGAGAGCGAGGTTCTGTTCCTGCTCGGCGCCGACGAGATCGACATGTCCAAGACCGGCGGCGCCTTCGTCGTCTATGTCGGAACGCATGGCGACGCCGGTGCGCACCGCGCCAATGTCATCCTGCCGGGAGCCGCCTACACCGAAAAGTCCGGCACCTATGTCAACACCGAGGGACGCGTGCAGCAGACCAACCGCGCCGGCTTCGCGCCGGGCGATGCGCGCGAAGACTGGGCGA
This sequence comes from Mesorhizobium sp. M0615, assembly GCF_040320805.1. Lineage (NCBI taxonomy): Bacteria > Pseudomonadati > Pseudomonadota > Alphaproteobacteria > Hyphomicrobiales > Phyllobacteriaceae > Mesorhizobium > Mesorhizobium sp. M0615. The sequence goes on along the minus strand of NZ_JAMYQI010000005.1, from coordinate 303,085 downwards.
TCCTGAGGGCATTGTCCGATGTGCTGGGCAAGAAACTACCCTTCGATTCGCTGCAGCAGTTGCGCGCCAAACTCTATGGCGAATACCCGCATCTCGCCCGCATCGATCATGTCGAAGCCGGCAATGCCTATGACGTCGCTAGGGTGGCGAAGCTCGGCGGGCGGCTGAACAAGGGCACTTTCACCTCGCCGGTCACGGATTTCTATCTGACCAACCCGATTGCGCGGGCCTCCGCCGTCATGGCGGAATGCTCGGCGCTGGCGAAAAACGGCTTCAGGCAGGCGGCAGAGTAGACATGGACACCTTCTTCTCCTTCTACGTGCTGCCGACGCTGATCATCCTTTTAAAGTCGGTCGTGCTGATCGTCGTTTTGCTGATCGGGGTTGCCTACCTGCTTTACGCCGACCGCAAGATCTGGGCGGCGGTGCAATTGCGCCGCGGCCCGAACGTCGTCGGCCCGTGGGGCACGCTGCAGGCTTTCGCCGATCTGCTGAAATTCGTCTTCAAGGAACCGGTCATTCCGTCCGGCGCCAACAAGGGCGTGTTCCTGCTGGCGCCGCTGGTGTCGGCCGTGCTGGCAATCTCGGCCTGGGCGGTCATTCCCGTCAATGCCGGCTGGGGGATCGCCAACGTCAATGTCGGCATCCTCTACGTCTTCGCCATCTCCTCGCTCGAGGTCTATGGCGTGATCATGGGCGGCTGGGCGTCCAACTCGAAATACCCGTTCCTCGGCGCGCTGCGCTCGGCGGCGCAGATGGTGTCCTACGAAGTCTCGATCGGCTTCGTCATCGTCACCGTGCTGCTCTGCGTCGGCTCGCTCAACCTGTCGGACATCGTGCTGTCGCAGCAGGATGGGCTGGGCACCAAGCTTGGCCTGCCCAACAGCTTCCTCGACTGGCACTGGCTGGCGCTGTTCCCGATGTTCGTCATTTTCTTCATCTCGGCGCTGGCCGAGACCAACCGCCCGCCCTTCGACCTGGTGGAAGCCGAGTCCGAATTGGTCGCCGGCCACATGGTCGAATACTCCTCGACGCCGTTCCTGTTGTTCTTCCTCGGCGAATATGTCGCCGTGGTGATGATGTGCGCGCTGGCCACCATCCTGTTCCTCGGCGGCTGGCTGCCGCCCTTCGACTTCGCCCCCTTCACCTGGGTGCCCGGCGTGATCTGGTTCGTGCTCAAGATCTGCCTGATGTTCTTCATGTTCTCCATGGTGAAGGCCTTCGTGCCGCGCTACCGATACGACCAGCTGATGCGGCTCGGCTGGAAAGTGTTTTTGCCGATCTCGCTGTTCATGGTCGTTGCCACCGCGGCCTTCCTCAAGATCACGGGGTTTGCGTGATGTCCGCTCTTGGCCAGGCCGCCAAATCGCTGCTGCTGCAGGATTTCGTCAGCGCCTTCTTCCTGTCGATGCGCCAGTTCTTCGCGCCGAAGGAGACGATCAACTATCCGCACGAAAAGGGGCCGACCAGCCCGCGCTTCCGTGGCGAGCACGCGCTGCGCCGCTATCCCAATGGCGAGGAACGCTGCATCGCCTGCAAATTGTGCGAAGCGATCTGTCCGGCGCAGGCGATCACCATCGAGGCCGGCCCGCGCCGCAATGACGGCACGCGCCGCACCGTGCGCTACGACATCGACATGGTGAAGTGCATCTATTGCGGCTTCTGCCAGGAAGCCTGCCCGGTCGACGCCATCGTCGAGGGGCCGAATTTCGAGTTCGCGACGGAGACGCGCGAAGAGCTTTACTACGACAAGGACAGGCTGCTGGCGAATGGCGACCGCTGGGAGCGCGAACTGGCGCGCAACATCTCGCTGGACTCGCCCTACCGCTGACATTTGACGCATGGACGGGGCGAGGGGCCTCGTCTAAGGACAACGCAACTTGCCGGCCGGAGGCGGTCGCAGAAATCAAACAGGACGGATGTCCTGTTTGGACAGGAACCCCGGGGGATCCCCAATGCTGAGTGGACTAGAGGCGGCCTTTTTCTACCTCTTCGCCTTTGTCGCGGTGGCGTCGGCCTTCATGGTCATTTCGTCGCGCAACCCCGTGCATTCCGTGCTGTTCCTGATCCTGACCTTCTTCAACGCCGCCGGCCTGTTCATGCTGACCGGCGCCGAGTTCCTGGCGATGATCCTGCTCGTCGTCTATGTCGGCGCGGTCATGGTGCTGTTCCTGTTCGTCGTCATGATGCTCGATGTCGACTTCGCCGAGATGAAGGAAGGCGCCCTGCAATATGCGCCGATCGGCGCGCTGGTCGGGCTGATCCTGGCGGCCGAGCTGATCGTGGTGCTCGGCGGCTACACCTTCGCGCCGCAACTGGCCTCGACGGTCTCCAAACCCATCCCGGATCTTGCCGCGCGGACAAACACCGCAGCACTCGGCGACATCCTCTATACCGACTACCTCTACTACTTCCAGATTTCGGGCCTCATCCTGCTGGTCGCCATGATCGGCGCCATCGTCCTGACGCTGCGCCACAAGGAAGGGATCAAGCGGCAGTCGATCGCAGCCCAGGTCGGCCGCACGCCGGCGACAGGCATGGAAATCCGCAAGGTCAAGTCGGGCGAGGGGCTCTGACGATGTTCGGTCGTTTGAAGAAAAAATATTGGGGAGAGCAGGTTGCCTCTTGGCGGGTTGATTCGACTGAAAAGGCCTGGGTATTCGTCTGGAATCGCGACGGGAATCTTACGCTGAACATCAAGAGCGAAGATTTCACGTACGTTCAGGGGGCAGGCCGGAATGATGCAACAGTTATCTTCGAGCCTTCTGCCATAGACAGCCTTTTGGACGCCATCGTATCCGCGCGTTCAATGATTCAACAAATGCCGGGAAAGGTTTGATCTGGCCATGGTCGTCGGCATCGCACATTACCTGACCGTATCGGCGATCCTGTTCACGCTCGGCGTGTTCGGCATCTTCCTGAACCGCAGGAACATCATCGTCATCCTGATGTCGATCGAGCTGATCCTTTTGGCGGTCAACATCAATTTCGTTGCCTTCTCGGCGGCATTGGGCGATCTCGTCGGCCAGGTGTTTGCCCTGTTCGTGCTGACGGTCGCGGCCGCCGAAGCGGCCATCGGTCTTGCCATTCTCGTCGTCTTCTTCCGCAACCGCGGCTCGATCGCGGTCGAAGACGTGAACCAGATGAAGGGTTGACGGGGCTAACATGTATCAAGCGATCGTCTTCCTTCCGCTGCTCGGCTTCCTGATCGTCGGTCTGTTCGGCAATTCGCTGGGCGCCAAGGCATCGGAATACATCACCTCGGGCTTCCTGGTGATCTCGGCCGTGCTGTCCTGGGTCGCCTTCTTCTCCGTCGGCTTCGGCGAAGGCGAGGTGTTCACCGTGCCGGTACTGCGCTGGATCCAATCCGGCGGCTTGGACGCGTCCTGGGCGCTCAGGATCGATACGCTGACGGTGGTCATGCTGGTGGTGGTCAACACGGTGTCGGCGCTGGTCCACATCTATTCGATCGGCTACATGCACCACGATCCGAACCGGCCGCGCTTCTTCGCCTATCTGTCGCTGTTCACCTTCGCCATGCTGATGCTGGTGACGGCGGACAATCTGGTGCAGATGTTCTTCGGCTGGGAAGGGGTGGGTCTCGCGTCCTATTTGCTGATCGGCTTCTGGTACAAGAAGCCGTCGGCCAATGCCGCTGCCATCAAGGCCTTCGTCGTCAACCGCGTCGGCGATTTCGGCTTCGCGCTCGGCATTTTCGGCGTCTTCGTTTTGTTCGGCTCGGTCAATCTCGGCACCATCTTCGCCAATGCCGCGACGTTCATTCCGGCTGAAGGCGCGCCGCAAGGGGCCGCCGTGCTGACCTTCCTCGGCTATGCGCTGGACAAGCAGGCGGCCATGACCATCGTCTGCCTGCTGCTGTTCATGGGCGCCATGGGCAAGTCGGCGCAGGTGCCGCTGCACACCTGGCTGCCGGACGCGATGGAAGGCCCGACGCCGGTTTCCGCGCTGATCCATGCCGCCACCATGGTGACGGCCGGCGTGTTCATGCTGGCGCGGCTGTCGCCGCTCTTCGAACTGTCGCATTCGGCGCTCACGGTGGTGACCTTCATCGGCGCCTTCACCGCCTTCTTCGCGGCGACCGTCGGCCTGGTTCAGAACGACATCAAGCGCGTCATCGCCTATTCGACCTGCTCGCAGCTCGGCTACATGTTCGTCGCGCTCGGCGTCGGCGCCTATGGCGCGGCGATCTTCCATTTGTTCACGCATGCCTTCTTCAAGGCGCTGCTGTTCCTGGGCTCCGGCTCGGTCATCCATGCCGTCTCCGACGAGCAGGACATGCGCAAGATGGGTGGCCTGCGGAAGCTCATTCCGAAGACCTACTGGATGATGGTGATCGGCACGCTGGCGCTGACCGGCGTCGGCATTCCGGTGACCGTCATCGGCACCGCCGGCTTCTTCTCCAAGGATGCCATCATCGAGGCTGCCTTTGCCGGCCACAATTCGGTCGCCGGCCTCGCTTTTGTCCTGCTGGTCATCGCCGCCTGCTTCACCTCCTTCTACTCCTGGCGGCTGATCTTCATGACCTTCCACGGCGAGCCGCGGGCGAGCCACGACGTCATGCACCATGTCCATGAATCGCCGCCGGTGATGCTGGTGCCGCTGTTCATCCTGGCCGCGGGCGCGCTGTTTGCCGGCGTTATCTTCCATGGTGCCTTCATCGGCGAAGGCTATACCGAATTCTGGAAGGCCTCGCTGTTCACGCTGCCGGACAACCACATCCTGCACGATATCCACGAATTGCCGCTGTGGGTCGAGCTGGCACCGTTCGTCGCCATGATCATCGGCTTTGCCGTCGCCTGGAAGTTCTACATCCGCTCGCCGGAACTGCCCCGGAGCGTCGCCGCCAACCATCGGCTGCTCTATGCCTTCCTGCTCAACAAATGGTACTTCGACGAGCTCTACGACGTCCTGTTCGTGCGGCCGGCAAAGGCGCTGGGCAGGTTCTTGTGGAAGACCGGCGACGGCACCATCATCGACGGGCTCGGCCCTGACGGCATTTCGGCGCGTGTCGTCGATGTCACCGACCGCGTCGTCAAGCTACAGACCGGCTATCTCTATCACTATGCCTTCGCCATGCTGATCGGCGTGGCCGCACTCGTCACCTGGATGATGCTCTGATGACCGCCTGGCCAATCCTCTCGCTGGTCACCTTCCTGCCGCTTGTAGGTGTGCTGCTGATCCTGTTCATCAGGGATGACAGCCCGAATGCGCGTCGCAACATCCGCGCCATCGCGTTCACGACGACGGCAGCCACCTTCATCATCTCGCTGTTCATCTGGACCGGCTTCGACAATTCGCAGGCCGGCTTCCAGTTCGTCGAGAAATTTGCCTGGCTGGATTCCGGCATCTCCTACCATATGGGGGTCGACGGCATTTCGATGCTGTTCGTCATCCTGACGACGTTCCTGATGCCGCTCTGCATCCTGGCGTCGTGGGAAGCGATCGACAAGCGCGTCAAGGCCTACATGATTGCCTTCCTGCTCTTGGAAACGCTGATGATCGGCGTGTTCTGCGCGCTCGACATCGTGCTGTTCTACGTCTTCTTCGAGGCCGGCCTGATCCCGATGTTCATCATCATCGGCGTCTGGGGCGGCAAGCGCCGCGTCTATGCCTCGTTCAAGTTCTTCCTCTACACGCTGGCCGGCTCGGTGCTGATGCTGCTCGCCATCATGGCGATGTTCTTCCAGGCGGGCACCACCGACATCCCGACGCTGTTGACGCACAACTTCCCGGCCCACATGCAGACATGGCTATTTCTAGCCTTCTTCGCCTCCTTCGCGGTGAAGATGCCGATGTGGCCGGTGCACACCTGGCTGCCCGATGCGCACGTCGAAGCGCCGACGGCGGGCTCGGTGATCCTGGCGGGCATACTGTTGAAAATGGGCGGGTACGGCTTCCTGCGCTTCTCCCTGCCGATGTTCCCGCTGGCGTCGGAAATGTTCGCACCGCTGGTGTTCACGCTGTCGGTCGTCGCCATCATCTACACCTCGCTGGTGGCGCTGATGCAGGAGGACATGAAGAAGCTCATCGCCTATTCCTCCGTCGCCCATATGGGCTTCGTCACCATGGGCATCTTCGCCATGAACCAGGAAGGCGTGCAGGGCGCGATCTTCCAGATGCTGAGCCACGGCCTCGTCTCGGGCGCGCTGTTCCTGTGCGTCGGCGTCATTTACGACCGCATGCACACACGCGAGATCGACGCCTATGGCGGCTTGGTCAACAACATGCCGAAATACGCCACGGTGTTCCTGATCTTCACCATGGCCAATGTCGGCTTGCCGGGCACGTCAGGCTTCGTTGGCGAGTTCCTGACCATGCTCGGCGTGTTCCGGGTCAACACCTGGGTGGCGTTCTTCGCCGCCACCGGCGTCATCCTGTCGGCGGCCTACGCGCTCTGGCTCTACCGCCGGGTGATCTTCGGCGCGCTGACCAAGGAAAGCCTGAAGGGCCTGCTCGATCTGTCGACGCGCGAGAAGGCGATCATCTACCCGCTGGTCGTGCTGGTCATCTTCTTCGGCGTCTATCCCGCTCCCGTCTTCGATGCCACGGCCCAGTCGGTCAAGGCGCTCGTCACCAATGTCACCGCATCCATCGGCGCCGCGCAGACCGCGGCGGCGAACTGACCAGAGGTTTTGCGAACCATGACGCCGGACCTTTATTCCAGCCTTTCGCTCTCGACGCCGGAGCTGATCCTCGCCATCGGCGCGCTGGCGCTGTTGATGGTCGGCGCCTATTCGCGCGCCAACACTGCCATTCTGGTGACTGTCCTTGCCGTCGCCGTGCTGGTGATCGCAGGCCTATGGCTGATCTTTCCCACGGGGCAGGGCGCAGCCTATGGCAACGCCTTCATCCAGGATCCGTTCTCCCGCTTCATGAAGGTGCTGTCGCTGATCGGTTCGGCGGTGACGCTGGTGATGTCGATGCGCTTCGCCAGGCAGGAGCATTTCGACAAGTTCGAATACCCGGTGCTGATCCTGCTCTGCACGCTCGGTATGATGCTGATGATCTCGGCCAACGGCATGATCGGGCTCTATCTCGGCCTCGAGCTGCAGTCGCTGGCGATCTACGTGCTGGCGGCGATCAATCGCGACAATCTGCGTTCGACCGAGGCCGGTTTGAAGTATTTTGTGCTGGGCGCGCTGTCGTCGGGCATGCTGCTTTACGGCATCAGCCTCATTTACGGCTACACCGGCAATGTCGGCTTCCAGGAAATCGCCTCGGCGCTTGGCAGCGGTGAGCGCCAGCTCGGCCTCGTCGTCGGCCTGGTCTTCGTTTTGGCCGGCCTTGCCTTCAAGATTTCGGCGGTGCCGTTCCATATGTGGACGCCCGATGTCTACGAGGGCGCACCGACGCCGGTCACCGCTTTCCTGGCGGCCGCCCCCAAAATGGCGGCGATGGCGCTGATCGTGCGCGTCACCATGGGCGCCTTCAAGCCGATCGCTTCCGACTGGCAGCAGATCATCGTCTTCATCTCGATCGCCTCGATGGCGCTCGGCTCCTTTGCCGCCATCGGCCAGACCAACATCAAGCGGCTGATGGCGTACTCCTCGATCGGCCATATGGGCTACGCGCTGGTCGGCCTTGCCGCCAACAGCCAGGCCGGCGTGCGCGGCGTCGCCATCTACATGCTGATCTATCTCGTCATGACGCTCGGCACCTTCGCCTTCATCCTCGCCATGCGGCGCAAGGAAGGCAATGTCGAGCAGATCAGCGATCTCGCCGGTCTGTCGTCGACCAACCCGATCATGGCGACGATCCTGACCATCCTGATGTTCTCGCTGGCCGGCATCCCGCCGCTCGCCGGCTTCTGGGGGAAATGGTACGTGTTCCTCGCCGCCATCAACGCCAACCTCTATGCGCTGGCGATCATCGGCGTGCTGGCCTCCGTCGTGGGCGCTTTCTACTATCTGCGTATCATCAAGATCATGTGGTTCGACGAACCGGCCGGTGGCTTCGTTCCGATGGCGGTTGAGCTGCGCCTCGTGCTTGGTGTCTCCGGCGCTTTCGTGCTGTTCTATGTGCTGATCGGCGGTCCGATCGCGACCTACGCCGAAGCCGCCGCCAAGACATTTTTCTGACCGGATGGCATTTCGGCTGGCTCCAACCTCTGAGACGGAAGGGTTCCGGCTCGAGGCGCATGACAGTGTGGGTTCCACCAACACGCTGGCGCTGGACCATGCAAGGGCAGGCGGTCCCGGCAAATTGTGGGTCGTTTCCAAGAAGCAGGAAAGCGGCCGTGGCCGCCGCGGCAGGGCCTGGGTATCGCCCGAGGGCAATCTGGCGGCGACATTGCTGGTCATCACCGGCGGTGAGTTGCGTCTGGCGGCGACGCTGGGCTTCGTCGCCGGCCTGTCGCTGGCCGACGCGCTCGACGCCGTGGTGCCGAAGGGCAGGATCGCTATCGGCCTCGACGGCGCCAGCCATGGGCAGAACCGCTTCGAGCTGAAATGGCCGAACGATGTGCTGGCCTCCGGCGCCAAGCTGGCCGGCATCCTGCTGGAATCGGCCATTCTCGATGGCGGCCGTTTCGCGGTGGCGGTGGGCATCGGCGTCAATGTGGTGGCGCATCCGCCGGATTTGCCGTATCCGGCGACATCGCTTCAGGCGCTGGGCGCGACATGCGACGCCGAAACGCTGTTCTTGGCGCTGTCCGATGCCTGGACCGACAATGCCCGGCTGTGGGATGACGGACGCGGGCTCGACGCCATCCGGCGTCGCTGGCTATCGCGCGCGGCGGGGCTTGGCGGCGAGGTTGCTGTCAGGATTGACGGGAATGTGGTGCGCGGTACCTTCGAGACCATTGACGCGGACTGCCGTTTCGTGATCCGCGATGATGAGGGGTCGGTCGTGACGGTAGCCGCCGGCGACGTGCATTTCGGCGCCGTCGCGTCGGCAAAGATTTAGGGGCTGGCCGCAAAGGCCGGGAAGGGAAAATTGATGGCGAAAGCGCAAAACGCCGAACTCGTCTTCGTGCCGCTCGGCGGCGTCGGCGAGATCGGCATGAACTTCGCCCTTTACGGCTATGGGCCGCCTAGCGCGCGCGAGTGGATCGTCGTCGATGTCGGCGTGACTTTTCCCGATGCGGCGCATCCTGGCGTCGACCTGATCCTGCCCGATACGCGCTTCATCGAGGAGAACCTCGCCGGCCTGCGCGGCATCATCATCACCCACGCGCATGAAGACCATTACGGGGCGCTGCTCGACATCTGGCCGAAGCTGAAGGCGCCGGTGTGGATGACACCGTTCAGCGCCGGACTGCTGGACGCCAAGCGGCAGGGCGAGCAGGGCGCGCCGAAGAAAATTCCGGTGACGATCTACCGGGCAGGCGAAACATTCACTGTCGGCCCGTTCTCGATCGAGGCCATTCCGGTGGCGCACTCGATCCCCGAGCCGATGTCGCTGGCGATCACCTCGCCGGCCGGCACCGTCATCCATACCGGCGACTGGAAGATCGATCCGGAACCGACGATCGGTCCGAAAACCGACGAGGCGCGGTTTCGCGCCTATGGTGACAAGGGCGTTCTGGCGCTGGTCTGCGATTCCACCAATGCGCTGCGCGAAGGCGAATCGCCGTCGGAAGTGGCGGTGGGCGAAGGCCTCAGGGGCGTCATCCAGAGCGCTGTCGGCCGTGTCGCCGTCACCACCTTCTCCTCCAATGTCGGACGCATCGTCTCCATCGCCAAGGCGGCGCGCGATGCCGGCCGCCAGTGCCTGGTGCTCGGCCGCTCGCTGAAGCGGGTCATCGATGTCGCCGGCGAACTCGGCTACATGGACGGGCTGCCGGAGTTCATCGCCGAAGAGGATTTCGGCTTCATCCCGCGCGAGAACCTGGTCATCATCTGCACCGGCAGCCAGGGCGAGGCGCTGGCAGCGCTGGCAAAACTGTCGCGCGACGAGATGAAGTCGGTGTCGCTGACGGCCGGCGACACGGTGGTGTTTTCCTCACGCACCATTCCCGGCAACGAGAAGGCGATCCTCGAGATCAAGAACCGCCTCATCGACCTCGGCATCAAGATCATCGAGGATGGCGACGCGCTGGTGCATGTCTCCGGCCATCCCCGCCGCAGCGAATTGCGCAGGATGTATGAATGGGTGCGGCCGCAGATCGGCGTTCCCGTGCACGGCGAAGCCGCGCATCTGGTGGCGCAGGGGTCGCTGATGTCGACGTCGGGCATCGGCCAGGTGGCGCAAGTGCGCGACGGCGACATGCTGCGGCTGGCGCCGGGTCCGGCCACGATCATCGACCAGGTGCCGTTCGGCCGCATCTACAAGGACGGCAGGCTGATCGGCACCGACCAGGCGATGGGCATACGCGACCGGCGCAAGCTATCCTTCGCCGGCCATGTCGCGGTCAATGTCGTGCTCGACGATAAATATGAGCTCGCCGGCGATCCCGATCTGGTCGCCATCGGCGTCGCCGAGGCCGATGCCCGTGGCGAAAACATGGAAGATCTGATGCTCGACGCGGCCGTCGGCGCGGTCGACTCGATCCCACGCCAGCGCCGCAAGGACCTCGATCTGGTGCAGGAAGCGGTGCGCCGCGCCGTGCGCGGCGCCGCCAACGAGGCCTGGGGCAAGAAGCCGCTGGTGACGGTGTTTGTGACGAGGTGAGGGAATAGGCAGTAGGCGGTAGGCAGTGGAGAAAAATGCGGATGTATCACTACTGCCTGCTGCCTATTCCCTACTCCCTTAACTTGTGGAGCACTTCATGCTGGGACGCCTGAACCATGTAGCACTTGCCGTACCGGACCTGGCCGCGGCGATTGCGGCCTATCGCGATACACTTGGCGCGCGGGTGACTGCGCCGCAGGCTTTGCCCGAGCATGGCGTGACGGTGGTGTTCGTCGATGTCGGCAACACCAAGATCGAACTCCTGGAGCCGCTGGGCGAACGGTCGCCGATCGCGGCCTTTCTGGCGAAGAACCCCTCGGGTGGCATGCATCATGTCTGCTACGAGGTCGACGACATCCTTGTCGCGCGCGATCACCTCAAAGCGAGCGGCGCCCGCGTGCTGGGCGACGGCAATCCCAAAACCGGCGCCCACGGCAAGCCGGTGCTGTTCCTGCACCCCAAGGATTTCTTCGGCACGCTGGTCGAACTGGAGCAGGCATGAGCTGGATTTCGTTTGCCGCCCTGTTCTTCATCACCTGGTGGCTGATGCTGTTCATCGTGCTGCCGTTCAGCGTCAAGACGCAGGATGACGACCATGACGTGACGCTGGGCACGGTTGCGAGCGCGCCGCGCGGACCGCATATGCTGCGTGCCGTGATCCGCACCACCATCGTCACGGCTGTCGTCATGGGGGTTTTCTACAGCCTGACGCACGGGCTGGGCTACAGCCTCGACGAAGTCCCGCACATCATCCCCGAAGCCAGCCAGGCACCTGCAAACTAACCACTTTCCCGCCGGCAGATCGGGTGGGGTGTTCGTGCCTGTTTTCGGAGCGCCAAACTCAGGTTTTGTCTCGCCAGCTTGCGATGCGCAATCGGCGGCCAGGCATGGCCACCCGCATTAGAATCACGCCTTGGTGTCAGGCTGACGCAAGCTCACGTGATTTGGGAACAGGTTGATCAACCAGATGATCGGGCAAAAAAAATGCAAGGCACAAGGCCTTGCAATTTAAACGCGTTCCGATCTGTTTTCCGGTTTCCGGCGGCAGCGGGTAACCGCGCCTAGATCGCATCCTCCCAAGACTTTGACCGCGTAGGAGAGCAGATTTTTCTCCACCCTCTCGGTTATCGGGGCACACTAGCCTAACCCTGATGAAATTGTCACGCAGAATTTTGCCCGCAATCGGGCAATCTGTGCTGCAGTGCACAATAGTGCGGCAGGCTTTGCTTGCGAAACGAACAACACCGGGGCTGCCGCCTTAATCTGGTCAGGTGTGCCGCGTCGCCCGGACGCGCAAAGCGTGTGTGAGCACTTCGGAGTCAGGGTCATCATTTTGCATCAAAAGCATTATCGTTTTCGGTGCGAAGGTCTTTGGAAGAAGAATCGATTTTTGCGATTTCGGACCGATGCGGCCGGCGGGTTTCCATTCCGTCACGAAATAGCTATGAAGCCGGGGCAAGCAAGCCAGCCGCGCCGATTCCGGCGCAGCCTCCTCTCTCACGGACCTGTCCATGCGTTTGTCGCAGTTTTTCCTGCCCATCCTGAAAGAAAATCCGCGCGAGGCCGAGATCGTCTCGCACCGGCTGATGCTGCGTGCCGGCATGATCCGCCAGCAGGGGCAGGGCAGCTTTTCCTGGCTGCCGCTAGGCAAGCTGGTGCTCGACAAGGTCTGCCGCATCATCCGCGAGGAGCAGAACCGCGCCGGCGCTCTGGAAATCCTGATGCCGACCATCCAGTCGGCCGATCTGTGGCGCGAAAGCGGCCGCTATGACGATTACGGCAAGGAGATGTTGCGCATCAAGGACCGGCAGGACCGCGACATGCTCTATGGTCCGACCAATGAGGAAGTGGTCACCGAGATCGTGCGCGCCTACGTCAAGTCCTACAAGGACTTGCCGCTAAACCTCTACCACATCCAGTGGAAGTTCCGCGACGAGGTGCGGCCGCGCTTCGGCGTCATGCGCTCGCGCGAATTCCTGATGAAGGATGCCTATTCCTTCGACCTCGATTTCGAGGGCGCGAAGGCCGCCTATAACCGCATGTTCGTATCCTATCTCCGAACGTTCACGCGCATGGGGCTGCAGGCCATTCCGATGCGGGCCGACACCGGGCCGATCGGCGGCGATCTCAGCCATGAATTCATCATCCTGGCCGACACCGGCGAGAGCCAGGTCTATTGCGACCGCGAATATCTGTCGCTGCAGGTGCCCGGCGAGAAAACCGACTTCGGCAATGACGGCGAGATCGCCGACATCGTCAAGACGTGGACGATGCCTTACGCCGCCACCGACGAGATGCATGACGAGGCGGCCTGGGACAAGCTTGGCGAGGCCGACCGGGTCTCGGCGCGCGGCATCGAGGTCGGCCACATCTTTCATTTCGGCGACAAATATTCCAAGCCCATGGGCGCCAAGGTGACCGGGCCCGACGGCAAGGATCATTTCGTTTCCGGCGGCTCCTACGGTATCGGTCCGTCGCGGCTGGTCGCAGCGATCATCGAGGCCAGCCATGACGATAACGGCATCATCTGGCCGGAAGCGGTGACGCCGTTCGACATCGGCCTGATCAACATGAAGGCCGGCGACGCCGAGTGCGACCGCGTCTGCGGCGAGCTCTACGCCGCCTTCACCAGCGCCGGCAAGGATGTGCTTTACGATGACACCGACCAGCGGCCGGGCGGCAAGTTCGCCACCGCAGACCTGATCGGCCTGCCCTGGCAGGTGATCGTCGGGCCGCGCGGCGTGGCCGCCGGCGAGATCGAGATCAAGAACCGCCGGACCGGCGAGCGCGAGACGCTGCCGGTCGCGGAGGCCAGGAAACGCTTCGGTGCAACCGTATGAGCGAAGCCGCGGCAGCGAAGTCTTCGGTAGCCCAGTCTCCGGTTGGCAAGTCTCCGGTCGCCAAGTCTCCGGTCACCAAGTCTCCGGTCGCCGGCCCGTTCTCCATGTTCGAACGCATGGTCGCCTGGCGTTATTTGCGGTCGCGCCGCAAGGAGACGGTGATCTCGGTCATCGCCTCGATCTCCTTCCTCGGCGTCATGCTGGGCGTCGCCACGCTGATCGTCGTCATGGCTGTCATGAACGGGTTTCGAGCCGAACTTCTGACCCGCATCCTCGGCGTCAACGGCCATCTGATCGTGCAGCCGCTGGATTCGCCGCTTGAGGACTATGCGCAGGTCGCCGCCCGCATCAACGGCGTGGCCGGCGTCAAATACGCGATACCGCTGATCGACGGCCAGGTGCTGGCGCAAGGCAATGTCGGCGGCGGCATGGGCGCGCTGGTGCGCGGTATCAGGGCCGAAGACCTCGGCAAGATCGCCATCGTCGCCCAAAACGTCAAGCAAGGCACGCTTGACGGCTTCGACTCCGGCGAGGGCGTCGCTATCGGCAAGCGCATGGCGGAGAATCTCGGCCTTGTGCTCGGCGACACCATCACGCTGATCTCGCCGGACGGCGATGTGACGCCCATGGGCACGACGCCGCGGCTGAAGGGCTACAAGGTGGCGGCGATCTTCGAGGTCGGCATGTCGGAGTATGACAGCTCCATCGTCTACATGCCGTTTTCCGAAGCGCAGCTCTATTTCAACATGGACGGCAGGGCGCAGACGATCGAGATCTATGTCGACAATCCCGATAATGTCGACGCGCTGAAACCGCTGGTCGATGCGGCGGCGCAACGGCCGATCGACATGGTCGACTGGCGCCAGCGCAACGAGACGTTCTTTTCAGCACTGCAGGTCGAGCGCAACGTCATGTTCATGATCCTGACGCTGATCGTGCTGGTGGCGGCGCTCAACATCATCTCCGGCCTGATCATGCTGGTGAAGGACAAGGGCCACGATATCGCCATCCTGCGCACAATGGGCGCCTCGCGCGGCGCCATCCTGCGCATCTTCCTGATGACGGGTGCTGCGATCGGCGTCACCGGCACGCTGGCCGGCGTGCTGCTCGGGGTGCTCATCTGCACCAACATCGAATCGATCCGCCAGTTCTTCTCCTGGATGACCGGCAAGGTGCTGTTCAACCCGGAGCTCTATTTCCTCAGCCAGCTGCCGGCAAAGATGGACCCGCGCGAGACCACCTATGTCATCCTGATGGCGCTCGGCCTGTCCTTCCTAGCAACGGTGTTTCCGGCATGGCGCGCCGCACGGCTCGATCCGGTCGAGGCCTTGAGATACGAATGAAGTCCGAGATCATTATCGAGCTGAAGAGCGTCGAGCGGCACTATGTCCAGGGGCCGCGCAAGCTCACCATTTTGAACGGCGCCGACTTTTCGCTGAAGCGCGGCGAGATGGTGGCGCTGGTGGCGCCGTCGGGCACCGGCAAGTCGACGCTGCTGCACACGGCGGGCCTGCTCGAGCGCCCCGACGCCGGTGACGTCATTCTGGCCGGCCGCGCCTGCGGACGGCTCTCCGACGACGAACGCACGGCGATCCGCCGCAACGATGTCGGCTTCGTCTATCAGTTCCATCATCTGCTGCCGGAGTTTTCGGCACTGGAAAACATCATGATGCCGCAGCTGATCAAAGGGCTTTCGCGCAAGGAGGCGTCGGAGCGCGCAGCACAGCTGCTCGACTATATGCAGATCGGCAAGCGCGCGTCGCACCGGCCGTCGGAACTGTCCGGCGGCGAGCAGCAGCGCGTCGCCATTGCCCGCGCGGTCGCCAATGCGCCATTGCTGCTGCTCGCCGACGAGCCGACCGGCAATCTCGACCCGGTCACCGCCTCCTATGTCTTCGAGGCGCTTGGCGCGCTGGTCAAGCAGTCCGGCCTTGCCGCGCTGATCGCGACCCACAATCACGAACTCGCCTCGCGCATGGACCGCCGGGTGACGTTGGCGGATGGCAAGGTCGTTCCGTTGTAGGCCCCAACTTCGTCATCCTAGGGTCTGCGCCGCGTCGCTGCGCTCCTTGCTCCGCCCTAGGATCACGAAGTGATTGGTGCGTGTCCCGATCGCAAAGGCATGCGATGCGCCCTGCGTCAGCACTGCCGTCACCCCGTCAACCTTTCCTTAACCCTGCCCAAACCGGCTGTCAGGATTCGTCGGCATGCCGCTTTCCGCCCATTGACTTTCGAACAAAGTTAGAACAAAATACGAACATATCAACAACAGGAGAGAGTTATGAGCGATCTTGTTCAGGACGTCGTTTCGTTGGTGTGCATGAGTGCGTTTCTGGTTTCCATGGCTGTCTGGATCGGCGCCATGTGATGCAACTGCGGTTCGCCGCACTGTTTTAGGCGGGCAGGAAGGCGCTGTGCCGTTAAGCCTTTCTTGCCGCCATGACGCTAGGCTGCCCCGCCAAGACAGGGAGCAAAAACCTCAGGTGTCGCCGATCGTGACGGCCCTTCTCGTGGCCGGTAATCTCGGACTGATTTTCCTTCTGATGACTGCGCCGCTCGGTTTGCGCACGGTGAGGCTCAGCCGCGTGGTCGCAATGGACCGGCAGCGCCTCTGGCAGGCGCTGTGGCCGCTCGGCAGCGATGCCGGCTGGTCCGGCGAGATACTCTCGGCCCAGCCGCTGGACGGGCAGGGCACGGCCCGCATCCTGCTGTCCTGGGAGGGCCGGGACGGCCAGCCGATCGAGCGAAGGTCGCGCTTCGAGGACGTCGTCGAAGGCAGTCGTTTTTCGATGCGGGTCATCGAGGATACCGCGCTCGACGCGTCGTTCTGGAAGGATTTTTATGAGACCACTGAACTCACCTCGGAAGGTGCCGGCACGCGGGTGACGCTCAGCCAGACCGATCGCTATCGCGGCGTCGCCTTCTTGGTGTTCCGCTACTTCGCCATGCGCCGCGAGCTCGGCAAGCTGGAGGTCTGGGCGAGGACCGGACAATATCGCAAGGGCGGTTGGTTCGAGCATCCGCTGAGCCAGGTCGGTTTCGCCGTTCTTTCGGCTTTCATCCTGTGGCCGTTCTTCGGGCTCAATCTCGGCGGCCTGGCGCTGGCCGCGATCCTGACCTCGGTGGTCGCCCTGCATGAGCTCGGCCACATGGCGGCCTTTCGGCTGACCGGTCATCGCAAGGCGCGGATGATCTTTATCCCGCTGCTCGGCGGCCTCGCCATTGGTGGCCGGCCTTATGACAGCCGCTTCGAGGTCGCCTTCGTGGCGCTGATGGGCGCCGGCTTTTCCGCGTTCCTGGTTCCGCTGCTGATCGTCGCCAGCGGGCTCGCATCCGGCGAGGGACATCGGCTTGCCGCGGCCCTTCTGGCGACGCTTGCCGGCTTTGCCGCATTGTTCAACATCGCCAATCTGGTGCCGGTTTGGAAATTCGACGGCGGCCAGGTACTGCGCCAGATCTGCCCGGGGCCGGTCGCCCTGGCGCTCGCCTCGTTTTCCCTGCTCTCGGCCTTGCTGTGGCTTGGCTGGCTGGCCGGCTTTTCCCAAACCTTTCTGCTGGTGGCGGGCGCCGTCTTTGCCATCCTCAGCCTGATGACAGTGGGTAGCGGGGTAAAACCGCGCCACGAATTGAAGCCGATCCGCATCTTCGACCGTTTCGCCATGGCCGGCGCGCTGCTGGCCGTCTTCGCCATTCACGGTTTCGGGCTGTTGTGGGCCTCGGCGCGGTTGCTTTGAGCGTTGGTCGAGGCGAGACTCAGCCGGCCTTGCGAGCCGGTTCTGCAGAAGTTGACTCCGCTGCCCCGAAAACATCCTCGAAGGCGGATTTCAGCGCCAGGTCGAAATCGGCCATGGTCACGGGCAGGCCGAGGTCGACGAGGCTGGTGACGCCGTGATCCGGCACGCCGCATGGCACGATGCCGCTGAAATGGCTGAGATCCGGCTCGACATTGACGGCAATGCCATGAAAGCTCACCCAGCGCCGCAGCCGGATGCCGATGGCCGCGATCTTGTCTTCAGCCGGCGAGCCGTCGGGCAGGGACGGGCGCTCGGGCCGCACCACCCAGACTCCGACGCGGTCCTCGCGGCGTTCGCCGCGTACATTGAAGGCGGCAAGCGTGCCGATGATCCACTGCTCGAGCGCGGCGACGAAGGCGCGCACATCCTCACGCCGGCGCTTCAGGTCAAGCATGACATAGGCAACCCGCTGCCCCGGCCCGTGATAGGTGTATTCGCCGCCGCGCCCCGCGGCAAAGACCGGGAAACGGTCGGGGTCGATCAGGTCCTCGATGCGGGCGCTGGTGCCGGCGGTGTAAAGCGGCGGATGCTCGACCAGCCAGACCATCTCGGCGGCCGCACCCGTGCGGATCGCCTCGGCGCGCGCTTCCATCAGGGCCAGCGCATCGGTGTAGCCGGTCAAGCCAGGCTCGATGCGCCATTCGACCGGCGCTGACCCGGGCAAGGGCAGGAACGACGTGGCGATCTGGCTGCGTTCGGTCATGGCTTTTTCGTTTTTCGCGTGATGCATGCCGGCTTCCGAATCGCCTTGCGCCTTGGGGCGGAATGCATTTGCCCTTCATATGGCGGTATCCGGCTGAAACGTCCAGTTCGCCACGCATTTCGGCCTTCGCGCACGACCCCGAAGATAGGAACGATCTTCGGAAAGGATCATGCGCCAAATCAAAGTGCTGCAGCGTCCTTTGCGCGTCGCACAGGACGCGAGGCGCTGTAGAGGCCGATATGCCAATTCGCGGCGATTATTGCGCGCCGCGCCCTTGTTTCGCCGGAAACGATTTGCTACACGCCGCGAGCCGGTTCGTTCCGGCTCCTACCACGGGCGGTCGTGGCGGAATTGGTAGACGCGCAGCGTTGAGGTCGCTGTGGGGCAACCCGTGGAAGTTCGAGTCTTCTCGACCGCACCATAATTTTTCGGCCATTGAAATCATTGCGACTTCTCAGGCCGTCGGCGCCAAATCATCGCCTTTGGCGCTTGAACCGGCCGCAACAGAGTTGCAACAAGAGGTCGCAGAGCCGCACGCGAACGCCGCTTGGCTCGCACCGGCCAGCCTCCTGCACCCGAGTCCCGGCTTTGGCGGTGGCGGGCAGGGGATGTGGGTGACCTAAGCGGCGCGTCGTTGCGTGAAATGGAGACCCGGACGGGCTCGACGAGGGTCAACGGCCGTCACGACGGTGTGGTGGTGATCGCAGTAGACGCGATCCGGCGACGTCGGCCCGGCACAAAAACGGTAGCCACCGGGTACCGAGCGGTCTTCGCTCACCGGGAAGCGGCACTGGTTGAGGCCTAGCTGAATGAGGGGGACGTCTCTAGACGCTGGTCTGATATTTTCACGCATGATGGTTTCAGTTTCCTGGTTCATAGCCATTGCCGGCTGACGGCCGCGGTGCGACCCGCCGGAGCGAGCTTCTCTCGTTTTGGAGGGCTGTGGACCACATATGGCGCTGATCGCACCGTCAAAGAAGCCCGGCGCCCCGCTTCTGCAGCCAAATCGTTTGCGACTTAAGGCCACACCCGCGAGCGCCCGAAGCACCTGTCCGGCCGGGATTTGCCGGCGCGCCGTCGCATAGCCTCAGTCCGTCGCCGCCGATCGCTTGAAGACGATGGTGACCCTGGTTCCCTCGCCGGCACTCGACTTGACGTCGAATTGCGCCTTGGCATTTTCGGTCAGCGACCGCGCGATCAGGGAGCCGAGCTTGCCTGGCCTGGGCCAGGTCTCACCCGTCGGCAGACCGATCCCATCATCGGCGACAGTCACCCGGCAACCATCGCCGCTGACGACGCTGTGCAGCGTGATCGTGCCGCCATCGCGCCCGACGAATGCATGTTTGAGAGCGTTGGTCAGCAACTCATTGACGACCAGGCCTGTCGGCATGGCAACGTTGATGGATACCGGATAGGTATCCACCTTAAGGTCGAGGCGGATACCTTCGACTGCGTGCGACGCCATGACGGCGGACGCGATCTGGCTAAGATACACGCCAAGATCCACCTCATCCTTCTGCTGGTCAGCCGACAATGTCTGGTAGAGGATTGCCAATGCGTCTACCCGGCCGGCAAGCCTTTCGAAACGCTTCTGGTCCGGTTCGGTGGCGTTGCGGGTTTCCATCCGGATCAAAGCGGTGATCATCTGCAGATTGTTTTTCACCCGGTGCTGCAGTTCGCGCAACAGGGTGTCCTTCTCCCGGATGAGCTCCTCCGCGGGTCGCGCGTCCTCGGTCTCACCGTGTGCCGTGACGTCGACAAGCGCCACCAGCCGGAAGCAGAGCTTGCCGTTGTCGTCCTCGATAACGTTGGAATAAACGTCGACGATTGCCGGCTTGTCCTCGCCGCGCTCAAGACGAAATGTGCCGACGAAATCGGTGTCTTCAACGACAGCCTCGGCGAGCGGCCTGTCCTTCTGCCGATGAAGCCCCCTGCCGGAAAGGGCCGCCCAGTTTTCCCGCGCAAGCTTCGGCGCCTTGAGGTCCGAGAGCTTCTCGAATTCGGGATTGGCGTAGACGACACGTTCCTTCGCGATCAATTCCGAGACGGCGATCGCGATCGGCATCTGGTCGAGAAATTTCTTGAACTGGTCGCTTTCCAGCGCGGTGGCGAGGTCAGGCGTATCGAGCAATTGCTCGACAGCGTCAGCCTTATCGGAGTCTGTCATCTCGGCGCCTGCGTGATGCGTGGAAGCCATCAATATCAGGCATGCAATTCACCCGCCATCTCCAATATCGAAGGGGATACGACAGCGTCACTACTGGTGCGGGCCGCGTCGCGCAGCGCTCCACCGCCTGCCGCTCACGAACGAATTGGACAGAAGGCATTTTTCTCAGGGCCGCCGAACTTTGAAAAGAAATGTCTATGGAATTTGTAGAATTACGCTTTGAATGGGATCTCGGTACTGCTCGCAAGCCTTGGCGGCCTTCGCCTCCTGAGTTGAGATCAGTGCTCTCGTTGCCAAGCAAGTCGGCTCCCGATGAGGGAGTTGCTCCGCCGATCGCTATGCGGCCGGCAGACGGCGGAGCATTGCCACCAGCCCGCGGCTTTAGAGGAAGAGGTTCCCATGACCAGACTTACCCCCGTAGAGCAGATCACCCCGGTTTCCGATATTGTCCCGCTTACCGGACGCGTCGGCGCAGAGATCAGGAACATTCGGCTCTCCGGCGACCTGCCGCAGCAGACGGTCGCGGCGATCAACCAGATCCTGTTGCGGCACAAGGTGGTGTTCTTCCGCGACCAGGCGCATCTCGACGATGCCGGGCAGGAGCGCTTTGCCCAGCGTCTCGGCGACCTCGTCCCGCATCCGACCCAAGGTCCCGTCAAGGGAACGGCGTCCATTCTCGAACTCGATTCCAGCCGTGGCGGCGGTCGCGCCGACCAATGGCATACCGATGTCACCTTCGTCGACGCCTATCCGAAATTCTCCGTTCTTCGCGGCGTCGTCATACCGCCGGCCGGCGGCGACACCATCTGGTCGAACACCGCGGCCGCCTACCAGGACCTGCCCGAGCCGTTGAAACTGCTGGCCGACAATCTCTGGGCGGTTCACAGCAACGCCTACGATTACGCCGCGGTGCGGCCGCGTGCGAGCGCCGCGGAAAAGAAGCACTTCGAGGAAATCTTCACCTCGACGATCTACGAGACCGAGCATCCCGTCGTCCGCGTCCATCCCGAAACAGGCGAGCGCACGCTGCTGCTCGGCAATTTCGTGCAACGGCTGATCGGCCTTTCCAAAAGCGATTCGGCGAAGCTCTACGAGGTGTTCCAGTCCTATGTCACGGCGCCGGAGAACACCGTGCGCTGGCGCTGGAAAGCCGGCGATGTGGCGATCTGGGACAACCGCGCGACGCAGCACTACGCCGTCAACGACTATGGCGACCAGCACCGGGTGGTGCGTCGCGCCACGGTCGACGGCGACGTTCCCGTCAGCATCGACGGCCGCCGCAGCGCCACCCGCACCAAGTTCGCGAAGCCCGCGACCGACAAGGCTGCCTGAGGTTCGGGCTGCCTGAGGCGCAGTCGGACTCGGGGGCTGCTGTCACGCCGCCTTCTTCATGCCCGCGAGCGTATCGGCTACCACCTCACCAAACGACGACGGCGTCGGCACGATGATCACCCCGGCGTCCTTGAGGATCTCCACCTTTTCCTGCGCGGACTCGCCGAAGGCCGAGATGATGGCGCCGGCGTGGCCCATGCGGCGGCCTTTGGGGGCGGAGAGGCCGGCGATGTAGGCGATCAGGGGCTTGCGCATATTATCGCGCGCCCAGATCGCGGCTTCGGCTTCCTGCGGTCCGCCGATCTCGCCGATCATCACCACCGCGTCGGTGTCGTCATCCTGTTCGAACAGTTTCAGCATGTCCTTGAAGGACGAGCCGTTGATCGGGTCGCCGCCAATGCCGACGCTGGTCGAGACGCCGATGCCGAGCGACTTCATCTGCGACGCCGCCTCGTAGCCGAGCGTTCCGGAGCGGCCGACAATGCCGACGCGGCCGGGGAGGTAGATGCTGCCGGGCATGATGCCGATCAGCGCCTGTCCGGGCGTGATGACGCCGGCGCAGTTCGGGCCGATCAGCCGCATGCGGTCCTCGTAGCGGTAGCGCAGCATGTAGCGCTTGACCTGCATCATGTCCTGCGACGGGATGCCGTCGGTGATGCAGACGCAGAGTTTAATGCCGGCGTCCGCCGCTTCCATGATCGAATCGGCGGCAAAGGGCGGCGGCACGAAGACGATGCTGGCCTCGGCGCGGGTCTCGCGCACCGCGCCCTTGACCGTGTTGAAGATGGGCAGGCCGAGATGCTTCTGGCCGCCTTTGCCGGGGGTGACGCCGCCGACCAGCTTGGTGCCATAGCGTTTCATGTCGTCGGCATGGAAGCTGCCGATCTTGCCGGTGAACCCCTGGACGATGACGCGGGTGCTGCGGTTGAGCAGGATTGCCATTTTCTCGACCTCCCTCAGGCTGCTTTTTTCTTGGTGGCCGCGCGCCATGCGGCGACGGCTTTTTCGGCGGCTTCTGCAAGCGTGTCGGCAACGATCACCGCCTCGCCGGAATCAGCCAGGATGCGGCGGCCTTCCTCGGCCCTGGTGCCGGAGAGACGGACCACCAGCGGCACGTTGACGCCGACCTCGCGGATCGCCTTGATGACGCCTTCGGCGACCCAGTCGCAGCGGTTGATGCCGGCGAAGATGTTGACCAGGATGGTCTCGACATTCTTGTCGCCGAGCACGGCGCGGAAGGATTTCGCCACCCGCTCGGGCGAGGCGCCGCCACCGATGTCGAGGAAGTTGGCCGGTTCGCCGCCGGCGATCTTGATCATGTCCATGGTCGCCATGGCGAGCCCTGCGCCATTGATGATGCAGCCGATGTTGCCGTCGAGGCCGACATAGGAGAGGCCGCGATCGCTGGCGAAGGTTTCGCGCGGATCTTCCTGGCTTTTGTCGCGCAGCTCGGAGATTTCCGGCCGTCGGAACAACGCGTTCTCGTCGAACGACATCTTGGCGTCGAGCGCGATCAAATTGCCGTCGCGGGTCACCACCAGCGGATTGATCTCCAGCATCGAGGCGTCGTAGTCGCGAAACACCTGGTAGCAGCTGAAGATGGTCTCGGTCGCCTTGCCGATCAGATTGTGGTCGAGGCCGAGCCCGAAGGCGATTTCGCGCGCCTGGAAACGCTGCATGCCGACGCCGGGATCGACCGATGTGCGCAGGATGGAGTTCGGCGCCTTTTCGACGATGTCCTCGATCTCCATGCCGCCGGCAGCCGAAGCCACGATCATGACGCGCTCTTCCTTGCGGTCGAGGACGAAGCCGACATAGAGCTCCTGCGCTATGTCGACGGCTTCCTCGAGATAGAGGCGCGAAATCAGCTTGCCGCGCGGGCCGGTCTGGTGGGTCACCAGCTTGCGGCCGAGCATGGCTTCGGCGGCGTCGGAGATTTCCTCGTCATTGGCGCATAGCTTGATGCCGCCGGCCTTGCCGCGGGCGCCGGAATGCACCTGCGCCTTCAGCACCCATTTGCTGCCGCCGATCTCGCGCGCCCTGTAGGTTGCCTGCTCGGGGCTGTAGGCCAGCCCGCCGCGCGGCACATGCACGCCGTGGCGTGCCAGCAGTTCCTTGGCCTGATATTCGTGGATGTCCATTTTGTCCTCCCTGAACGGTCAATGCGTGGCGACGCGCGGCTCACTAGAGAATTGACCGGCGCGTTCGATTGCCTCGTTGACCACCAGAACATTGCGCGCCATGCGTTCCGACGCGGCGTCGATCATCTTGCCGTCGAGGGCGGCCGCGCCCTTGCCCTGCGCCTCCGCCTCCTTCAGCACTTCGAGGATGCGCCGGGCGCGGGTGACCTCTTTTTCCGGTGGAGAGAAGACGTCGTTGGCAAGCGCGATCTGCGAGGGGTGGATCGCCCACTTGCCTTCGATGCCCAGCGCCGCCGCGCGCCTGGCGCCAGCGATGTAGCCCTCCGGATCGGAGAAGTCGCCGAACGGCCCGTCAATGGCGCGCAAGCCATAGGCGCGGCAGGCGACGGTCATGCGCGACAGAGCGAAATGCCACTGATCGCCGGGATAGTCGGGGTTGAGGCCGCCAATGTTGACCGTGCGCGCCTTGCAGCTTGCCGCATAGTCGGCGACGCCGAAATGCATGGCTTCCAGCCGGCCGGGTGTCGCGGCAATCGCCTCGACATTGGCCATGCCGAGCGCGGTCTCGATCAGCGCTTCGAGGCCGACGCGGGTCCTGAAGCCCTTTGCCATCTCGATCTGGTTGACCATGGCCTCGACCATGTAGAGGTCGGCCGGCACGCCGACCTTCGGCACCAAAATGGTGTCCAGCCGGTCACCGGCCTGCTCCATGACGTCAACCACGTCGCGGTACATGTAGTGCGTGTCGAGGCCGTTGATGCGCACCGAGACGGTCTTGCCCTTGGCGCGCCAGTCGATGTCGTTGAGCGCCTGGATGATGTTCTTGCGGGCGCGTTCCTTGTCGGGCGGGGCGACCGCATCCTCGATGTCGAGGAAGATGAAGTCGGCGGCGCTGTTGGCCGCCTTGTCGATCATTTCCGGGCTGGAGCCTGGAACCGCCAGCTCGCTGCGCTGCAGCCGTAATTTCTTGAGGTGGTTGATGGTGTGGCTCATTGTCGGCTCCTCAGGCGGCTTCGGCGACCGGCACGGCGGCCGAGGCGCGGAAGTGCTGGATGGCGGCGCCGACGCCGGAGCCGGGCGCCAGCCGTACGCCGCAGTCGAGCAGCGCCATTTCGGCGGCCGAGAGCGAGGCCAGCACCATCACCTCGTTCAGCCAGCCGAGATGGCCGATGCGGAAGACCTTGCCGATCACCTTGTTGAGGCCGCCGCCGAGCGAGGTCTGGTATTTCTGGTCGGCGCGCTTGACCACATCGCCGCTGTCGACGCCGTCCGGCACCAGGATGGCGCTGACGGTGTCGGAGTGCCATTTCGGCGCCTTGGCGCAGAGCTTCAGGCCCCAGGCGTCGACCGCCTTGCGCACGCCTTCGGCGAGGCGATGGTGACGGGCGAAGATGTTTTCCAGCCCTTCCTCGGCGATCAGGTCGAGCGAGGCGCGCAGGCCGCGCAGCAGCTGAGTAGCCGGCGTATAAGGGAAATAGCCGGCGTCGTTGGCGCGGATCATGTCTTCGAAGGAGAAGAAGCAGCGGCGGTGGGTCGCGCTCCGCGACGCCACCAGCGCCTTCTTGCTGACGGAGAGGAAACCGAGGCCGGCGGGCAGCATGAAACCCTTCTGCGAGCCGCTGACCGCGCAGTCGACGCCCCATTCCTCCTGGCGGAAGTCGATCGAGCCGATCGACGACACGCCGTCGACAAAGAGAAGGGCAGGGTGATTGGCGTCGTCGAGCGCGGCGCGGCAACCGGCGACGTCGCTGGTCACGCCGGTCGCGGTCTCGTTCTGGGTGCAGAAGACTGCCTTGATGCGGTGCGCCTTGTCGGCCCTGAGCCGCTCGGCATAGAGCTCGAGCGGCACGCCGGTTCCCCATTCGCAGTCGATGACATCGACCTCGAAGCCGAGCCGTTCGGCCATGTCGACCCACAGATGCGAGAACTGGCCGAAGCGCGACATCAGCACGCGGTCACCGGGGCTGAGCACATTGGTCATCGCCGCTTCCCAGGCGCCGGTGCCGGAGGAGGGATAGATGAAGACGCGGCCGGTCTCGTTCTTGAACACCGTCTTGATGTCTTCGAACAGCGGTAGCGTGAGATCGGGGAAGGATGCTGCACGCATGTCCTCCATCGGCAGGTTCATTGCCTGGCGGACCTGTTCGGGAATGTTGGTCGGTCCGGGAATGAAAAGATGGGTGAAACCGGCCATGTCGCGAACTCCTCCTGATCCAGCAAAGCGGTGATAGGGAGTTTCGTTTCGACGGCTAAAGGCGACAACACCTCAAGGGGTAACATCTTGCCGCGCGCGGGTGGGGCTTGCCTACCCGGCCATCCTACCCGCGGCTCATCGCTTGCCTACCCGAACGGCTGCTTTTGGGTACGCCGCTCGCGCGCATAGAGCGCGACGGCCATCGCCCGGTTGCGGACGTCGAGCTTGTCGTAGAGGTTCTTGAGGTGGTATTTCACCGTGTTCTCCGAAATCCCGGTGCGCGTCGCGATCTGCAGATTGGTCCAGCCGTCGGACAGCACCGCCAGCAGCTCGCGCTCGCGCACGGTGAGCAGCGACAAGGGTGTGTCGTTGACCTTGTTGATGTCGATGTAGGGGATGCAGATGCGGCCATGCGCGACGGCCAGGATGGTCTCGAAGATGATCGCCGGATCGTCGAACTGGAAGCAGTAGCCCTGGGCGCCGAGCCGCACGCACTGCTTCAGGATGCCGATGTCGTGGTCGTTGGAAAACACCGCGATGCGCACGCCGAGCTTGCGGCTGTGAACCTCGGCCAGCACATCGGCGCCGTCCATGTCGGAGAGCTTCCAGCCGATAACGGCGACGTCGAATTCCGCTTCGGCTGCCAATTCCAGAAAATGCCTGCCGCTTTGCACGCAGGCCCTGAGATCGAAGCGCCCGTCGCAGTCCAGCATGTCGCGCAGCGCCGATATGACGAGCGGATTGCGTTCGGCCACGACCACGCGCACGCGCCGTTCCTCGATTGCCTTCTGCGTCTGCGACCTGATCTTCAAGGGCTTCCGGCTGTTCTGGTTGTCGCCTGGGCGGGTCCGGCCTTTGCCTGGACCTGCATCATGACAATTCTGCCCCAACCGTGCTGGGGTGCTCTTTCCCCAGCGACATGTGCTGTCGCGCCGCCTGAATCCTGGGCGGCGTCATATCCTGATGAAATCGCTCTCTCCCCATATGCCGGGCGGGGCGCATTTCGTTTGATATTCCCGTGCGTTGCGCGCTAGACCTGACAGGCACCTTTTCCGAAATTCCCATGGCGGGAGCCGCTGGTGGAACGCCAGGACGACCACACGACCGGCGCCAAAGCCGCTGAGGATGCCCACGCCGACATCTATGGCGAGGACGGCGCCGTCCTGTCATCATTCCTGGCCCAGATCGGGGCGGCGATCGCCGATCGCGATACGCTGACGCTGAAGCGCGAAGTCGACGACCTGCACCAGTCGGAACTTGGCGATCTGCTGGAGGCCCTGCACCCCGAACAGCGTCGCGCCCTTGTCGAACTGCTCGGCGCCGATTTCGACTTCTCGTCGCTGACCGAGGTCGACGAGGCGATCCGCCGCGATATCGTCGACAATATGCCCAATGAGCAAATTGCCCAGGGCATGCAGGACCTCGATTCCGATGACGCGGTCTACATTCTCGAAGACCTTGAAAAGGAAGACCAGGACGAGATCCTGTCGCAGTTGCCGTTCACCGAGCGGATCAGGCTGCGCCGCTCGCTCGACTACCCGGAAGAGACCGCCGGTCGCCGCATGCAGACCGAGTTTGTCGCCGTGCCGCCGTTCTGGACCATAGGCCAGACCATCGACTACATGCGCGAAGACAAGAACCTGCCCGAGCGCTTCAGCCAGATCTTCGTCATCGATCCAAGCTTCAAGTTGCTCGGCGCCATCGACCTCGACCAGATCCTGCGCACCAAGCGCACGACCAAGGTCGGAGACGTGATGCACGAGACGAGGCACGCCATTCCGGCCACCATGGACCAGGAAGAGGCGGCGCGGGACTTCGAGCAATACGATCTTCTGTCCGCCGCCGTCGTCGACGAGAACGAGCGGCTGGTCGGCGTGCTGACCATCGACGACGTCGTCGACGTCATCCAGCAGGAGGCCGAGGAAGATCTGCTGCGCATGGGCGGCGTCGGCGACGAAGAGTTGTCCGACAGCATTCTTTCGACCTCGCGCTCGCGCGTTCCCTGGCTGCTGGTCAACCTGTTGACGGCGTTCCTGGCGGCATCGGTGATCGGCTTGTTCGACCGCACCATCGAGCATATTGTGGCGCTGGCCGTGCTGATGCCGATCGTGGCCGGCATGGGCGGCAATGCCGGTTCGCAGACCATGACCGTCACCGTGCGCGCGCTGGCGACCAGGGATCTCGACATCTACAATGCCGGCCGCATCATCCGCCGCGAAATGGGCGTGGGTTCCATCAACGGCATCATCTTCGCCGTGCTGATCGGCATCGTCGCGGCCGTCTGGTTCCGCGATGCCAATCTGGGCGGCATCATAGCGGCGGCCATGATCATCAACATGTTCGTGGCAGCCCTTGCCGGTATCCTGATCCCGCTATTGCTCGACCGGTTCAAGATCGACCCGGCGGTGGCGTCGGCGGTTTTCGTCACCACCGTCACCGACGTCGTTGGCTTCTTTGCCTTCCTCGGGCTGGCCACCTGGTGGTTCGCTATCCCTTGAGAAAGAGGCGTTGCGGGTTCAATTGACTTTTACGTAAATGTGGTGCGAGGCTTGCGCGGGGTTTCATGCCGAGTCCGGCTTGGAACGGGGTTGATCGGAATGCGTTGGAATCCCGGGCGACCGGGCGTTTTCCGATGTTCCGACATTTGGAGCAAAGATGCGGGAATATTATTCCATCACCGAACTGACCCGCGAATTCGACGTGTCGACGCGGACGCTGCGCTTCTATGAGGATGAGGGGCTGGTGCAACCGGTGCGGCGGGGCCGCACAAGGCTGTTTCGTCCGTCGGACCGGCATCTGATCCGCCAGATCATGCGCGGAAAGCGGCTCGGCTTCTCGATCAACGAGATCCGCGAAATTATCCAGATGTACAAGGAACCGCCCGGCGAGGTCGGTCAACTCAAGCTGATGATCAAGCGCATCGAGGAGAAGCGCGAGGATTTGCGCCAGAAGCGCCGCGATCTCGAGGAGACGCTGGCGGAGCTCGACCAGGCTGAGGAGTCATGCGTCGAGCGGCTGGTGGAGCTGGGGGTTAATACCTGAGCGGACCCCCGAGCGTTTGCGCGCCCGTCGCAAACGTTCGCGATTAGCCGGAGCCCTTCCCACTTCGTCATTCTAGGGCGAAGCAGGAGCGAAGCTCCGTCGCGGAGACCCTAGAATCCCTTCCGTGACATTGGCCGTGGAGTGCAGCGCTGCAGAATTCTGGACCATGGCGGCGCTTGGAAGTCGCGGCATGGATCCTCGGGTCTGTGCTGCGTCGCTACGCTCCTTGCTCCGCCCGTGGATGACGACGAGACGGATGCGCCAGCTAATCGCCAAGGTATACACCCCTGCCACGCCGCTTTAGATCCAGCGCCTGACCCGCTTCGCATAGTCGCGGTACTTCTTGCCGAATTTGGCGAACAGCACCTTCTCCTCGCTCTCGATCGCGACCTTCTGCGTTGCAAATGCCGCGATCAAAGCCAGCGGCAGGAACCATACGATCCCCGAGACGAAGGCGACGCCGATCAAAAGCAGCGTGTTGGCCAGATACATCGGGTTGCGCGTGACGCCGAACGGGCCAGACGTCACCAGATGCTCCGGCAAGCCATTGGGGTTCATCGTCGTTTTGGCCCGGATCATGGTGCGGATAGCGGTGAACCAGAGGGCTGCGACGGCAAACAGCACCACAAAGCCGGCGGCAAACAAAAGGTCGCCCAAGAGGTCGCCGATCCAGGGCAGGGGATAGAACAGGCCGAGCACGATGCTGATGGCGATGGCGGCGATGTAGATCAGTGGCGGCCACGGGATCAGCCGTGGTCTCGATAGATCGGGTTTTGCCAGCCGGGGTTTTGCCAGCTTGTCGGTCATTGTTGCCCTCCCTGCGTCATCGGACTCTCCTCCGTCCTGGCGGTGCAGATGCCGGCGAGTTCACCGAGATGCGCTTTGAACTCCGGGGTCTGGTCACCATTGTAGAGCCGGTCGAATGCCGCTTCGCTTTGCAGCGTGTCCAGCATGCACACACAATAGCTGGTGCAGAACTCCGTGTCGCGCTGCTGTTCGCAGGATACCTGGCATTCTTTGAGGAAGACCACTTCCCGTGTCTCGACCGGCGCCGGCGCGATCTGCGAGAACAGCCAGACGCAGCCGAACAGCAGCGGCTGGTGGATCAGGTAGAAAGCCAGGCTGTGGCGGCCGATGAAGGTGAGCGGCCTGGTCCAGCTTCCTGATCCCAGCGTGGCCAGCCGCGCCAGCAGGCCGGTGGTGGACGCAAACTTTGCCGCGGCGATGCCGAGAAGCACGGCGCCGAACCAGGGAAACAGCGGCACGTAATCATTGGAGCGCGGGTTGATCGCCGACAGGCCGACCCACCACAGCGCCGGATGATCGAAGGCTTCGGATCGGAGATAGAGGGGGACTGCGATCACCACCGCCGCCACGACCAGCGTCAGCCAGGAAGGCAGCCGCAGAAACAAAAGGCCGAGCAAGCTGGCCAGCGCGATCTGATGCAGGATGCCGAAGAAGATGAAGCTGTCCGGCGTGATGAAGTACGTGACCGCCGATATAGCGGCGGCCGCGACGGCGACCATGGCAAAACGTTTCCAGAAGCCGGTCCAGCGGATCTGCCTGCCATGAGCGAGAAACAGGCTGACGCCGACCAAGAACAGGAAGGTCGAGGCGATGCAGCGCGCATAAATCTTCCACCAGCCGACGGCGGTGAGGCCGGGGTCGGTGTAGTGGAAATTTTCGAGATCCCAGGTGAAGTGGTAGCTCGCCATGGCGATCAGCGCGATGCCGCGTACGACATCGATGGCGACGATGCGCTTCGGTTGATCTCGCTTCAGTTGATCTCCAGGGGGTGCGGTATGGATGCTCATGGTCTCGCGATCTGATTCAGCCCGAAAGACGATTATCACGGTTGCACCGGACAAAAGAAGGCCGCCCTCTACGCTCCGGGTCATGCCGTGCAGCTGCATCGGGCGGCGCTTTAGGCCAGAGCCGGAAAGCCTTTGGCCGAATTCGCTTTTTGCCGGGAAGGGGTCGGTTTCCTGTTACCGGCGGAGGAAGCGCCAGCGCAGATTTGGGCTGCGAGTCTGATTTGGGGATCAAATGTCCACCCATGTGCGCCATCCGATCTGGCTTCCGGCCCTGCGTCCGGCGGATGCCCGCACCTTTGCCTCGCTCTATGCGGTCGAATCCTTTGCCCGCGCCACGGTATCGAGCGTCATCCCGATCCAGGCCTATGAGATTCTGCACAACGAGCAGATCGTCTCGATCCTATACACCATCGTGGCGCTGCTCGGCCTGTCGGTGACCTTGTTCATGCCGATCTTGATCCGCAGGTTTGCCCGGCGCTGGGTCTATACCGCCGGCGCCTGCCTGCTGGCGATAGGCTCGCTGTTCTTCGTCACCCACACGCTTGCCGGGCAACTGGCAGGCATGCTGTGCCGCGTCATGGGGGCGAGCGCCCTGTCGATCACGCTCAACCTCTACATCATGGATCACATCCGCAAGACCGATTTCATGCAGGCCGAATCGCTGCGCATGGCGTGGTCGATGCTTGCCTGGACCGGCGGGCCGACACTCGGCATCTTCCTCTACACACGCTACGGCATCTATGCCGCGCATGGCGCGGTGGCGGTGTTTGCGTTGGCCTTGCTGGCGCTGTTCTGGACCTACAGGCTGGGCGACAACCAGTCGATCCGGCCTGGCAAGACGCGGCCGGCCAATCCGCTGGCCAATATCGGCCGCTTCGTAGCACAACCCAGGCTCAGGCTGGCTTGGCTGATCGCCTTCGGCCGGTCCTGCTTCTGGACGACGTTCTTCGTCTATGGGCCGCTGTTCATGGTGATTACCGGCGAGGGCGAGCTTGCCGGCGGCCTGCTGGTTTCGGCCGGCAATGCGCTGTTGTTCATGGCGATCTTCTGGGGCAAGGCTGGAAAACGCTTCGGCGGCCGGCGCACCATGACCTTCGCCTATTTCGCGATGTCGGCGACGCTGCTTGCGGCGGGCGCGGTCGGCACTACCGCGCCGCTGCTTACGGGCTTTTTCCTGCTCTGCGGCGCCTTCTTCACCATCGCGCTCGATGCACTGGGCTCGACCGCCTTCATGCGCTCGGTGCGGTCCTATGAGCGGGCGCAGATGGCCGCGGTCTACCGCACCTATCTCGACTTTTCCGAGCTGACGCCGCCGCTGGTCTATTCGGTGGTGCTGGCGTTTTTCGGCCTCGGCTCGGTGTTCGTGACGCTGGGCATTCTGGCCGCGGTTTGCGGCTTTATCACCTGGCGCTATCTGCCGAAGTCGCTTTAGTCGCCGATCAGGCGGTTGCCTCAAGCGCTGCATGCCGCCCGCGCACCCAGTTGTGGAAGCGGTGCAGATCGTACTCCTCCGGCATCAGCACGCCGGCCTGGTGGCGCATCGAGCGCAGGCCTTTCTGATTGATCTCGCAGATCGCGGCATCCTCCTCCAGCACCTGGGTGCCGAAGGCGACGACGTTGTCGATGTCCGTCTCAGCCAGCGCCTCGGGCGCGAACAGCCATTCGGCGGTGAGTTCGGTCTGTTCGGGACCGAGCGGCATCAGTCGCACCGTCCTGACATAATCGACATGGCCGACGATGAACATCGAGGGCAGGCTGGTGGCATAGGTCTGTCCGGCCGCACGCTCGGCTGGCGTCAGGCCCGGTAAGACCGGGCCATGGGCATGTCCGTCGCGCGACCAGGTCTCGGCGCCGGCGCGCAGGCCACCCGAAAACTCCGGCGCGTCATTGTCGGCATGGCGGACCCAGTCGGGGTCGTCGTGCCGGCTCATCAGGCCGCGACCGTATATCGGCACCAGCCGAGACAGGTCCTTGTGGACGCCCGGGCAATGCAGGCACTCGTTGAAGTTTTCCCAGAAGATCTTCCAGTTGCAGTTCATCACCTTGCGCAGGACATGGCCTGATACCAGCGTTTCCAGCGGCCAGTTGGCGAGGTCGCCGGATGCGGGATCGAAGGAGGTCCCGGCGGAGCCGGCCGCAGCCTGCTGAAGGTTCACAAAGACAAAGCCGCGCCACACCGACAGCGCCACCCGGTAGAGCGGATGATCTGCCTTGTCGAAACCATCTGGCAGCGATTTCGAGGGAACGCGCACGAGATCGCCGCGCAGCGAGTAGGACCAGGCGTGGTAGGGGCACGTGATGAGCCGCGCTTTAAGCCGGCCCTCGCTTTTCTGGCAAAGCTGCGAGCCGCGATGCCGGCAAGTGTTGTGGAAGGCGCGCAGTTCGCCGGTCTCGTCCCGCAGAATGACGATTTCCTGCGTGCCGACGCGGAATGTCCTGAACGCCAGCGGCTGGGCGAGGTCGGCCTCGCGGCAGACGAGCAGCCAGCTTTTGTGCCAGATGGCGTCGAGATCGCGCTGGTAAGCCTCGCTATTCCAATAGGCCGACGACGGTAGCGTCGGTTCGGCCCGGCTCAGGCCGTTATAGGGGTCGCGCTCGCTCGGGCTGGGATGCATGGCTGGCTTCCTATGAAGCGTCAGCCGACACCCCGGCAAATCGTTTGTCAATCAGAGTGCCGCATTGCCGGTTGCAGGCGCGGCGCATAATCATGTCGTGGACACGGGACATTCGGAAATTGGGGGGATTCGGAAGTGGCCGCACGACAGATGTCGCTTACGCCGG
The DNA here is from genome assembly GCF_040320805.1 of Mesorhizobium sp. M0615. Lineage (NCBI taxonomy): Bacteria > Pseudomonadati > Pseudomonadota > Alphaproteobacteria > Hyphomicrobiales > Phyllobacteriaceae > Mesorhizobium > Mesorhizobium sp. M0615. Next base: position 269,646 of record NZ_JAMYQI010000005.1, on the reverse strand, counting down.
AGCTGGTCGCGCGCTGCTGGCGCGAGATCAGGGACCCCGGGCCGGATCCGGACGCGATGCATCTCGATGAAGCCGACTATGACGCGCTGCTGGATGAATTGCAGGTCGAACTCCCGGACAGCGAACCGCTATGGCTGTTCGGCTATGGATCGCTGATCTGGAAACCGGAAATAGATTATGTCGAGGACCGCGTTGCGCTGGCGCGCGGCTGGCATCGGTCCTTTTGCATGAACATGACGCGCTGGCGCGGCACCAAGGACAGCCCCGGCCTGATGATGGCGCTGGACCGTGGCGGACAATGCAAGGGCGTCGCCTTTCGGCTGACCGGCAATAACCGGCGCGAGCAGTTGGGCCGGCTTTTCCGGCGCGAAGTCACGCTGAAGCCGACAAGCTACCGGCCGCGCATGCTCAAGCTTGCAAGCGAGGCCGGACCGCTCAGGGCATTGGCCTTCGTCATCAACCGCAACGGCCTGACCTATTCCGGACCGCTCGACGAGGGCAAGGTCGTCGAAAGGCTGGCAACGTCCTGCGGGTCGGGCGCCGACTATCTCTACAACACGGTGAAAAACCTTGAAGAGCGCGGCATTCACGATCGCCATCTGTGGCGGCTGCAGCGGCTGGTTGCCGAGCGGATCACCGCGTTGAACCCGTAACGCCGCATGGCGCATTCGCGCTGTTGGCCGGCGGAATTTGGTTTGCCGGATGCGACCGTTTCAGCCTATAGTCATGCATGTCGTCGGTTCCGTTAGGGACCAAGAGGGAATGCGGTGAGGGCTGACTTGTTGCCCAATGCCGTGGCTGCCCCCGCAACTGTGTGCGGTAGTCCTCTCCAAGCCACTGGGGATTTTTTCTTCGGGAAGGTGGGGAAGGGCGCTGATCCGCGAGCCAGGAGACCTGCCGGCGACAGGGAACTGACTTCGATGCCCTCGGGTGGAGGGCGAAAGGACAAGATATGAATACCGCTTCCGTCTCCCTCGGCGCTTCCGTCTCCTCGCAGTCGCGCTTCATGCAGCTCGTGCTTAGCGCGTTTCTGGGCATTTTCGTCGTCGGCGTTGTCGGTTTCTCGCACATCGATGCGGTCCACAATGCGGCGCACGACTATCGCCATTCGATGGCGTTTCCCTGCCACTGACGAGGATCTGACATCATGAACCTGTTTCGCAACGTCGTGTTCATCGCGGCGATCGCAGGGCTCGTGGCCGGTGTCGCTCTCGCCTGCATGCAGGCCTACGCCACCGTGCCGCTGATCCTCAAGGCGGAGGTCTACGAAAAGGCTGGTGGCGGCCATGAGCATCAGCATGCCGCGGCGCCCGCCGCCAACGCTGCGGACCCCAATGCCATGAGCACCGCCGCGCCGGCGGAAAATGCGGTGAGCAGCGCAGCACCGGCTGAAGCAGCCGCGCCGGCGGAGGACGAAGGCTGGGCGCCGGCCGACGGCTTCGAGCGTTTCGCCTTCAGTGTCGTCGCCAATATCGTCACCGGCATCGGCTTCGCGCTGGTCCTGGTGGCGGTTTCCGAGTTCGCCGGCGGCATCGGCAGCTGGCGCCAGGGCGTGTTCTGGGGTCTGGCGGGCTTTGCCGTGTTCACGCTGGCGCCGGGACTCGGCCTGCCGCCGGAACTGCCGGCAATGCCGGCGGCCGATCTCATACAGCGCCAGATCTGGTGGTGGGCAACGGTGATGGCAACCGCGATCGGCCTTGCCCTTATTACCTTCCGCACGTCGGCGCCCCTGACCGTGCTCGCCGTCCTCCTGATCGTCGCCCCGCATATTGTCGGCGCGCCGCAGCCTGACAGTTTCGTAACGCCGATCCCGGAGGGCCTGCATCATCAGTTCGTGGTGGCGGTGACGCTGACCAATCTGGTGTTCTGGCTGGTGCTCGGCGCAGTTGTCGGCATAGTGCACTCGCGCTTCGCCGGCACCGCGACCAGCCTGCGCGACAGCTTTGCCTGATCGCAGTTTGACCTTCATCATCGGCGGTGCGCGCTCCGGCAAGAGCGCGCATGCCGAAACTTTGGCGACGGCGTTGCTGCCGCCATGGGCCTATATCGCCACCGCGCAATCCTATGACGGCGAAATGCGCGAGCGCATCGCGCAGCACCGCTCGCGCCGCGGCGAGGGATGGGCGACCATCGACGCCCCGCTTGATCTTGCCGGTGCGCTCGAGGCATTGCCGGACAGCCAGCCGGTGCTTGTCGACTGCCTGACGCTTTGGCTAACCAATCATATGCTGGCCGATCATGATCTGGAGGGGGAGTGCCGGCGGCTGGCCGATGTGCTTTCGCGGCCGCGCGGACCGTGGTTCGTGGTCTCCAACGAAGTCGGACAAGGCATTGTGCCCGACAATGCGCTGGCACGCCGGTTCCGCGATGCCGCCGGCCGGCTCAACCAGCAGATCGCGGTGGTAGCTGATATGGTGCTTCTGATGGTGGCGGGGCTGCCGCTCAAGGTGAAATGAGATGACCGATATCGACGCAAAAGACGAAGAACGCCATCGCGCCAAGATGGCCAAGCGCAAGGCGGTGCAGGACGCCGAGGTCGCGGAAAAGACGGTCGAGAAGGGGCTGCTGATCGTCAACACCGGACCCGGCAAGGGCAAGACCACGGCTGCCTTCGGGCTGGCGCTGCGCATGCTCGGCTATGGCAAGCGCGTCGGAATCGTCCAGTTCATCAAGGGCAAATGGCACACCGGCGAGAAGGATGCCTTCGCGGCGTTTGGCGGCCGCGTCGTCTGGCACACGATGGGCGAGGGTTTCACTTGGGAGACGCAGGATCTGAAGCGCGACATTAAGGCGGCCGAAGCCGCCTGGGCCAAGGCACTGGAGCTGATCGCCGATCCCTTGATCAGCCTCGTGGTGCTGGACGAACTGAACATCGCGCTGCGTTACGACTATCTCGATCTCGACAGAGTGGTGGCGGCGCTGAAAGCGCGGCGCGAAGGCCTGCATGTCGTCGTCACCGGCCGCAACGCCAAGCCGGCGCTGGTCGAGGCGGCGGATCTGGTGACGGAGATGGGCGTGACCAAGCATCATTTTTCGGCCGGCGTGAAGGCACAGCAGGGGATCGAGTTTTGAGGGGTTTCGTACCCTCCCCCTTGTGGGGAGGGTCGATCCGCGAAGCGGATTGGGGTGGGGGTTCTCGTAGGTCGCAGTCCCCCACCCCGGCGCTTCGCGCCGACCCTCCCCACAAGGGAGGGTAAAGGAAGGGCGACGGTAAGCTCTCAGAACGTTACCGCGATAAGCACCGCCGACAGCAACCCGAACAGCCCAATCAGCAGATAGTCGGCGACCTGATAAAGTTTCAGCGCCCGCCTGATGTCCAGACTTTCCGCCTCGCGGCGGCCGCCTTCGCCCATGAAGGCATCGTTGACGACAACGCCGCCATAGCTGCGCGGGCCGGCGAGCGCCAGGCCGAGTGCGCCGGCCATTGCTGCTTCCGGCCAACCGGCATTGGGCGAGCGGTGCTTTTTGGCGTCGCGCCGCATTGCTTGCCAGGCGTTGCGGGGATCGGCGCCGTCAACGAGAAAGGCGGCGGCAACGATCAGCAACGCGGTCAGCCGGGACGCCGGCAGGTTGATCCAGTCGTCGAAGAGTGCCGCCGCGCGGCCGAAGGCCTCGTGGTGCGGGGTGCGGTGGCCGATCATCGAATCGGCGGTGTTGGCGGCCTTGTAGGCGACGCCGCCGGCCAGACCGCAGACACCTGTCCAGAAGGCGGGCGCAACGATGCCGTCGGAGAAATTCTCGGCCAGGCTTTCGATGGCGGCGCGGCTGACGCCGGCATGGTCGAGCTTCTCTGGGTCGCGGCCGACGATGCGCGCAACCGCAATGCGGCCGAGCGCCAGCCCGCCGGTATCCAGCGAATCGGCCACCGCCTCGACATGTTCGGTAAGGCTCTTTTGCGACAGCAGCGACGAGGCCAGGATTGCCGTGATGATCATGCCGGCAGGAAAGAGCTGCCAGAGCAGGATTTGCACGATGAAGGCGATTGCCGCCGGCACCAGCACGATCACCAGCAGCGCCTGCACGCCGCGGCGGCGACGCAGCGCGTCGGAATCAGTGTCGCGGTTGAGCCTGAGGTCGAGAAAGGCTATCAGCCTGCCGAACCAGGTGACGGGATGGCCGACGGCACGGAACAGCCAGTCCGGGTAACCCAGGATGCGTTCGATGGCCAGCGACAGGAAAGCGATCAGGATCGACATGAAGCTTTCTGATGGAGCGATTACTGTGGTGGATCACGGTGGATCCCTTGGCCGGGCGAGGGCGCTCTTCCCTCACGCGCCACAACCTTTCGTCGATCTCTCGACAGGTATCAATCCGCACTCCTACCCGCTTTTCGAGCTGCCCGCCACCGCCCTGTCACGATTGCCGGAAGCCGCGCGCCTGCGTGAGCTGGCCAGGGTCGCGGCCGGCGCCTATGGCGCGCCTTCGGACGAGAATGTGGCGGTCGCCCCGGGCACGCAGATCCTGCTGCCGCGCGTCGCCTCGCTGGTCAGCCCCGGCAAGGCGCTGGTGCTCGGGCCGACCTATGCCGAGCATGCCAGGGCCGCCGCGATTGCCGGCCATGCGGTGGCGGAGGTCGACGATTTCGAGGCGCTTGCCGGAGCCGAAATTGCCATCGTCGTCAATCCCAACAATCCCGACGGGCGAGTCGTGTCGCGGGAAAGGCTGCTTCGGCTTGCCGAGACATTGCGCGCCATAGGCGGTCTGCTGGTCGTCGACGAAGCCTTCATGGATGTCGGCCCGCACGCGGAAAGCCTGGCCGGCGATGTCGGGCGGGGCGGCATCGTCGTGCTGCGCTCGTTTGGCAAATTCTTCGGTCTCGCCGGCCTGCGGCTCGGCTTCGCACTTTCCGGTGCGGTGACGGTCGAAAGGCTTGAAACGCAATTCGGCCCTTGGGCGGTCGCCGGCCCAGCGCTCGAATACGGCATCCGCGCGCTTGCCGACAGCGGCTGGCAGGCCGACATGCGGCGGCGGCTGGCGCAGGATGCGGCGCGGCTCGATGCGCTGCTTTCGCGCTTTGGCGTTGCTGTCGCCGGCGGCACGACGCTGTTTCGCTATCTCCGGCTTGCCGATGCACCGGGGCTGTTTTCGACGCTCGGCGAGCGCGGCATATTGCTCAGGCATTTTTTCGAGCGTCCCCAGGTGCTCCGCGCGGGGCTGCCTGGACGTCAGGAGGAATGGCAGCGGCTCGAATCGGCGCTTGCCGACTGGCGCGCACGGCGCGACGATGGGTCGAAGGAGATCGCGCCATGATCCATATCTGTTCGCTGGCAAAGCTTGAGGAGACGGTGGCCAAAAGCGGCGCCGAGCGCGTGCTGTCGCTGCTCGCTGCCGGCACCGAGGTGACGCGGCCGGCCTCGATATCGAGGGAGAACCACCTGCATCTGGTCATGCACGACATCGCGGTGGCGCAGGACGGCATGACCATGCCCGGCGAAGGCCATGTGCGCAATCTGCTCGATTTCGCCCGGAAATGGGACCGCGCCAAACCCATGGTCGTCCATTGCTATGCCGGCATCAGCCGCTCGACCGCCTCGGCCTATATCATTGCGGCGGCGCTCGCCCCGAAGCGCGACGAAGTCGAACTTGCGCAGACATTGCGGAAGCTTTCGCCCTCGGCGACACCCAATCCACGGTTGATCGCCGTCGCGGATGCTCTTCTCTCACGACAAGGCCGCATGATCGAAGCGATCGAGGCGATCGGACGCGGCGCCGATGCTTTTGAGGGTACGCCTTTCGTGTTGAAGATCGACGGCTAAGGCGGCCCGCTATGCCAGCCAGTCGGCAAGCTTCGCCTTGCGCACATCCTTCAACAGGGTGATGAAGCCGTCGGCCTGATGCTCCGCCGTCAGTCGGCCTTTCTCGGCCGCGGCAATGCTGGCATCGCCGACCACGCCGTTGGGGTTGAGATCCCCAGCGATCCAGGCGAAAGCGTGCGTTCCAGTGTGGCGCAGCAGCGCAAATTCGGTTTCGGCGCGGGCGACCTTGGAGGCGAAATTGTCGGCCTTGGCCATGTCGACTAACTCCGGGCGAAAATGCAGCATCAACGAGGTCTCGACGTCGCCGCCATGGATGCCATGGCGGTCTTCCAGCTCGGTGTACATGCCGGCGGGGCGGCCGAAGCGCTGCCAGCTGGTCTTCACCGCCAGCATCCTCTCACGCACGCGCAGCTCGCGCGCGACGATGCCCATGATCTCTTCATTGCCGCCATGCGAGTTGACGACGATCAGTTTCCTTACGCCTGCGCGGGCAACGGACAGGCCAAGCTCGGTCCAGGCATCGACCAGGGTGGCCGCCGGCAGGGTGAGCGTGCCCGGCGCCTGCAGATGCTCGTTCGACTTGCCGACCGTTTGGACCGGCAGGATGCGGATGTCGAGATCGCCGGGCAGGCGGGCGATGACCGTCTCCAGCATGCCGTTCATGATCGAGGTATCGGTTGATACAGGCAGATGCGGGCCGTGCTGCTCGATCGCCGCCACCGGCAGCACGGCAATCGTCGCCTCCGGATCGATCGCGGCGTATTCGGTGGTCCGGTAGTCGCCCCACCAAACGCGTCTGTTTGCAACGGTCATGTCATGCCTCTTGACTGTGAGGGAGACCTAGCGCGCCAAACGTCGCCTGTCGATCACCCAGCCGCAATCGCCTCGACCTCGACCTTGAACTCCGGCCGCGCAAAGCCTGACACGATCATCAGCGTCGAGGCGGGCGCGGGGCTGGCAAACAAGCGGTCGCGGACGTCCATATAGGGCCGCAGAAAGGCGCGGTCGGTGACGTAGGCGTTTATGCGCACGATGTCGCCTAGCCCCAGCCCGGCTTCAGCCAGAATCGCCGCTATGTTTTGAAAGCAGAGCTCGGCCTGCGCGCCGGCATCCTCGGGGATCTGGTCGTCCGCCGTGATGGCGACCTGACCGGAGCACAGAACCAGCCGCTTGCCTGGCGGCACCTCGACGCCGTGGCTATAGCGGGCGAAAGGCGGCTTGATCGACTTCGGCGCGAGGTATCTGAACATGGCAATCTCCTGTCTGCGAGACCAGCCTAAGACGTGACCGATAGTACGTTCAAGATGTGGTGCATGGCACGAGGGCGATTGTGGACAGGCGTCCAAAAAATAGGCACGATGCCTCCCGCACAGCATGACCCGTCCGGTGTTGGCAGTGACTGCCGCGCAAGCAGGCGGCCCGGGCGGTGGCATGTGTCTTGCTTCTTGGATCAATGGTGTCGAGCCCGGCGCGTGACGCTCCGGAGCCAACAAAGGGTGGTGTCGATGTACGGAAAACAGAAGATTTCAGCGCTTGCGGTCGCGCTGCTTGGAGCCGGCACGTTCGGCGCGGCAGCAAACGAGAAGGTCACCTTCGGCACCAACTGGCTGGCCGAGCCCGAGCATGGCGGCTACTACCAGGCCGTCGCCGACGGCACCTACGCTGCATGTGGCCTCGACGTGACGATTTCGCAGGGAGGTCCGCAGGTCAGCGGGCGGCCGCTGCTGCTGGCCGGCAAGCTCGATTTCTACATGGGCGGCAATCTGCTGTCGGCCTTCGACGCCGTCCAGCAGGGCATCCCGATGCGCGTCGTCGCAGCCGATTTCCAGAAGGACCCTCAAGTCATCATGTCCCACCCGGGGCAGGGGCTGGACAAGTGGGAGGATTTGAAGAACGCCGACCAGTACATTCTCGGCGACGAGGGCGTCCAGACCTTCTTCCAGTGGATGGTCATCGAACTCGGTTTCGATGCCGCCAAGCGCGTGCCGTACACCTACAACACCGCTCCATTCCTGGCCAACAAGAAGTCGATCCAGCAGGGTTACGTCACCTCGGAGCCTTTTGCGGTCAAGAAGGAAGGCGGCTTCGTGCCCAACCAGTTCCTGCTCGCCGACTATGGCTGGGACACCTATTCGACGACGATCGAGGTGATGCAGGACACGATCGACAAGCGGCCGGAGGTGGTCCAGTGCTTCGTCGATGGCTCGGCCAAGGGCTGGTACAACTACCTCTACGGCGACAACAAGGCCGCCAACGAGATGATCAAGAAAGACAACCCCGACATGAGCGACGAGCAGATTGCCTTCTCGATCGAGCAGATGAAGAAGTTCGGCCTGGCCGATTCCGGCGACACCGAAAAGCTCGGCATCGGCGCCATGAACGAAGACCGGATCAAGAGCTTCTATGACAAGATGGTCAAGGCCAAGGTCACGCCCGAGGGCATCGATATCAAGAAGGCCTACACGCTGGCCTTCATCAACAAAGGTGTCGGGATCGAGCTGAAGAAGTAGTCGTGAAGCTGGAAAAGATGGCGCAGGCGCCCATGACGGCATCGGGTGAAGGCCCGATGCTGCTGACGCTGCGCCATGTCGGCAAGGTGTTTTCCAATGGCGTGACTGCATTGAGCGACGTCGATCTCGCCATCCGCGAGGGCGATTTTGTCAGCCTTCTCGGGCCGTCCGGCTGCGGCAAGTCAACGGCGTTGAGGCTGATCGCGGGCCTGTCGACGCCGACATCCGGTCAGCTCGACTGGGGCGGTTCGATCGACCGCGCCAATATCGGCTTCGTCTTCCAAGAACCGACGCTGCTGCCCTGGGCCAATGTATTCGACAATGTCTGGCTGCCGCTCAGGCTGAAAGGCGTGTCGCGCGCCAAGGCGGCGCCGGCGGTGACGGAGATGCTGGAGCGGGTGCACCTGACCGGCTTCGAGAACGCCGTGCCGCGCGAGCTTTCCGGCGGGATGAAGATGCGCGTCTCGATCGCACGCGCCATGGTGACGAAGCCGCGCATTCTGCTGATGGACGAGCCGTTCGCCGCACTCGACGAGATCACCCGCTTCAAGCTCAACAACGACCTTCTGGAGCTGTGGCAGGACGAGCGCTTCACCGTCGTCTTCGTCACCCACAGCGTCTTCGAAAGCGTGTTCCTGTCCAACCGCGTCGTCGTCATGGCGGCGCGGCCGGGCCGCGTCCATGCCGAGCTTGCCATCGACGCCTCCTATCCGCGAGACGAGGTTTTCCGCACTTCGCCCGATTATGCCGCGCTCTGCCGCCAGGCCTCGGACATCCTGGTCAACGCCATCAACACATCAGCCGGACCGCACCATGACGGCCATTGACCAGAATGCCGCAACGCTCGACGCGGAAGAGGCGGGCCGCGTACGCCAGGAGCGGCTGGAGCGGATCGGCCGGTGGGTCTTGCCTTTGGCGATCATGATCCTGGCGATCTGGCTGTGGGACCGCATTTGCGTGTGGAACGCGATCCCGCAATATATTCTGCCGCGCCCCGGCGTGGTGCTGTGGACGCTCTATAGCGATGCCGGGCTCCTGTTCTCCGCGCTGCTGGTCACGTTGCGCATAACCTTTCTCAGCCTGCTGCTCGCGGTCGTCGGCGGCGTCGGACTGGCGGTGCTGTTTGCGCAATCGAAATGGGTGGAGATGTCGTTCTTTCCCTTCGCCATCGTGCTGCAGGTAACACCGATCGTGGCGGTCTTCCCGCTCATCAACATCTATGTGGACAACCAGACGGTGAAGCTTTTGCTTTGCGCCTGGATCGTCGCGTTCTTCCCGATCCTGTCCAACACCACGCTCGGCCTCAATTCGGTCGACCGCAATCTTCGCGACATGTTCAAGCTCAACGGCGCGACGCGCTGGCAGCAATTGCGCTATCTCAGACTGCCGGCGGCCATGCCGTATTTTCTAGGAGGCTTGAAGATCGCCGGCGGTCTGTCGCTGATCGGCGCCGTGGTGGCCGAGTTCGTCGCCGGCGCGCAGGGACAATCCTCAGGGCTCGCCTCGCGCATCATCGAGGCCGGCTACCGCCTCAACGCGCCAAGGCTTTTCGCGGCGCTGATCCTGATCTCGCTCACCGGCATATTGATCTTCCTGGTGCTGTCGCTGGTGTCGCATCTCATCCTGCGCCGCTGGCACGAGAGCGCGCTGAAGCAGGAGCGGTAGGGTGACGAGGTGAGCGAGACGTTGGCGCGAAGCACCCCCCTCTGGCCTGCCGGCCATCTCCCCCTCAAGAGTGGAGATTGGACGTCATCCGGGATTTCGCCAATTATCGACGTTGGAAGACGGGTGCTGCCGGCAAAGCTGCCAATCTCCCCCCTTGAGGGGGAGATGCCCGGCAGGGCAGAGGGGGGCGGTCCTTGATACCGACCTCTGGCTCGTACCATCTCACCAACGTCCGCCTTCACCGGTCGCTGACATCAGGTCTTGCCACCACTTACGATACTGACGGCTTCGCGCTGGCCGACATCGCCGTCGCCGACGGTAAGCTCTCCAGCATCGCCGCGCACAAGAAATCAAAAGCGCCAGCCACCGCCATCGACCTTGCCGGCCGCATCATCCTGCCGTGCTTCGTCGATTGCCACACCCACATCGACAAGGGCCATATCTGGCCGCGCAAACCCAATCCCGACGGCAGTTTCATGGGCGCGCTCAATGCCACCAGCGCCGACCGTGCAGCGCGCTGGAGCGCCGAGGACGTGGCGCGGCGCATGGATTTCTCTTTGCGCTCGGCCTACGCGCACGGCACCAAGGCCTTGCGCACTCATCTCGACAGCGTGCCGCCACAGGAGGAAATCTCCTGGCCGGTGTTCGAGGCGATGCGGGAGAAATGGCGCGGCCGCATCGAATTGCAGGCAGCCTGCCTGCTCGGCATCGAAGGCGTGCGCGACAGAAAGTGGTTCGAGAGGCTGGCCAAGCGTGTGGCTGCGGCCAAGGGCGTGCTCGGCGTCGTCACCTATATGGTGCCGGATCTCGAAGAGCTTCTCGACAAGGTGTTCGCCGAGGCGAACAAGCACGGGCTCGATCTCGATTTCCACGCCGACGAGACCGACGATATCGCGGCGATCTCGCTGAAGAAGATTGCCGAGGCCGCACTCTGGAACGGTTTTGAGGGCAACATCCTGGTGGGACATTGCTGCTCGCTGGCGCGCCAGCCGGACCTCGACGTGCTCGACACGCTGGACAAGGTCGCCAAGGCCAAACTTGCCGTGGTGTCGCTGCCGATGTGCAATCTCTATCTGCAGGACCGGCGCGCCGACCAGACCACGCCACGCTGGCGCGGCGTGACCTTGCTGCACGAGATGAAGGCGAGGGGCATTGCGGTCGCGGTCGCCTCCGACAACACCCGCGATCCTTTCTATGCCTATGGCGATCTCGACATGCTGGAGGTCTACCGCATGGCGACGCGCATCCTGCATTTCGACCATCCGGTCGGCGACTGGCCGCAGACGGTGGCGGCGACGCCGGCCAAGGTGATGCGGCTCGACGGTGTCGGGACACTGGCAGCCGGTGGCAGCGCCGATTTCATCGTCTTCAAAGGGCGGAGCTGGACGGAATTGCTCTCGCGGCCCGAATCGGATCGCATCGTCGTGCGCGCGGGACGAGCGATCGACAGACAATTGCCCGATTACGCCGAGCTCGACGGACTGATGGTGGAATGATGGATGTTTCGGCGCTCAAACGCGATCTCGACGGGATAAAGCTCGACGACAATCCGGCCATCATCCAGCAGAAGAGCCGCGACTTCTACTGGTACAGCCCGGTGCTGAAGCAGCAGCTCGACCACGTCACCGGCGACCTGATCGTGACGCCCAGGAACGAGGCCGAACTGATCCGCGTGCTTGCCGCTTGCCACCGTCATGGCGTTCCGGTGACGCCGCGCGGCAGCGGCACCGGCAATTACGGTCAGGCGATGCCGCTATCGGGCGGCGTGGTTTTGAACCTTGCCGAGATGAACGAGATCAAGGCCATAGCGCCGGGCCGCGTCGTCACCGGGCCGGGCGCGATCCTCGCCGACATCGACAGAGCGACGCGCGCGCATTCCGGGCAGGAACTGCGGCTGTCGCCGTCGACCTACAACACCGCCTCGATCGGCGGCTTCATCGCTGGCGGCTCGGGCGGCGTCGGCTCGATCAATTTCGGCGGTCTGCGTGATTTCGGCAATGTGCTGCGGCTGCGCGTCGTCACCATGGAAACCGAACCGAAGGCGCTCGAACTCACCGGCGAGGATTTGCACAAAGTCACGCACGCCTATGGCACCAACGGCATCATCACCGAGGTCGAGATGCCGCTGACTGCAGCCTATGAATGGATCGACGTGATCGTCGGCTTCGACGCTTTCATGCCGGCAGCCCGCTACGGCAACGCGCTGGCACGCCAGGACGGCATCCTGACCAAGCTGATCACGCCGATCGCCGCGCCGGTGCCGCAGCTCTATTTCAAGCGACACCAGAAGTTCTTCCGGGACGGGCAAAGCATCTGCGTCGTCATGGTTGCCCGGCATGGGCTAGACGCATTCCTCGCCTTCACCCGCCGCGCCGGCGGCGAGGTCATCTTCAATGCCGCGACGGCAACGGACGAAGAGAAGAAGGGCCTGCCGCCGGGCTTCGAGCTGGCGTGGAACCACACCACGCTCAGGGCACTGCGGGTCGATCCCGCGATCACCTATCTGCAATCGCTCTATCCGTTTCCCAACCAGCTGGCGCTGGTGGAGAAGATGGACGCGATGTTTCCGAACGAGGTCTTTTCGCATCTCGAATTCGTGCGCCTCGACGGCAACATCACCTGCTTCGGCCTGCCGCTGGTGAAATTCACCACCGAGGCGCGGCTCAACGAAATCATCCGGCTGCATGAGGAGAATGGCTGCCCGATCTTCAACCCGCACCGCTACACGCTGGAAGAGGGCGGCATGAAGCAGACGGATGAAATCCAGCTCGCCTTCAAGCGCGAGACCGATCCGCAAGGCCTGCTCAATCCCGGCAAGATGATCGCCTGGGAAAATCCGGATTACGACTATCGCTCCGGCCGGACTTTTTTGTTCAAGGGTTTGCAGAAAGCAGAATGAGCAGAGGTTTGAGCTTGAGCACCCCCCTCTGTCCTGCCGGCACAGGCCCTACGCTGCCGCTTCGGGCGTTCGTTGTTTGGAAAGCCAAGCAATTGGCTTCCCATCGGCTTCGCCGACCACTTCTCACCCCCCGCAAGGGGGGAGATTGGCAGCCTGAACGCCGCAGCCAATCTGACACGCTGACAATTAGTGAAAGCGATGCGGCAGTCCGATCTCCCCCCTTGAGGGGGAGATGCCCGGCAGGGCAGAGGGGGGTGCCTCGCGCCGACCCCAGCAATTTCCCATGAAAGTCCTCGTCCTTTACGCACACCCGGTGGAGACCAGCTTCAATGCCAGCCTGCACCGCACGATCGTCGAGCGGCTGACGGCGGCCGGCCATGAGGTCGACGATTGCGATCTCTATGCCGAGGATTTCGACCCCAGGCTGACGCGCGGGGAGAGGCTGGATTATCACAACCAACGCAGCCCTGCGGACCCGGCCGCGCCCTATGTCGAGCGGCTGCTCAAGGCCGAGGCGCTGGTGCTGTCATATCCCGTCTGGAACTACGGCTTTCCGGCTATCCTGAAAGGCTTTTTCGACCGCGTGTTTCTGCCCGGCGTGTCGTTCAAATTGGTCGACGGCAAGGCGCAGCCTTCGCTCCACAACATCCGCAAGCTGACCGCCGTCACCACCTATGGCGGCAGCCGGTTCCGCGCCATGCTGATGGGCGATCCGCCGCGCCGGCTGGTCAAGCGGATGCTGCGCGCGACGATCAGGCCCGGCGCCTCGGTGTCCTACCTCGCTCATTATTCGATGAACCTGTCGACCGACGAGACGCGGGCAGCCTTCATGGCCAAGGTCGCGGCCGGGATGGATACCTTCTGATGCGCGTGCTGGTGGTCTATTGCCATCCGGTGCCCGAAAGTTTTTGCGCCGCGATCAGAGATACCGCCGTCGACGTGCTGAAGGCGCGGGGTTGGGAGGTACGGCTGCTCGACCTCTATGCCGAAAAATTCGACCCGGTGATGGGTAGCGAGGAGCGGCGCGCCTACAATGAGCGGGCGCCGGAGGATCCGGCCCTAAAACCGCATTTCGAGCATCTCGCCTGGGCTGAGGCGATCCTGTTCATCTATCCGACCTGGTGGTACGGGCTGCCGGCCATGCTGAAGGGCTGGCTCGACCGGGTCTGGGCGACCGATGTCGCCTTCAAGCTGGGCAAGGGGCGCATCATGTCGCTGATGACACATGTCACCAGGGTCGGCGTCATCACCCCCTGCGGCGCGCCGACCTGGTGGAGCGTCGTCGTCGGCCAGCCCGGCCGCAAGACCTTGCTGCGCGGTATGCGCGCGCTGTGCGCCCGCCGCTGCCGGACGTTTTTCCTGGCGCACTACCTGATGGACGCCTCGACGCCAAGGACGAGGGCGGCGTTTCTGGTGAAGGTGCGGGCGAAGCTGGAGCGGTTTTGAGCTTCTTCACCCTCCCCCTTGTGGGGAGGGTCGCGCAGCAAATGCCGCAAGGCGGCTTTTGCGAAGCGGGGTGGGGGGTCTCGTAGGGCGCACCCCCACCCCGTCTCGCAATCGCCGCTTCGCTCCGACTGCGAGCCGACCCTCCCCACAAGGGGAGGGTAAAAAGGTGCTACATCCTCGTCCGTTCCGCCTTGGGATCGTACATCGGCTTCAGCGATGCTTCCGCCGCAAAACGCTCGCCGGCGATCTCGATCTCGTAGGACGAGGCCAGCACATCCGCCTCGCTCTCGCCCTGGCAGGGCACATAGCCCAGTCCGATCGCGCCGCCGAGATGGTGGCCGTAATTCCCCGATGTGATCGGGCCGACGATCTTGCCGTCGCGCAGGATCGCCTCGTTGTGGAAGAGCAGGGGTTCAGGGTCTTTCAAACGGAACTGCACCAGCCGGCGCGACAGGCCGGCTTCTTTTCTCTTCAGCACCGCATCGCGGCCGATGAACTCGCCCTTGGCGGTTTTGACCGCAAAGCCGAGGCCGGCCTCCAGCACATTGTCCTCGTCGGTGATGTCGTGGCCGAAATGCCGAAACGCCTTTTCGAGGCGGCAGGAATCCAGCGTGTGCAGGCCGCAAAGTTTCAGGCCGACATCGCCGCCGGCCTCGTCGATCGCCTCGAAGACATGAGCCGCCTGGTCGGTCGAGACATAAAGTTCCCAGCCGAGTTCGCCGACATAGGTGACGCGGTGGGCACGGGCGAGGCCCATGCCGATCTCGATCTCCTGGAAGGTGCCGAATGGATTGTTGTCGTTGGAGAAATCGTTGGGGCTGACTTTCTGGATCAGCTTTCGCGCATCCGGACCCATCAGGCAGAGCACGGCCTCAGCTGCCGTGACATCGGTGATGACTACGAATTCATCCCCGACATGCCGGCGCAGCCAGGCGAGGTCGCGTTGCAGCGTCGCGCCCGGCACGACGAGGAAGTAGGCGGTCTCAGATAGCCGCGACACCGTGAGGTCGCTTTCGATACCGCCGCGCTGGTTGAGCATCTGGGTGTAGACGATCTTGCCCGGCGCCACGTCCATATCGTTGGCGCACAGCCTTTGCAGGAAGGCACAGGCGTCGCGGCCTTCGACACGGATCTTGCCGAACGAGGTCATGTCGAACAGGCCGACCTTGTTGCGGACCGCCAGGTGCTCCTCGCGCTGGTTGTCGAACCAGTTCTGCCGCTTCCAGGAATAGCGGTATTCGCGCTCCTGCCCCTCTCGCGCAAACCAGTTGGCGCGCTCCCAGCCGGCGACTTCGCCGAACACGGCGCCGCGCGCCTTCAGGTGTTCGTGCAGGGGCGAGCGCCTGACATTTCTGGACGTTGCCATCTGCCGGTAGGGGAAGTGATCCGCATAGAGCAGGCCGAGCGTTTCGGAGACACGCTCCTTGAGATACCTACGGTTCTTCTGGAATGGCTGGGCGCGGCGGATGTCGACTTCCCAGAGGTCGAAGGGCGCTTCGCCGTCATTGATCCACTGCGCCAGCGCCATGCCGGCGCCGCCGGACGAGACGATGCCGATGGAATTGTAGCCGGTCGCCATCCAGTAGCCCGACAGCTCCGGCGCTTCGCCGAGATAGTAGCGGTCGTCGGGGGTAAAGCTTTCGGGGCCGTTGAAGAAGGTGTGAATGCCGGCGGTTGCCAGCATCGGCATGCGGTTGACGCCCATCTCGAGGATCGGCTCGAAATGCTCCATGTCCTCCGGCAACTGGTCGAAGCAGAAATCCTCGCTTATGCCGTCCATGCCCCAGGGCTTGGCCACCGGCTCGAAGGCGCCAAGCATCATCTTGCCGGCGTCTTCCTTGTAGTAGGCGCACTCATCCGGCACGCGCAGCACCGGCAGCCGGCCAAGGCCGGGGATCGGCTCGGTGACGAGATAAAAATGCTCGCAGGCATGCAGCGGGATGGTGACGCCGTTCTGGGCGCCGAGTTCGCGCGCCCACATGCCGGCGCAGTTGACGACGATGTCGGCCTCGATCGTGCCCTGGTCGTCGCCTCGCGCCCACGACACGCCGGCGACGCGACCGGCCTTGGTGTGGACCTTGGTTACCTTCACATTCTCGACGACTGTGGCGCCGCGCTGGCGGGCGCCCTTGGCCAGCGCCATGGCGATGTTGGCCGGATCGCACTGGCCGTCGAGCGGCAGATGCACGGCGCCGACCACATCGGACACGTTGAGATGCGGGTACATCTCCTTGACTTCACCAGGCGAAATCTCGCGCACATCGACATCGAAGGCGCGGGCGAGCGAGGCCTGACGGTAAATCTCGTGCTTGCGCTCCTCGGTCAGCGCCACGGTGATCGAGCCGACCTGGCGCATGCCGGTGCCGACTTCGGTCTCGGCCTCCAGCTTGACGTAGAGGTCGGCCGAATATTTCGCCAGCCGCGTCATGTTCTGCGATGCGCGCAGCTGGCCGATCAGGCCGGCGGCGTGCCAGGTCGTTCCCGAGGTCAGCTGCTTGCGTTCCAGCAGCACGATGTCGGTCCAGCCGAGCTTGGCCAGGTGGTAGGCGACCGAACAGCCGGAGACACCGCCGCCGATAATAACCGCGCGGGCCTTGATGGGAATGCTTCTGGTCATGCGGCCTCGCGGCGATAGCCGGATGCGAAGCGGCGCAGGCGTTTTGCGGCTTCCTGAAGCACCGGTTCCGGTTGGCAGAGGCTGATGCGGATGTGGCCGGCAGCGGCCTTGCCGAAGCTGGAACCCGGCATGACGCCGACACTCTCCTGGTCGAGAAAGGCCCAGGCGAATTTCTCGTCGTCGGGCTCGACGGCGGAGATGTCGAGCATGACATACATGCCGCCCTCGGAGCCGTGCACGCTGACATTGTTCATGCCGCGCACGGCGTCGAGCAGGACGGTGCGGCGCGCCGCATAGCGTTCGGCGATCTCCTTGACGCCAAAGCAGTTCTCCAGCGCCTCGGCGCAGGCGATCGAGATGAAGGCCGGCAGGCCGTAGGTCGTCACCAGATTGAGATTGGTCAACAGCGTGATCATCTGCGTCGGGCCGGTCAGCCAGCCCATGCGCCAGCCGGTCATGCCGTGGCTCTTGGACATCGAATTGATGACCAGCGTGCGCTCGGCCATGCCGGGCAGGCCGCGCGGCGAGATGTGCTCGCCGCCGCCGAGCGTCCAGTAGACCTCGTCCGACAGCAGCCAGAGATCGTGCTCGCGGCAGATCTCGGCCAGCTCTTCCAGACGCTCACGCGAATAGACGGCGCCGGTCGGGTTGTTCGGCGTGTTGATCAAAATGGCGCGCGTGTTGGGCTTGAGCGCCGCGCGGATCATCTCGGCGTGCGGCTGGAAACCGTCCTCGGCCGGCGTCTCGACGACGGTGAAGCTGGCGCCGGCGGCGCTGAACGTGTTGGGATAAGTCGCGTAGTAGGGCGCCACCACGATAGCGTGGTCGCCCTGGTCGAGAACGGCCTGCACGGCCGCGTAAAGGGCAGCCTGGCCGCCCGGCGTGGCGATGACTTGGTCAGGTGCCGTCTCGACCCCGGTGCAAGCGGTCGAGGCCGCCGCCATCGCCCTGCGCAGGCGCGGAACGCCGGGAAGCGGGGTGTAGTGGTGGTTGCTGCCGCGAACCGCCGTCACGCAGGCTTCGATCGTCTGGCTCGGCGTATCGAAATCATGGTCGCCGACCGACAGCATGATGATGTCCTGGCCGGCCTCCTTGCGGGCCCATGCCTCGGTGTGGACCTCCCAGCCATCCTTGCCCGAAGGCACGATGCCGGAAATGCGCGATGAGGGTCTGGGCATCAGGATACTCCCGAGATTTCGTGGCCGGCCTGTTCGAGCTGATCGCGCAACGCGGCGATGTGGGCAGGGCCGACTTCGCAGCAGCCGCCGACGATGGTGGCGCCAGCGGCGACCCAGCCGAGCGCCTGGTCGGCATAGGCATCCGGATCAAGGTCGTGGCGTGCGTGCAGCACTTCGACCGTTCCGCCATGCTTGAGCGCTTCGACAGAGGTGAAGCCATTGGCATAGGCGCCGACCGGGCCGCCGAGAGCAATCAATTCGGGCAGTGCCGCGGCGATCGCTTCTGGCCGGCAGCAATTCACCAGGCGCGCTGCAACCGTCAGGCCGTCGAGGGCGTCCGCCGCTGCCGCTATTGTTTCGCCGCTGCGCAGCCGCGGCGCGCCGTGATCGGCGAGCGTCCAAGACACCCAGACAGGTTTGCCGCTTTCCGACGCAGCGGTAACGGCCGCACGGCCTTCGTCGGCTGAGGCCATGGTCTCGCACAGGAACAGGTCGACGCCGTCGGTCTGCTCGGCGACGATGCGGCGATAGATGTCCAGCGTCTCCTCGAACGATATGGTCAGCGCCGGCGCATAGCTGCCGAACAGCGGTGACAGGCAGCCGGCGATCGCTGCATCGCCTGCCTCCTCGCGTGCCTGTCTTGCCAATTCGATGCCGCGCTTCTGCAAGGGCCTGAAGAGGTCTTCTGCTCCTTCCCGCGCGAGCCGCTCCGGCGTCGCCGAATAGGTGTTGATGGTGATGACGCGAGCGCCGGCCCGGATGAATTCGGCATGCAGGCCACGCACCAGATCCGGCTCGTCGATCAGCACCCTGGCCGACCAGAGCGGCGTCGGCTCGGAGCTGCTGCGGCGGACCAGTTCCTGGCCCATGCCGCCATCGGTGAGAATGACTTTCTTCATGCTCTCAGTCTTTCGTTTTTCGGATCCCACAGCGGCTCGTCTTTCTGCACGACTGCCTTGAAACGATCGCCAAAAATTTCAATCTCGATCGCGGTATCGGGTTCAGCCAGGTCGGCGCGCAGCATGCCGAGCGCGATCGATTTGTCGATGCGATGCCCCCAGCCGCCGGACGTCGTCTCGCCGACGATCTTGCCGTCATGCCAGAGCGTCGACACCGACGGCGCGTCGCAATCGCCGGGGTTTTCGACCACCAGCGTGACGAAGCGCTTCTTTACGCCTTGCTGCTTTTCGTTCTGCAGGGCTGCCTTGCCGCGGAAGTCGGGCTTGTCCCATTTTACGAAGCGCTCGAGCCCGCCCTGCAGGACCGTATAGTCGGTCGACAGGTCGCCCTTCCAGGTCCGGTAGCCCTTTTCGAGGCGCAGCGAATCCAGCGCATACATGCCGAACGGTTTCAGACCGTGTTTTTGTCCCGCCGTCCAGACGGCGTCGAAGATGGCGGCGGTGTCTCCCACCTTGGTGTGGATTTCCCAGCCGAGTTCGCCGGCGAAGGATACCCGCACCAGCTTCGCCCAGCGGCCGGCGATGGTGGTTTCCTGATGCGTCAGCCAGGGCAGCGAGAGATCCGCGCCACAGACCTCGGCCAGGATCTTGCGCGAATTGGGGCCGGCGAGGATTTGCGTCGAATAGTCTTCGGTCCTGTCGGTGAGGGTGAAAGCTGCGTCCTTCGGCAGGCGCGACTTCAGCCATTCGAAATCGTGCCACTGCGCTACCGCCGCGGTGATCAGAGTCATCTGCTCTTCGCCATGGCGCACCACCGACATCTCGGTGACGATGCGGCCTTTGTCGTCGGCAAAATAGGCGAGGCCGATTCGGCCGGGCTTGGGCACCAGGCCGGTGACCTGCAGCGCCAGCCATTCGGCTGCGCCAGGACCTTCGAGGTTGAAGCGCGAGAAGCCGGGCAGGTCCAGAATGCCGGCGGCGTCGCGCACCGCCAGGCATTCTTCGCGCACGCGGTGCTGCCATGGCCCGTCGCGGCGGAAGGTGAGTGTTGCTTCTTCCGACGTGTCGTCACCGGGTTGCGCATACCAGGTGGCACGCTCCCAGCCATTATAGGCGTCGAACTGGGCGCCGAGCGCCTTGATGCGATCGTGGATCGGCGACAGCTTACGGTCGCGCCCGGCCGGCCAGGCATGGCGCGGGAACTGGATGGCGTATTCGTTGCCGTAGATCTCCATGCCCTTGGCGACGCTATAGTCGGGGGCGGCCGCAAAGCTGGTGAAACGGCGCGGATCGCAAGACCACATGTCCCATTCGGTCTGGCCCTGCGTCACCCATTCGGCCAGCACCTTGCCGGCGCCGCCGCCCTGGGCGATGCCGAAGGTGAAGACACAGGCCTCGAACGCGTTGGGAACGCCGGGCATCGGACCGATCAGCGGATTGCCGTCCGGCGCGTAAGGGATCGGCCCGTTGATCACCTTGGACAGGCCGGCAGTGCCCAGGATCGGCACGCGGGCTACGGCATCGGCAAGGTAGTGCTCGAGACGGTCGAGATCGTCGGGGAAGAGCTGGAAGGAAAAGTCCTCCGGCATCGGGTCGTTGTGGGTTGCCCAATGCGCGCGGCAATTGCGCTCATAGGGACCGAGATTCATGCCGTTCTTTTCCTGGCGCAGATAGTAGGATGTGTCGACGTCGCGCAGCAGCGGCAGTTTCTTGCCCTGCTCCTTCGACCAGGCCACCAGTTCGGGGATTTCCTCGAACAAAATGTACTGATGGCTCATCACCATCATCGGGACGTCGCGGCCGAACATTTTGCCGACTTCCGCGGCTCGGTAGCCGGCGGCGTTGACGACGATCTCGCAACGGATCTCGCCTTGCGGCGTCCCGACAACCCATTCGTCGTTCTCGCGGCGCACACCTGACACCGGACAGAAGCGGACGATCCTGGCGCCCATGTCGCGCGCACCCTTGGCCAGTGCCTGCGTCAGCTGCGCGGGGTCGATGTCGCCGTCGTTTGGATCGTAGAGCGCACCTTTGAGGTCATGCGTCTCGATGAAGGGATAGCGGCGCTTGATCTCATCAGGGCCGACAATGGCGATGTCCATGCCCTGGTAGCGGCCCATGCCCTTGGCGCGCTGGAACTCCTGCATGCGCTCCTTGGTGTGGGCGAGGCGGAGCGAGCCGGTAACGTGGTAGTTCATGGGATAGTCGACGGCATCAGCCAAGCCGCGATAGAGCTCGGTCGAATAGCGCTGCATGTTCATCAGCGACCAGGACGACGAGAAGGTCGGCACATTGCCGGCGGCATGCCAGGTCGAGCCCGATGTCAGCTCGTTCTTTTCAAGCAGCACGCAATCGGTCCAACCCGCCTTGCACAGATGGTAGAGCGAGGAGGTGCCGACGACACCGCCTCCGATGATCACCACGCGTGCCGTGGTCGGCAAACCGGCCATATTCTTCTCCCAAACCTGAAGCGCGCTGCGCTTCTATCTTTTTGCTTGATGCATGTCGTTTCCCAAACCGCTGCACACTTTGGGCGACATGCATTCAATAAACAGGCGGCGAAACCACCCAGATGACCACGGCCGGCTCGCTGCCGGGATTGCGCCAGCGGTACGGCTTGCGCTCGAAGCGGAAGGAATCGCCTTCGCCGAGCCGGTGCCAGACGCCGGCTATCTCGATCTCGAAAATGCCAGAGGCGATGTAGCCGGCTTCCTCGGTCGGCCGCAGCTGCTCGCTCTTCATCTCGGCGCCCGGCGCAAAGATCGAACGCACCATCTCGAAACTACCGCCGAGATCGGGCGACAGAAGCTCTTCCACGAGGCCGGATTCGCTTGTGCCAAGCGTGCGCCGGCTGCCGGCGCGCACGACAAAGCCGCGCTCCTTTTCGATCGGCACGTCGTGGCTGAAGAACAGGCTGAGCGGCACGCCGAACAGGTCTGCGAAAGCCCTGAGGTCGCCAAGCGAAGGGATAGACAGGCCGCGCTCGACCTGGCTGACCCAGCCGACGGAGCGACCAAGCTTCAGCGCGATCTCAGCCAGCGTCAGCCCGCGCGCCTTGCGCAGCGCACGGATGTCGCTCGCCAGCAGGCGCTCGTCAGGTCCCTGCAATGTTTTGGGGATAGCTGGGGGCAAAACGCTCACTTGATGAAAAACTGGAAATGAATTTCATGAGAGCTCACGTCCGTGAAAAAATCAAGCGAATTTTCATGTACACACAAGATTTGCTTGCGCGATTTTGGCGGTTCATGCAAAGGCTCTGGCACGAGCGGCGGGTGTGGGAATGCGGGTCGGCGACCAAGGATTGAAATCTGCGCAAGGTCTTTTCCGATAGCCGGTTCGGCTTTCGAAGTGTGCGCAAAGGGACGGCCCATGCTGGAAAAAAACGGCCTGGCAGCGCATAACGCGGCTGTTGTCGACGAGGCGATCATCTCGCGCCGTTCGGTGCGCGCCTTCCTGCCCGACATGGTCGATGACGAGACGATCCGAGCCATTCTTGGCGTCGCCGCGCGCGCGCCTTCGGGCACCAATATGCAGCCCTGGCGGGTCTATGTCGTCAAGGGCGAGGTCAAGCAGCAGATCACCGATGCCATCCTGAATTCCGGTATCCGGGCCGAAAAGGCCGATTGGGACGAGTATCGCTATTACCCCACCCAGTTCTTCGAGCCGTATCTCACCCGCCGCCGCGCCAACGGTTTCGGGCTCTATGGGGCACTCGGCATCGGCCGCCGCGAGGTCGACAAGATGCGCGCCCAGCACGACCGCAACTTCGTCTTCTTCGACGCGCCGGTCGGCATGATCTTCACCATAGACCGGCGGCTGAACCAGGGCTCGTGGATCGACTACGGAATGTTCCTGCAGAACATCATGGTGGCCGCGCGAGGCAGGGGCCTGCACACCTGCCCGCAGGCCGCCTTCGCGCCCTATCACCGGCAGATCCGGCCGGTGCTCAACATCCCCGATGAGGAGATCGTCGTCTGCGGCATGGCGCTCGGCCTCGAGGATACGTCGAAACCCGAAAACGACTTCCGCACCGACCGCGTGCCGCTGGAAGAGTGGGTGACATTCAGCGGCTAGGACTCGGCTACCGGGGCCTCATTCCACGTTCATCTGCGCGCCGTGGCCGCTGACATGGGCGCCGTCCTGCGGTGTCAGTCTGAGATAGGCGATCAGCGCGCACAACGTGATGACGCCCTCGACCACGAACAGGATGCGGAAATCGTTGGTCACCGCCGGCCTGCCGCCAGCCAGGAACGACAACAGCGCCGCCGCCAGGCCGACGCTGATCGCCACCCCCAACTGCCACAGTATGTAGTAGAGCGCGCTGAAGCGGGCGAGCTGGTCGGGCGCGATGTCGGAATAGGCGAGGTTGCCGGTCGAAGCCCACTGCGCCGAGCGCAGAACGCCGAAGGCAAAGATATAGACGAGCACGATCCAGACCGGCGTTGTCGCCTCAATCGAGGCGAAGCCCGCTACCATGGCAGCAACGATCGGCGTGTTGACGACCAGCACGCGGCGAAAGCCGAAACGGTTGAGCAGGCGCGGCATGAACACACGCATGATCAGCGAGCCGATTGCGGCGACGAAAGTCAGCGATCCCGCCTGCACCGCGCTCATGCCGAAGCCGAGCTGGAACATCAGCGGCAAAAGGAAAACGACCGAGCTCAGGCCGATCGTGTCCAGCCCACCACCGGTGAGGAAGGAGATGCGAAAGGTGCGGATGCGCAGGAGTTTCAGGTCAAGCAAGGGGTTGCGGGCGCGCAGGCAGTAGAAGGAAGCAAGCGTCAGGATGACGATCGCCAGCGTCAGCTCGGCCGCGATCATGCTGCCGGCGGCGTCTTTGGCCGCAAGCGAATCCATGCCGAAGACCAGCAGGACCATGCCGCTGCCGACCAGCAGGAAGCCCGGGAAATCGAACGGCGTGCGCACCGGTTTGGTAACAGTCGGAAACAGCGAGGCGGCAAGAACGGCCGCCGCCAGCGCGAACGGCACGTTGATGAAGAAGATCCAGCGCCAGGAGATATAAGTCATCAGCGCGCCGCCGACCAGCGGGCCGACCAGCGGTCCGGACTGGCCGGCCAGCGAAATATACATGTTGATCTTCAGCGTGCGGCTGCGCGGGAAGGTCGACAGGATGACGACCTGGCCGAGCGTCCCCATCAAGGCGCCGCCGAAGCCTTGCAGCGCGCGGGCGCCGACCAGCGTCCAGATGTCGTTGGACAATCCGCACAGCGCCGATGACGCGGCGAACACCAGCAAGGCGAAGCAGTAAACGTTGCGCAGGCCGAAGCGGTCGGCCGCCCAGCCGCCGAGCGGCATCGAGATGATCAGGCTGGCGACATAGACGGTGATCAACAGGCCGAGCTGGCTCGGCGGCCGGCCGAGGCTGTCGCTGATACCGGGCAGGGCGGTGACCACGACATTCTGGTCGAGGCTGGTCATGAACACGCCGCAGGCGACCGTCAGCGGCAGCAGGAGCAAGGCTGTGGCCGACACATCGGCGCGATCCGTGGCGCCGGCGGATAGTTCTGCGGTCATGGGGATGTTCGAACCAAACGACGATGCCGACTATGAGACGGGATCTTTTTAATCCCCTGGGCCGGTTGGGCCACGTTCCCCACCATGGGCTTCCATTGGAGCATTCTCTAGCGGCAGAACCGGCTGGCCTGGATGCCAGTGGCCGAAGGCGGGACGGCTACTGCACCTCGTAGCCGACCTCCTCGCTGGCAAGGCAGAGCGCCTTCCAGAACGAGCGGGCGAAGGAGCGGAAGACATAGATGTCGAACTGGTCGGCGCCGGTGCGCTGGATCTGCGCAAAGACGTCGTGATGGGTGGTCGAACGGCCGGAGCCTATGGGGAAGGCGGGCAGCGCAAAGTCGATGGCGAAGAATTTCGCCAGCACCCATTCGGCCTTAGGGCCGGCGATGCGGATAGCGGTGCGGCCATGCGACAGGTCGGTGATCGTGCCGATTGCCGGGGTTACGTCCCCGGCAAAACGCGTCGCCAGGCCCTCGGCGTCGTCGACGGCGGTGAATTTTCCAGGCGCGAAACCGAACGCGGCCTTGCCGTCCTTGGCAACGCCGCCGCCGGCGCCATCGGGCAAATCTAGGCCGGTGACCTTGCGGATCGCTTCGATCAGCTGCTTTTCCGCGCCCGGCCACGCGGCCAGTTGCAGGATCGAGCCTGGCCGGGTCTCGGTCAGGATGACTTCAACGCCATGCTCGAAATTGCCGTGCGAACCCGGATGGGATACCGGCTCGAGCGGTGAGAGGCGCTCGGGCAGTTGGCGTTCGGGTGATTGGCGCTCAGCCATGCATGCGGCTCCCGTCCGGGTCGTAGAAATGGTTGGAGACGATCTCGACGGGCCCGAACCGCTTGCGCAGCGGATCGGAGACAAACGCCCGGGTGCCATGGCGCGCCTTGCCGCCTTCGACCAGGGCCAGCGCGATGTGCTTGCCCAGCGCCGGCGAATAGCAGCACGCGGTGATGTGGCCGATGGAATCGTGCGGATTGGCTTCGTCCAGTTCCTCGACGAGGTGGGCGCCGCCATTGAACGGCCGGTTGTCGAGCGAGACTAGGCCGACCAGCTGCAGCCGCTCGGGCGCGATCAGGCCTTCGCGGTCCATCATCGCCGAGCCGATGAACGGCTTCTTCTTCGACAGCATCCAGTCGAGATGCAGGTCGCGCGCCGTAGTGCGCCCGTCGATCTCCGCGCCGGTGACATGGCCCTTTTCGATGCGCATCGTGCCCAACGCCTCCAGCCCGTAGGTGACCAGGCCGAACGGCTTGCCGGCTTCGACAAGGTCTTGCCAGACATGGGTGCCGTAGCCGGCGCCGCAATAGACCTCGAAGGCCATTTCTCCGGAGAAGGACAGCCGGCAAATCATCACCGGCACGCTTGATATCTCGCCGCGCACGATGCCCATGAAGGGCAGGGCCGTGTTGTCGACGGCGGTGCCGGTGACACAGGCGGCGAGGATGGCCCGCGCCTTCGGCCCGCCGATGGCCGCGCCCGCCCATTCGTCGGATACCGAGGTGACATGCACTTTGAGTTCCGGCCAGATGACGTCGAGGAAATATTCCAGATGCTGCATCACCTTGCCGGCGTTGGCCGTGGTGGTCGTCATCAGGAAATCCTGTTCGCCAAGCCGCCAGGTGGTGCCGTCGTCGAAGGCCAGGCCATCCTCGCGCAGCATCAGGCCGTAGCGGGCCTTGCCGACGGGGAGGGTAGAAAACATGTTGGTGTAGACGCGGTCGAGGAATTCACCGGCATCCGGTCCCTGCACGGCAATCTTGCCCAGCGTCGAGACGTCGACAATGCCGGCACTTTCGCGCGTCGCCCTGGCTTCACGGACATAAGCCTGCTCGACCGTCTCGCCGGCAAGGCCGTAGATCATTGGTCGATACCAGAGGCCAGCGGAATACATCGTTGCGCCATTGGCGAGGTGCCAGTCATGCATGGGCGTCAGGCGCTCGGGTTTCAGATCGCCGAAGCGTTCGGCGGCAAGCGAGCCGATCGACACCGCGGAATAGGGCGGGCGGAAGCGCGTCGTTCCGACTTCGGGGATCGGTTTGCCCAACGCCTCGGCCATGATGGCGAGGCCCGGAACGTTGGAGTTCTTGCCCTGGTCGGTCGCCATGCCGAGCGTGGTGTAGCGCTTCAGATGCTCGACCGAGACGAAGCCTTCGCGATGCGCCAGCCGCACGTCCTCGGCGGTGACATCATGCTGGAAGTCGACGAAGCTTTTGCCTTTCGCCTTGATCTCGAACACCGGGGCCGGATCTGGGTTTCCCGGGGCTGCTTCGACATCCGGCAAGGCTGCCGGCGCAGCCGCTCCGCCCGCTGCGGACAGGCCGGCTGCGCGGCCCTCAGTGATCGCTTCGATGGTCGAGAAGCTGCCGTTGAAAGCACCCGCACCAATCCATTGCTGATTTGGCCAGCGCTGTTGCGTTTGCTTTGGCGGCAGGAAGGCCTGGCGGGCAGGATTCCACTCGGCTCTCGCGCCAGCCTGGCTGGCGAGGTGGATGGTCGGCGACCAGCCGCCCGACATCAGCAGGCTATCGGCGTGGATGCT
Organism: Mesorhizobium sp. M0615; assembly: GCF_040320805.1. Lineage (NCBI taxonomy): Bacteria > Pseudomonadati > Pseudomonadota > Alphaproteobacteria > Hyphomicrobiales > Phyllobacteriaceae > Mesorhizobium > Mesorhizobium sp. M0615. Next base: position 242,604 of record NZ_JAMYQI010000005.1, on the reverse strand, counting down.
GCGGGCGTCACCGCTGAGCGCGCCCGAGGTCATGTCGAAGCGCTGCACCTTGAGGCCGGAGAGCGCCTTGCCGCCTTCGGTGGCGACCACGGCATGGCCGGAGAGGATTTCGGCTTCGGCCTCGGTGGCGAGGCTGCGCATTTCGGCCGAAAGCTCGGGGCGCACATCGACGATGGCGACAATAGCCGCCCCGGCCTTCCTCAGCGCCAGCGCCGAGCGATAGGCGCTGTCATTGTTGGTGAACAGCGCGATCCTGTCGCCGGGCAGCACGCCATAATCGTTAGCATAGCGCTCGGCGGCATGCGCCAGCATGACGCCCGGCCGGTCATTGCCGGTGAACACAAGCGGCCGCTCGAAAGAGCCGGTGGCCAGCACCACCGTCTTCGCGCGGATCGCCCAGTAGCGATGGCGCGGCTCGCCCTTGCCGGGCGTTTCCTTGTGGTCGGTGACGCGCTCGAGCGCGGCTAGCGTGTTGCCGTCGTAATAGCCCCACACCGTGGTGCGCGGCAGCAGGCGGACCGTGTCATGGCCTTCGAGCTGGCTGACGGCGCGCGCCGCCCAGTCGGCGGCCGGCGCGCCGTCGATGGCCTCGCCGGACCAGTTGGCCGAGCCGCCGAAACGCGGCCCGAGTTCGGCCAGGATGACGCGCGCGCCCTGGTCGGCAGCGGCCTTGGCGGCTGACAGGCCGGCCGGGCCGGAGCCGACCACCAGCACGTCGCAAAACGCGTTCATGCGCTCGTAGCGCGAGGTGTCGGCGGCAATACCGGCGCGGCCCAGGCCGGCGGCGCGGCGGATGAAATGCTCGCAGAACATCCAGAAGCGGGTGCCTTTCAAGGGGCCGAAGACAGGGCCCATGAAGGTCTTGTAGTAGAAGCCGGCGGCCAGGATCTTGCCGCCGAGCTGGTTGACGGCGTTGATGTCCCAGGCGAGCGAGGGAAAGCGGTTCTGGCTGACGGCCACCAGCCCGTCATAGATCTCGACCATGGTTGCGGCGATGTTGGGCTCGCGCACTTCGCCGCGCAGCACCGTCACCAGCGCGTTCGGTTCCTCGACGCCGGCCGAGAGCAGGCCGCGCGGGCGGTGGTATTTGAACGAGCGGCCGAAAAGCGTCACGCCGTTGGCAAGCAGCGCCGAGGCCAGCGTGTCGCCGCCATGGCCGGTGTAAGGCGTGCCGTCGAAGGTGAAGCGGATGGTGCGCAGGCGGTCGATGCGGCCGCCGGTCTCGGTGCGGCGCGGGCTCACGACTTGCCTCCGGCCTTGTGCCGGGCACCGGCATTGTGGTCGACGCGGGCGAAACCGGTGCTGGAAATCTCATGCGTGACCGTGTTGCGCACCATCCTCAGATGGGTGCGGCAACCGCCGGAATGCTGCCAGATCTCATTGTGGTCGCCGGCCGGGTTCAGCCGGTCGTAGACATAGGCGTTCCAGGCGTCGAGATCCTGCGAGGCGGGCTGCGGGCGCTCGCGGTTGCCGTCGCCTTGATAGGTGAACTCGATGACGTCGCGCGGGCCGCAATAGGGACAAGTGATAAGCATTTGTTTGAACCCTAATGCAGCCGGGGCGTTGCGCCCTGGCCCTTGTCGTCGATCACCAGGCCGCGATAAAAACGGTCGAGCGTGAAGGGCGCGTTGAACGCGTGCGGCTCATCCTTGGCGATGGTGTATGCAAAGCACCAGCCCGAGGCCGGCGTCGCCTTGAAGCCGCCATAGCACCAGCCGCAGTTGAGATACATGCCGGGCAGCGGGCCGGTGGTGATGATCGGCGAACCGTCCATTGACATGTCGCAGACGCCGCCCCAGGAGCGCAGCATGCGTACACGCGCAAGGCCGGGAAACAGCGCCAGCATCTCGCTCATCACCTCATCGACGATGGGCAGGTTGCCGCGCTGAGCGTAGCTGTTGTAGCCGTCGATGTCACCGCCGTAGACGAGGCCGCCCTTGTCGGACTGCGACATGTAGAAATGACCCATGCCGAAGGTCAGCACCGTGTCGACGAAAGGTTTCAGCGATTCGGTGACGAAGGCCTGCAGCACATGGCTCTCGATCGGCATCCTGTCGATGCCGGCAAGCTGCATCACCCGTCCGGTGCTGCCGGCAACGGCCACGGCGACTTTCTTGCCGCGGATCTCTCCGCGCGTCGTCTGCACGCCGGTGATGCGGTCGCCGTCGCGCAGGAAGCCGGTGACCTCGCAATTCTCGACGATGTCGACGCCGCGTCGGTCGGCGCCGCGGGCATAGCCCCAGGCAACCGCATCGTGACGGGCGGTGCCGGCGCGCGGCTGCATCAGGCCGCCGACGATGGGAAAGCGCGCGGAGGCCGACATGTCCAGCGCCGGGACCAGGCGCGCGATCTCGGCGGTGCTCATCAGCTCGGCATCGACGCCGAGATGGCGCATGGCGTTGCCGCGCCTTGCCAGGTCGTCGAACTGGCCCGGCGTGTGAGCCAGATTCAGGCAGCCGCGCTGCGAGAACATGACGTTGTAGTTGAGGTCGTGCGAAAGGTTCTCCCACATCTTCATCGAATGTTCGTAGAAGCGGGTGTTGGACGGCAAAAGGTAGTTGGAGCGCACCGCCGTGGTGTTACGGCCGACATTGCCGGAACCCAGCCAGCCCTTTTCCAGCACCGCGACATTGGTGATGCCGTGCTCCTTGGCCAGATAGTAGGCCGTCGACAGGCCGTGGCCGCCGCCACCGATGATGATGACGTCATAGGAAGCCTTGGGGTCGGGCTTGCGCCAGGCCGGCTTCCAGTCCTTGTTTCCCTTGAGCGCGTTCGTGAGAAGCGAAAGGGCTGAATATTCCGCCATTCTTCATGTCATCCCTAGAGCATGATGCCGAAAAGTGTGAAGCGGTTTTCGGACGACATCATGCTCTATATCTTTGATTTTTAGAGCCGGATGATTTCATGTCCAACAGACCTGAAGCCATCCGGCTCGGGTGCGATGCGGCAGACTATAGAGCAGGCGGCGTGCGCAAAGCCAAGATTGCGCCATGGCTTTTCGACTGGCCGACTCCCGCAAGGCGCCCAACTGTCATGACTTCGCCACGACTTGCCCCACGGGATGAGCGTCTCTATCAAGGACCGCTTTAGAAGCGGCCTTTGCCGCCCTTTGAGTCGCCACCATTATGTCTTTTCGCTTCTTTCGCCTGATCTTGGTCCTCGCGCTCGTTGCCTTGGCGCCGCATTCGTTCGGCGCGATGGCGCAGGGGCTTGGCCAGGCGCCTGCCGGGCTGGTCGCCGACCAGCAGAAAATCCTGCAGGGTTTGACGACGAAAACCGACGCTCTGGAGAAGAAAGTCCAGGAGGACGGCGTCGACGACACCACCCTCGTCGAGATCCGCCTGCAGCTGGAAGAGCTGTCGCGCGGTGCGCTGAACAGCGCGCTGGCGTTTCGTTCGCGGCTGGGAGAGATCAATTCGAGGCTCGAGCAGCTTGGCGCCCCGCCGGCTGCCGGACAGCCCCCTGAACCGGACATCGTGACCGGCGAGCGCCAGGCGCTGGCGTCGGAAAAGGCGGAGATCAACGCCGTCATCGCCGGGGCGCAGAACCTGTCGATTCGCATCAATTCGCTGATCGAGAAGATCGGTAATATGCGCAGCGAGCTGTTTCGCAGCGGCCTGACCAAGCGCTATGTGCTGTCCGATGCACTGAGCCCGCAGGTGTTTTCCGACGCAAGGGACGAATACGCCAATTTTTACAGGGCGGTGTCGTCGTGGCTGAGCTTTGCCTTCAAGTTCAAGTTCCAGGCGATGCTCGCGGCGACCCTCATGGCGCTTGCGTTGGCCGTGGTGCTTCTGGTCGGTGGGCGCCGCCTGTTTGGGCGCATCTTCGAGCCCGACGCGTCGGTTGAAGATCCGACGTATCTCAGTCGCCTGTCGGTGGCGTTCTGGTCGACCTTGCTGCCGACGCTGGCGGTCAGCGCCTTCCTCGCCTCGACGGTGTTCCTGTACAACTACTACAATGTGCTGCGCGGCGACATAGGCGTGTTCCTCAACGCTCTGGCAGCCGTCATCGCCATAGTGTTCTGTGTCAACCGCCTGACCAATGCGGCTCTGTCGCCCAGCATGCCGAACTGGCGTCTGATCCAGGTCGAGACCGGCCCGGCGCGTTGGCTGGTGCGGCTGACGACGGCCATGGCAGTCGTCATCGGCATCAACAATTTCCTGTCGATCGTCAACGACAAGATGGGCTCGCCTCTGTCGCTGACGGTGGCCAGGAGTTTTGTCGCCACCGTGATCGTCGGGGTCATCCTGATCCTGATGGCGCTGCTGAAGCCTTACAAGGACGTCGCTGGGCGCTGGCGCCGCTGGCCGGCCTGGCTGCGCTACACCTGTGTCGCGCTCGGCCTGTTCACGATTGCGGCGGCGCTGTTCGGCTATATCGGTCTTGCCATCTTCGTCTCGTTGCAGGTCGTGGTCACTGGCACCATCCTGCTCACCGCCTATATCGGCTTCCTGTCGGCGCGCGAGATCGGCGAGGAGGGTGGTTTCGCCGGCACGTCCATCGGGCGCTGGCTGAAGACCAATTCCAGCTATGAGGACACCGCGCTCGACCAACTCGGCCTCGTCGTCAGCGTCGCCATCAACCTGATGATCGTGCTGGTGTTCCTGCCGCTGATCCTGTTGATGTGGGGCTTCCAGCCCGGCGATATCCAGGCCTGGGGCTATAAATTGGCGACAGGCGTCACCGTCGGTTCGGTGACGATTTCGGTCACCGGCATCCTCACCGGCATCGTCGTCTTCATCATCGGCTATTTCCTGACCCGCTGGTTCCAGGGCTGGCTCGACGGCTCGGTTATGGCTCGCGGCAAGGTCGATACCGGCGTGCGCAACTCGATCCGGCTGGCGGTCGGCTATGCCGGCGTCGCGCTCGCCGGCCTGGTCGGCATCTCGGCGGCGGGCATCGATCTTTCCAATTTGGCGCTCGTTGCCGGCGCACTCTCGCTGGGTATCGGCTTTGGCCTGCAGAATGTCGTGTCCAACTTCGTGTCGGGCCTGATCCTTCTCGCCGAGCGGCCGTTCAAGGTCGGCGACTGGATCGTCGCCGGCGACACATCAGGCACGGTCAAGAAGATCAGCGTGCGCGCCACCGAAATCGAGACCTTCCAGCGGCAATCGGTGATCCTGCCCAATTCGAACCTCATCAACAACGCCGTCGGCAACTGGACGCACCGCAACAAGCTCGGACGTGTGGAGATCAAGGTCGGGGTCGCCTATGGCAGCGACGTCAAGCGGGTACACGCGGTCCTGCTTGAGATTGCGCGCGGCCATGCGCTGGTGCTGAAGAACCCGGAACCCTTCGTGCTGTTCACCAATTTCGGGCCGGCAGCACTCGAGTTCGAGATCCGCGTGTTCCTGGCCGATGTGCTGAACGGCGCCATCGTTCAGAACGATATCCGCTTTGCCGTTCTCGATGCTTTTGACGCCGAGCACATAGAAATCCCCTCGACGCCGCGCGCCGAGGTCAAGGTCAAGCAGACCGACGCATGGCCGATCGACGACGACAAGATCGAAGTCGAGTTCGCCGAGAAGGAGCAGGCGGAGGCCAGAGCCGCCACCGAGGCGAAGCGGCTGGCCAAAACTGGTCGCAAGGCCCGCAAACCCGATCCCAGCTAGGCCCCAAGCTCCTCCCAAACCGATTGCGGCATGAATGCGGCATTCAGTTGCGGTTCAGCTTGCATCTCATATAAGCTCACATGCAAAGGCGAGAATGCCTTGCGAAATGCAACAGAGGCGGTGTGGAAACACCGATATTGCAAAATGTGGAAGTCGCTCGTCGTCGCCATCGCTCTTACCGCAGCGAGTGGCTCGGCCTTTGCCGCCAGCGCGGTCAACAAGGATGCTGAGACCCGTACGCTGATCGTGACGGAAGGCGGCGGCAAGACGGAGTTGGCGCTGGCCGCTGGCGAAACCGTGGAATTCTGCCCGAACGGCTGTTTTGTCACCTTGCCCAATGGTGACCTCGAGGCCCTGACCGGCTCGGAAACGGTCGAAATCTCGGGTGGCGTTGCCCGCATCAAGTAAAGTCGGCAGGCAGATGTAGTAGAGGCCGGGCAATGCCCGGGCTTTTATTGTTCGCGGTAGCGATTGCTTAACAATGACGCGGGAAATATCGTGGCGCCTACCGGCTGCAACCGTGCGTTTTAACGTTCAATACGCCGTTCCGCCGCTATACCGGTGCGAAGACGCCGAAACACGGCGCAACCGGTTATGAATAGGGCAGAACGGACATGGATGCGCGGTCGGACAAGAACGCAATCCCGCTTGCGGTCGACCTCGACGGCACGCTGATTGCGACCGATCTTCTTTGGGAAGGCCTGTTCATCCTGCTCAAGAAGAATCCGCTCTATGTTTTCCTGGTTCCGTTCTGGCTGGCCGCCGGCCCGGCGCGGCTGAAACAAGGGATCGCAGACCGCATCGACATCGATCCGGCCTCGCTGCCCTATCGCGAAGCGCTGCTGCAGCGGCTGCGCGCCGACCATAGCGACGGACGCAAGATCGTGCTGGCGACCGGTACGCCACGCAAGTTCGCCGGGGCGATCGCCGCGCATCTGGGCGTCTTCGACTATGTGCTGGCGACCGACGGTCCCCACAACATGACCTCGGGCCGCAAGCGCGACGCGCTCATCGCCGCCTATGGCGACGGCGGTTTCGACTATGCCGGCAACAGCCGGCACGACCTCAAGGTTTTCGGAGCCGCACGCAACGCCATCGTCGTGGCGCCCGACCGCCATGCGAGGCGCTGGCAGGCCGCGCATAGCGCCGAAAGGATGCCGGCGCCGAAAAGGACATTGAAGACATTCGTCAAGATGCTGCGGGTGCATCAGTGGCTGAAGAATTCGCTGATCGCGGTGCCGATGGTGCTGTCGCATGAATACTTCAACATCAACATGATCTGGCAATGCCTGCTGGCGTTCGTCTCCTTCAGCGCCGTGGCTTCCGCCATCTACATTCTCAACGATTTCTTCGACCTTGCGCTCGACCGCAAGCATCCGACCAAACGCAACCGACCTTTCGCCAGCGGCGCTTTGTCGATCCCGTTCGGTCTCGGCGCGATGGCGGTGCTGCTGGCGATCGGCATTGCCGCCGGGCTTCTGTTGCCGACCGAGTTCCTGGGCGTGCTCGCCGGCTATCTGGTGGTGACGACAGCCTATTCGCTGTCGTTCAAGCGCATGCTCCTGGCCGACGTACTGACGCTGGCGGGGCTCTACACAGTGCGTGTGCTGGCAGGTGCTGCGGCGACCGGGGTCGAAGTCTCGTTCTGGCTGCTCGCCTTCTCGATTTTCTTCTTCCTGTCGCTGGCGCTGGTGAAGCGCTATGTCGAACTGCGCACCACAGCCATTCCGGTGGGCGAGCGCATTGCCGGTCGCGGCTACCGCATCGAAGATCAGGAGATCGTCGCCCAGGCAGGCATGGCGTCGGCCTTCTCCTCGGCGCTGGTGCTGGCGCTCTACATGGACAGCGTCGCGGTACGCGAACTCTATCCGCATCCCTGGCTGGTCTGGCCGCTGGCGCCGATCGTGCTGTATTTGACCATGCGGGTCTGGATCCTGGCGCGCCGCAACGAGATGAATGACGATCCGGTCATCTTCATCATTCGCGACTGGCGAAGCCAGATCGTCGTGGTGATCGGCGCCGCCCTTCTGGTCGCGGGAGGCTGGTAGGGCATGGCCGGCGAACGGTACCGGAGTTTTGGCCTCGCCACGCCGGCCGCAAAGCGAGCCATCGCGGCCGACGATGCCATCGCGCTGATGCGAAGCGGCAAGGCGACAAAGAACGCTCTGCTCGCCTATGGCAATGGCCGCTCCTACGGTGATTCCTGCCAGAACGAGCCAGGTGCGGTCGTGGACATGCGGCCGCTGAACCGCATCGGCGCCTTCAATGCCGAGACCGGCCTGCTCGAGGCGGAGGCCGGCGTGTTCCTCTCCGATATCATTGCGCACACTGCACCTTACGGTTTCTTTCCGACTGTGGTCCCAGGCACCCAGTTCGTCACCCTTGGCGGCGCGATCGCCAATGACGTCCATGGCAAGAACCATCACCGGCGCGGCACCTTTGGCTGCCATGTCGAGTCTCTCACCCTGCTGCGCTCGGATGGGCGGACCTACACCTGCTCGGCAACCGACAATGCAAGGCTGTTTGCGGCGACGATCGGCGGCATGGGGCTGACCGGCCTGATCCTGTCGGCCTCGATCCGGCTGATGCGGGTGCATTCGCTCGATATCGCCGAGAAGGTGACGCGGTTTGCCGATCTCGGCGAATTCTTCGAACTGGCCGAGGCCGCCGACCAGGCCAATGAATATGCCGTCGCCTGGATCGACCAGCTTGCCGGCGGCCATGGCCGCGGGCGCGGCCTGTTGTTGACAGGCAATCATGCCGAGTATGGCTCGCATGCGGCGTCTCGCGCCGGCTCCCGTTTTTCAGTGCCGTTCCAGCCGCCGTTCAATGTGCTCAACCGGCCGTTCCTCACCGCCTTCAACGCCGCCTATCGGTGGAAGAAGGGGCGCTTGCCGGGGCCGAGCCAAACCGGCTACCAGGGCTTTTTCTTTCCGCTTGATGGTGTCGGCGACTGGAATCGGCTGTATGGCCCGAAAGGTCTCTACCAGCACCAGAGCGTGGTGCCGGAAAATGTCGCGCGTCAGACCATGCCGGCGCTGCTCGAGGCGGCGCGACGGGCCGGGCAGGGCTCCTTCCTCACCGTGTTGAAGCGCTTCGGCTCGATCCGCTCGCCGGGGCTGCTGTCCTTTCCGCGGCCAGGCTTCACGTTGACGCTGGATTTCCCCAATCGCGGCGACAGGACGCTGGCCCTGCTCAGCGAACTCGACCGCATCACGGTCGCGGCCGGCGGCGCGGTCAACCCGTACAAGGATGCGCGCATGGGCGCTGACACTTTCGCGGCCTCCTTCCCGAATTGGCAGCGGCTTGAAGCGCTGCGCGACCCGGCGTTCGTGTCCAGTTTCTGGCTGCGGACGGCGAAAAAGCTCAACGTCCGGCCAGGGCGTGTCGAGGCAGCTGAATAGGTACAATCCGAATAAGTCATGGTGAATAGATCGTAAGTTTCGTGGTTTACTCAAAGCATTGTCGTGACTTCACGAAATGTTTGCAGGTTAGTAATAGGACCGTTGCGAGTGGCGGGTGCAAAATATGAAATACATCGTCTTCATTCTGTTCACGGTCATGACCAATGCCGCCGCGCAGCTGATGCTGAAGCAAGGCATGATGTCGCTCGGTCCCATTTCGTTCGAAGGCACCAATCCGCTGTTGAAGCTGTTGCAGGTCGTTTTCAGCCCATGGGTGTTTCTCGGCCTGTGCACCTTCGTCATCTCGATGGCTTCGCATCTCTATGTGCTGTCCAAGGTCGAGCTCAGCTTTGCGTATCCGTTCCTCAGCCTTGCCTATGTCGCGGTTGCGATCTTCGCCTATTTCATCTTCCGCGAGGACCTCAATGCCTGGCGCATTGCCGGCATCGCCTTCATCTGCATCGGCACCGTGCTGATCGCGCAAAGCGGTCGAGACTTGGGCGGGAGCGGGCATGACGACCAAACCGCTTCCATCATCCCCGACAAGACCAGCGAGATCGTTCGATGAGACATGTTATTTTCGGCGGCGACGGCTTCGTCGGCCGTCATCTTGCCCCGAAGCTTGTGGCCGATGGTGAAGAGGTTGTCGTTGCCGACATCGTCAAGAGCGACCTGACGCACTATCGCAACGTTCGCTTCGTCACCTGCGATGTCACGGATACGGCCTCGGTGGCCAACATCGGATTGAAGGCCGACGACATCGTCTATAACCTGTCGGCCAAAATGCTGTCGCCGATCCAGGTGCGGGCCAAGCGTCACGACTTCTTCTTTCCGGTGAATTTCCACGGCACCGAACACATCATGCAGGCGATGGACAAGGCCGGTGCGTCCAAGCTCGTCCACTACACCACCGACATGATCTACGGCCACACGGTCACCCAGCCGATGACCGAGGAGCACCCGGTCGCGCCGCTCGGCGAATATGGCTGGTCGAAGCAGAAGACCGAGGAGCTCGCCGCTCAATGGCGCAAGCGCGGCATGTCGATCTCGCTGTTTCGACCGCGCCTGATCATCGGTCCCGGTCGGCTCGGGATCCTGGAAAAGCTGTTCAAACTGATCGACTGGAATTTTCCTGTGCCGATGATCGGCTCGGGCAAGAACCCCTATCAGTTCATCTCGGTGTTCGATTGCGCGGAAGCTGCCCGCGCGGCCTGGAAGGCAGGCGTGCCCAACGAGGCTTATAATCTGGGCTCCCTCAATCCGCCGCCGGTGAAAAAACTGCTTGGCGACCTGATCAAGCATGCCGGCTCGAAGTCGCTGCTGATCCCGACGCCGGGCTGGGCGGTCAAGCGCACCCTCGACCTGCTCGATCTCATGAACATGCCGATCATGGATCCCGAACAATATCTGATCGCCGATGAGGAGTGCGTGCTCGACGTATCCAAGGCCGAGCGCCAGCTCGGCTGGGTGCCGCAATATCGCGACGAGGACATGCTGATCGCCGCCTACAGCGAATACCGCGCCAAGAAAGACGGGCTTGCCGTCACCGCAAATCATGTCCCCGCCGAATAGGTGGGACGACCAGGAGAACTCCGAAATGACCGTCATGGCCAAGCCTGAGCAGACGAACGCGCGCACCATGGTCGGCGCGCCGGCGTTGTCGCCTACCGCCATCGCCAAGCCCGACCTGATCAGCGTCGAGCAGGCGAAGGCGATGGATGTTGCGCGCATGACCGACCTGTTCAAGGCGCATCTCAATCCGGGCCAGCTGCATTTCATGAAGCTGCTCGGCTTCCACAAGATCAAGATCGAGCGTGCCGAAGGCATGTTCTACATCGACCAGAACGGCCGCAAGATTCTCGACTTCTTCGGCGGCTTCGGTTCGCTGGCCTTCGGCCACAACCATCCGCGCATCCTGGAGGCCCGGCGCAAATTCCAGGAGGAGAAGCGCCAGGAAATCGCCATCGCCTTCATGTCGCAATATGCATCGGCCCTTGCGCACAACATCGCCAAATGCTCGCCCGGCGATCTCGACATGGTGTTTCTGGGCTCGTCGGGTTCGGAAGCGATGGAAGCGGCGGTGAAGCTCGCCGAGCGCGCCGCCGGGCCGAAGAGGCCAAAAATCGTCTATGCCGAGAATTCCTTCCACGGCAAGACCAAGGGCGTGCTCGGCATTACCGATGGCCAGCTCTACCGCGCGGACTTCAAGATGGCTGAGAACACCGTTCGCATTCCGTTCGCCGATATCGAAGCGGTCGAGCGGCTGTTCCGCTCCGACCCGGAGGTCGGCGTCATAGTGCTTGAGACAATCCAGGGCGGCGGCGGCATCATCCAGGCAGAGGCGCAATACTGGCAGAAATTGCGCGTGCTCTGCGACCAGTATGGCGTGTTGTGGGTGGCGGACGAAGTGCAGTGCGGCTATGGCCGTTCGGGACGCTTCTACGCCTTCGAGCATTATGGCGTCGTGCCCGATGTGACGGCGCTGGCGAAATCGCTCGGCGCCGGCAAGGCGGCGGTCGGCGCGATGATCGCCCGGCGCGAGGTCTATATGAAGGCCTATGGCACGCCGAAGACGGCGATGATCCATGCCATGGCCACCTTTGGCGGCATGGGCGAGGCCTGCGTCACCGCGATCGAGGGCATCAACGTGCTCTATGATGAGGGGCTGATCGACAACGCCGCCACGACCGGCGACTATCTGCTGCAGCGTCTGCAGGCGCTGAAGGAGAAGTACCCGAAGATCATCAAGGATGTGCGCGGCAAGGGCTTTATGGTCGGGCTCGAGTTCCACGACTTCTCGCAGACCTTGCCGATGGTGCTGCGTCCGATCGTCAGCGTCCTCGACGACAAGCTGAAGGGCTCGCTGTCGGGCTTCGTCGGCGCGCTGTTGCTGCGCGACTATGACGTGCTCGTCGCCTTCACCGAATACAACCGCAACGTCATCCGTCTCGAGCCGCCGCTGATCTGTCAGCGCGAGCATGTCGACCGTTTCGTCGATGCTTTCGATAGCCTGCTGTCGCGCGGCATTGTGGGAATCGTGAAGCATTTCGTCAAAAGCCAAGTCCGTTAAAAGAAGTCCGTTGAGCGAAGTCCCGAGTCCGACAATGCTGAGCAAGTCTCCCGCCCCGCAAAACACACTCGACCGGCTGACCGCGGCCGCTCTGGCGTGGGGCGAGGGGACTTATGCGCGATGGGCCGCGCCAATCGGCGCGATCGCGTTTTCGCTCTATATCCTGCTGACGGCGTTCATGGCCTGGACGATGCCCGACGCCAATTGGGACATGCTGCCTTATCTCGCAATCGCCGGGGAGGGCGCTTATCCCGATGCGCAGGCATTGCATGACTACGCCTACAGCACGGTCCAGGCCGGCGTGTCGGCCGCCGACTACAAGACGCTGACCGACGATGGTGGCGGTTTCCGCAGCCATATGGCGCAAAATGCCGCCGACTTTCACTCGCTGCTTGGCATGTACCGGATCAAGTTCCTCTACGCCGAGATTCTTTCGACGATGAGTTCGGTGATGTCGCCGGTCGAGGCGATGCGGGTGCTGCAGGTGGTCTCGGTGCTGCTGTTCGGGATGATCACGCTGCTGTGGCTGCGAACCGAAGGTGCGCTGGCGCTGGCGCCGGTGGCCGGCGCGGTACTGATCATGGCCGATTTCGGCGACGCGGCGCGCGCCTCGACTCCGGATCTGATGTGCTCGGCCCTGTTCCTCGGCGGGCTGCTTGCTTATGTGCGCGGCCGCGAGGCAGCGACCGCTGTCCTGCTTTTCATGGCCTTCATGGCGCGGCCGGACAACATCGTGTTCCTGGCCATTTTCGCCGTGCTGCTGCTGGTCTTCCGGCAGCGGGCATGGGGCGCGCTGGCCGGCTTTGCCGCGTCCTTCGTCGCCTATTTCGCGATTTCGCACTGGGCCCAACATCCCGGCTGGTGGCCGCATCTGTGGTTCTCCAGCATCGAGCAGCACTACAATATGGATGGCTTCGAGCCGCCGTTCTCGCTTGGCGCCTATCTCAAGGCGTTTACCGCATCCTTCATTCGCGCCATCAGCATCAACAGCTGGGTCGGGGTCTCGGTTCTGGCGCTGGCCGCGTGGTTTGCGCTCGGCCGCGCCGGCTTCCGGCTCGATCGTCGCGCCGGCATCCTGCTTGCAGCACTGGTGCTTGGCGTGCTGGCGAAATTCACCGTCTTTCCGATCCACGACACCCGCATCTACTTCCCGAACCTTCTGCCGCCCTACCTTTTGCTCGTCGGCCCGATCATGGCGCTGTGGGCGTCGGCAAGCCTGAATGGAAGGCGACCCATCGCCTTGCAGGCCATACCTGGAGATAAGCCATGAGTTCCATTTCCGGCCTGGCGCGCATCGCCCTTTCGCTCGGCCTGCCCGCCGGCCTGCTCGATCGCGGGCCCGCGTTGCGTGGCACGAAATTCCTGGCCAAGGCGGCGCTGAAGGCGCGGTTTGGCGGTGGGCAAGCCTTCCAGATGGTCAATGTCGGCGCTTGCGACGGCGCGCTGTTCGACGACGTCACGCCGTGGCTGCACCGCATTCCGCGGGCGCGGGCCGTGCTGGTCGAGCCGATCCCGTACAATCAGAAGCGGTTGCGCGCCAACTATCCCGACACGGAACGCTTCGTCATCGAACCGGTCGCGGTGACGAAGACCAAGGGCACGATCACCGTCCACACTTTCGATGCCGCGGCACTCGAGGCCGGCACGCTGCCGATCGAGTTCATCGGCTGCTCGTCGGTCACCGACACCAATCTGATGTCGGGCAAGAATGCCTGGGGCGAGGACGACGCCAATTTCAACAAGTTCGCGCCGCACGTGAGGGATATCGAGGTGCCGTCGGAAACGCTGCAGACGCTGCTCGACCGCAACGGCATCACGCATATCGACGCCTTCCTGGTCGATTGCGAGGGCGCCGACTGGATCGTCTTCGAACAGCTCGATCTCAAGCGCTATCGTCCGGGCATGATCAAGGTCGAGGTCGGCGCGCTGCCGGCCGCCGAAATCGGCCAGGTCGTGGTCAAGCTGAAGACATCAGGCTATCAGGTCGGCTTCCAGGCCGAGGACATCTGGGCCTTCGCCTGAGATAGATCGCCACTGGCGGCACGCCGGCGCGCCGGGTCGCGTCGCATCCGCGACGTGTCGCAAACAGGCGGTAGCTCCATCCACGTCCTCTGCATATTGTGCGCCATTCGAACGGGCGCGGACACGCCTGCTTTATCCCTTGGAGTCGCGGCAATGGCAGAGTTTCCGAAACAGGCGAAGGTCGTCATCGTCGGCCTGGGTGGCATTGTCGGCGCATCGATCGCCCATCATCTGATCGAACGCGGCTGGACCGACATTGTCGGCATCGACAAATCGGGCATTCCGACCGACATCGGCTCGACCGCGCACGCCTCGGACTTCTGCTACACCACCAGCCATGATTTCCTGTCCTGCTGGACGACGCTCTACTCCATCGATTTCTACGAGAAGATGGGCCACTACGCCCGCATTGGCGGCCTCGAAGTGGCGCGCGTCGGCGACGAAAGCCGCATGGACGAGATCAAGCGCAAGATCGCCTCGGCAAAATCCTTCGGCACCCGCGCCCGGCTGATCGAACCGGCCGAGATCAAGGAAAAATTCCCGCTGATCGAAGAGTCCATGGTGCAGGGCGGCCTGTGGGATCCGGACGCCGGCTTGGTCATCCCGCGCTCGCAGACCGTCGCCGGCAAGCTGGTCGACCAGGCGGAAGCGTCGGGCAAGTTGAAGTCGTTCGCCAACACGCCGGCCAAATCCCTCATTGTCGAGGAAGGCCGCATCAAGGGCGTGGTCACCGACCGCGGCACGATCATGGCCGATTATGTCATCGTCTGCGCCGGCATCTGGGGCCGGCTGATCGCCGAAATGGTCGGCGAAGACCTGCCGGTGATGCCGATCGACCATCCGCTGACCTTCTTCGGGCCTTACAATGAGTTTGCCGGTACCGGCAAGGAGATCGGCTGGCCGCTGCTGCGCGACCAAGGCAATTCGGCCTATATGCGCGACACCGGCGACCCCAGGACCGCCGAGGGCGGGCAGATCGAATGGGGTTATTACGAAGAGACCAATCCGCGCCTCTGCCATCCGCGCGATTTGCTGGAAAAGGATCAGGCGCGGCTGTCACCGTCGCAGCGCGATCTCGACATGGAGCAGATCCTGGCGCCGCTTGAGCGCGCCATGGAGCTGACGCCGATCCTGGGCGAACTCGGCTACAATGAAAGCCATTCCTTCAACGGCCTGTTGCAGGTGACCGCCGATGGCGGCCCGTCCATGGGCGAGAGCCAGAAGGTGAGGGGCCTCTGGTACGCCGTCGCCATCTGGGTCAAGGACGGCCCCGGCATGGGCAAGCTGATCGCCGACTGGATGACGGACGGCCGCACGGAAATCGACCATCACGCCATCGACTATGCCCGATTCTATCCGCACCAGACGAAAGAGCAGTTCATCTGGGATCGCTGCACCGAGACGGCGATGAAGGTCTACAATCCAGCGGTGCATCCGCGCGAGCCGTTCTCCAAAGGTCGCAACATCCGCCGCTCGCCGTTCTGGGAGCGTGAGAAGGAACTCGGCGGCTACTTCATGGAGTTGGGCGGCTGGGAGCGCGCGCATGGCTATGCCGCCAACGAGCATCTGCTGGAGAAGTATGGCAACCGGGTTCCCATACGTGAGAACGAGTGGGACAATCGCCATTTCTGGCGGGTGTCCAATGCCGAGCACCTGGCGATGAGCGAGGATTGCGGCATCGTCAACCTCTCGCATTTCTCGATGTACGACATCGAAGGGCCGGATCATGTCGCGCTGCTGGAATGGCTGTGCGCGGCCAAGATCGGTGGCGACAACAACATCGGCAAGGGTATCTACACCCACTTCCTCGACGAGGAAGGCATGGTGCGCGCCGACTTCACCGTCATCCGCATGGCCGACCGCTGCCGCCTGATCGACGGCGCCGACGCCGGCCCGCGCGACTTCCGCTACATGCAGCGCACCGCGCAGGACAAAGGCTTTGACGTCACCATCACCGACGTGACGGAAAAATACGTCACTATCGGCATCTGGGGACCGAACGCGCGGGCGACGCTGCAGAAAGTGGTCGAAAATCCGGATGGTCTCTCGCTCGAGAACTTCCCGTTCGCGGCGATCAAGCCGGTCAGGATCGGCGGCAAGGACGTCACCGCCTTCCGCATCTCTTATGTCGGCGAGCAGGGCTGGGAACTGCATATGCGTTACGAAGACGGCCTGGCCGTTTGGGACGCGCTGCGCTCAACGGGGGTCATGCCGTTCGGCGTCGAGACCTATGCCAACACCCGGCGCATGGAAAAGAGCCTGCGCCTGCAGAACGCCGACCTTCTGACCGAGTACAATCTGCTCGAGGCCGACCTTGCCCGACCGAAGGTCAAGGAGAACGACTTCTGCGGCAAGGCCAAACATGTCGAATACCGCGCCCGCGAACACCAGCCGGCGATCCTGTGCACGCTGGTGATGACCGAGAACGTCGATGCGAAAGGCATTGCCCGCTATCCCGTGGGCACCATGCCGGTGATGGATCCGAAGACGGGCGAGACGCTGGTCGACGAACTCGGCCGCCGCTCCTTCACCACGTCGATGGCCTACGGCCCGACCATCGGCAAGAACATCGGCCTCGCCTATCTGCCCTGGGCCCATGCCCAGGAAGGCCGCAAGTTCGCCATCGAATATTTCGGCGAGACCTATCCGGTCGAAGTGGCTGCCGTCGGCTACAAGCCGCTCTACGATCCAGAGAATTTGAAGCCGAGGAGTTGAGCGTCATAGGTTCCAACCAACACATCGAAAAGCCCGGCACCTCGCCGGGCTTTTCGCTTTGTCAACAACCGATTCTCGCTTACCTTCGGGCATGTCTGCTTTTTCTTGCGCACGACATTTCCTTTCAGGCAGCGCCGCACTGGCGCTGGGGCTCTGGCTGGTGCCGCCGGTTCAAGCCGCCGAGCCGGTCGACGTCGAGCTGGTGCTGGCGGTCGATGTGTCGCTGTCGATGTCGCCGGGCGAACTCGAAATCCAGCGTCACGGCTATGCGGCGGCGCTGACGCACGACAATGTGCTGCAGGCTATCGCCGATGGCGCCTACGGCAAGGTCGCCGTCACCTATGTCGAATGGGCGGGTGCGACCACGCAGCAGGTCGTCGTGCCGTGGACGGTGATCGCCAGCCGGGCCGATGCCGAGCGGGTGGCCGCGCAGCTTTCCGCCCATGCGCCGGCCAGCGCCCGGCGCACCTCGATTTCCGGCGCGCTGGAATTCGGCAGCGATCTCTTCGCCGAAAGCGGTTTTCAGGGGACAAAGCGCGTCATCGATATTTCCGGCGACGGACCCAACAACCAGGGCGCGCCCGTTGACATCACCCGAGACGCGGTGGTCAAGCAAGGCATCATCATCAACGGCCTGCCGCTGATGACGCGCGGCGGGTTCGGCGGCGCCTATGACGTCAACAATCTCGACCGCTACTACAGCGACTGCGTCATCGGCGGTCCCGGATCCTTCATGATCCCGGTCAATGACTGGACGCAGTTTCCCGAAGCCATCCGCCGCAAGCTGGTGCTGGAGCTGGCCGGCGCCGCTTCGCCGCAACGGGCGCGCGAGGAGGCCGGGCATCCGCCGGTGGTGCTGGCGCAGGACCGGCCGACCGACTGCCAGGTCGGCGAAAAGATGTGGCGCGACCGCAGCTGGATGTTCGATGCGCGTTAGCGTTCGCATCATCACGCTGCCGTGAAGGGCCGGTTTCATTGACAAGCCCATGGGCGTCTGTGACACAATTCGGCATCCGAAAAAACAAGGGGAACCGACATGAACAAGACCATCGTCGCTGCCGCGGCATTGGCGCTTGCGGCTGCAATATCCGTGCCGGCCGAGGCTGCCACATCGGTCACCATCGGCATCAGCGGATGGACCGGCTTTGCGCCGCTGACGCTCGCCAAGCAGGCCGGCATCTTCGAGAAGCATGGCCTCGACGTGACCCTGAAGAAGGTGCCGCAGGCCAGCCGGCCGCTCGCCATCGCCAGCGGCGATCTGCAATGCGCCGCCACCACGGTCGAGACCTGGCTGGTGTGGAACGCCTCAGGGGTGACCACCAAGCAGATCTTCCAGCTCGACAAATCCTATGGCGCCGACGGCATTGTCGTGCGCAACGACATCAAGACCGTCGCCGACCTCAAGGGCAAGAATGTCGCGTCCTCGGCGCCGGGCACGTCGCCCTATTTCATGCTGGCCTGGGTGCTGAACAAGAACGGCCTGTCGACCAAGGATGTGACCGTCGTCAACCTGGAACCGGATGCGGCGGCGCAAGCCTTCCTGGCCGGCCAGAACGATGCGGCGGTCACCTATGAGCCGTTCATCTCGGCGGTGCGCGACAAGTCCGATCAGGGCCACATATTGGCGACCACGCTCGACTACCCGATGGTGCTCGACACGGTCGGCTGCACGCCTGAATTCCTCACCGCCAATCCCGACGCCGCCAAGGCGCTGGCCGACAGTTATTTCGAAGCGCTCGACCTGATCAAGAGCGATCCGCAGAGATCCTACGAGATCATGGGCGCCGACGTGAAGCAGTCTGCGAAAGAATTCGAGGATTCGGCGAAATACCTGAAATGGGCCGACAAGGCGGAGAACAAGCAGTTCTTCACCAAGGAATTCCAGGACTTTTCCAAGACCGCCGGCGAGCTTCTGCTGCAGATGGGGTTGATCAAGGAAGCGCCAGATGTTGCCACGCTGGCCGACACCAGCGCGGTGGCGAACTGACAGGCCTCGCCTTTGACCATTGTGCGGCGGCGCCTAGGCCGTCGCTCTCTCCTGGACAAGTGATGATTTGACGATGCGGACGATCTGAAGATGCGCCCCTTGCATCCGGTGTCGCCGGGCATTCGAACCGTGCTTGGCATTTCCTTCTTCGTGCTGTTCGTCGCCTTCTGGGCGTGGATCACGCTTGGCGGCCACGTCAACCGCATCTTCCTCGCCGACCCGCTGTCGATGCTGCGGGATGGTTGGCGGCTGCTGGTCGAGGACCGCTTCTGGCTCGACATATTGATCACCATCTGGCGGGTCTTCGGCGGGTTCCTGCTGGCGTCGATCGTCGCCGTGCCGATCGGCATCGCCATGGGCGCCTGGAAACCAATAGAGGCGTTTCTGGAGCCGTTCGTCTCCTTCGCCCGCTACCTCCCGGCTTCGGCCTTCATTCCGCTGCTCATCCTGTGGGCCGGCATTGGCGAGCTGGAAAAGCTGCTGGTCATCTTCGTCGGCTCGGTGTTCCAGATCATCCTGATCGTCGCGGTCAAGGTGGGCTCGACGCGGCGCGACCTGGTCGAGGCGGCCTATACGCTGGGCTCGACCAACAACGGTATCGTCAAACGGGTCATCATGCCGGCCAATGCGCCCGAGATTGCCGAAACGCTGCGGCTGGTGCTCGGCTGGGCCTGGACCTATGTCATCGTCGCCGAGCTGATCGGTTCGTCCTCAGGCATCGGCTACATGATCATCAACAGCCAGTCGCGGCTGGCGACAGGGCAGATCATCTTCGGCATCATCGTCATCGGGCTGATCGGACTGTTGTCCGACTTCGCCTTCAAGGCGTTCAATCGCTGGCTCTTCCCCTGGAGCCTGGCATGAGCAAGTTGCTTATCGAAGGCGTCTCGCGAACCTTCGCCGGCGTGCGCGGCGGGCAGCCGGTCAAGGCGCTGATGCCGGTCGACCTTGCGGTCGCGGCCAACGACTTCATCACCATTCTGGGGCCGTCCGGCTGCGGGAAGTCGACGCTGCTCAGGATCGTTGCCGGACTGGAAGCGCCGAGCGAAGGCCGTGTGCTGCTTGACGGCAACGCGGTGACGCAGCCGGGACCGGATCGCGGCATGGTGTTCCAGTCCTACACGCTGTTTCCGTGGCTGACGGTGGCGCAGAATATCGCCTTCGGCCTGCGCGAACGCGGCATGGCCGAAAAGGAGCGAGACGGGATCGTCGCTTCCTATGTCGACCTCGTCGGGCTCAAGGGCTTCGAGAACCATTGGCCAAAGCAGCTGTCCGGCGGCATGCAGCAGCGCACGGCGATCGCCCGGGCGCTGGCCAACGACCCCGAAATCCTGTTGCTGGACGAGCCGTTCGGTGCGCTCGACAACCAGACGCGCGGACTGATGCAGGAACTGCTGCTCGGCATCTGGGAGCGGCGCAAGAAGACGGTGCTGTTCGTCACCCACGACATCGAGGAGGCGATCTTCATGGCTTCGCGGGTAATCGTGATGAGCGCGCGGCCAGGCCGCATCAAGTCGGATGTCGCCATCGACCTGCCCCATCCACGCCACTACACGCTGAAGACCAGCCCGGAGTTCTCAGGCCTGAAGGCGCGGCTGACCGAGGATATCCGCGTCGAGGCGATGCGCACAGTACAGGCGCAGCCCGCCGAAGCCTGAGTGCGTTTTCGGATCAGGCCGCCAGCAATTGCTTGCGGTCGACGCGCTCCTGCTGCGGCGAGCGGGCATAGAGTTCGCGGTAGCATTTGGAGAAATGCGACGCCGAGACGAAGCCGCAGGCGACCGCTACCTCGACCACCGGCATCGATGACTGGATCAGCAGATGCCGGGCACGGTCGAGGCGAATCTCGAGATAGTAGCGGGCAGGGGAGCGGCCCATCTCGGTGCGGAACAGGCGCTCGATCTGGCGGCGCGACAGGTCGACATGGTCGGCGATCTCGATCAGCGACAGCGGTTCGGAGAGGTTGCCCTCCATCAGCTCGATGATGGTCAGCACCTTGGAATTCTGCACGCCAAGGCGGGCGCGCAGCGGCAGGCGCTGGCGGTCGGTCGGGCTGCGCACGCGGTCGGTCAACACCTGCTCGCACACGCGGTTGACCAGATTGTCGTCGAAATCGTCGCCGATCAGCTTCAGCATCATGTCGAGGGCGGCGGTGCCGCCGGCGCAGGTGTAGATGTTCTGGTCGATCTCGAAGAGGTCGGCAAAGACATTGGCCTTCGGAAAAGCCTCGGAAAAGCCCGGCAGGTTTTCCCAATGGATGGCGCAGCGCTTGTTGGAGAGCAGGCCCGCGGCGGCAAGGATATGCGCGCCGGTGCACAGGCCACCGACGGCGACGCCTCTGTTATATTCCTCGCGCAGCCAGGCGAAGGCCGACCTGTTCTGGTAGCGCTCGACATTCATGCCGCTGCAGACGATGGCCATGTTCGGCCGATCCGGCCCGGCCATTTTCTTGCGCTCTTCCTCGAGCGAGGTGTTGACGGCGCATTCGACGCCGTTGGAGGCGCGCACCGGCTTGCCGTCGATGCTGGCGAGGCGCCAGCGATAGGCCTCATAGCCGAGCATGCGGTTGGCCGAGCGCAGCGGGTCGAGCGCCGTCGCAAAGGCGATCATGGTGAAGTCCGGGACAAGGAAGAATACAAACGATCGCTTGATCGGATGCTTTACGGCGTTCAAGGGAACCTCACGCAGCCATGGCGCGAACAGGATGTCGCGAACAGCACAGCGACATCAGGAAAAACCATTCCTGTCAATTGGCTAGGGGGCTAAGCGGAAACTATATTTGCGACATGGGTCGCAAATGGGCAATCGTCCGGGATGACAGGGACGGGCTGCCGACGGATTGGGCATGGTGGTGGCGGCATAGGTGCCGAAAACGAGAAACGCCGCTTCGGTCAAACCGAAGCGGCGCTGTTATCGACTATCGGCAGCGGCAGGGAAGCGCTGAGCGCTAGCCGTTATCTCAGGCAACGAAACCGAGGCGCACCGCATTCATGGCGCCGGTCTGGCCGGGCATGGTGTTGGCAAGGCGCTGGCGCTCGAGAGCGGTCGTCAGGTTCATTTCGCGGCGGGCAAAGAGGCGGGCAAAAAGCTTCATCATCATCTCCTATCGGTTGCTCAGACGGGTCGCCTTCGCTTGATGGAGTGGGGCAGCTCGTTTGCTGGCGTTGATATAGGGCCGCGTGAGCAGAAACTAAATCGCAAATGCGAAGCGCTTGAATGGAAATGCGACATCGGTTGCGACATTATTGGGCATGGTGCCCAAAATTTACGATTACTTACAGCGTGTTACCGGCGACATTGAGGCGCCATGCAAGTGACGCATATGCGCCATGCAGCGGCGACACGGCTCTGAAAATCATTTGAATGCAAATAAGTTGGAGAAGCCTGCGGGGCAAATAGAGAAGGCCTGCCGGGCTGGTCTGCGCGGCAGGCCTTCAGCACATGGTACACAATGGTTTACTTTGCTCCAGCCCAGGATCCGACGCCGTGGCGTGCACCGGTCTTGGTGTCGGCAGCTTCAGGCCAGCCGATATCCTTCTGCAGTTCGATCGGCAGCGAGCGGATCGCACGTTCGGTCTGGAAGCGGGCGCGGGCCGCGCTGAACTCGGTCGCAAGCCGACCGATGGACGACAGGATAGACATTTCATTTACCTTTGGTTGTGGCACGTCCCGCATGAACGCGTTCCGTCGCCTGGATATTCCGCATCGAGTGCAATTCCGCGTCAGGAGCGTTTGGGTCATGGCACGTCCTGCCTTCGATGGAGTTGACTATCCTCCCAATCTGATGTTCAATCAAACGAAATGGAATGATGCTTCACATCAGAAAAATTGAAGGTCGATCCCGATGAACGCCCCGCTCAATCATCCGCTGCCGCTGCTCGATCTCGACGTTTTGCGCACCTTCGTGGCCATTGCCGAGACCGGCAGCTTCACCACCGCGGCCAATGCGGTGTTCCGCACGCCGTCGGCGGTCTCCATGCAGATCAAGAAGCTCGAAGACATTCTCGGCCGCTCGGTCTTTGCGCGCGACGCGCGCTCGGTGACGCTGACCACCGATGGCGAGATGCTGCTCGGTTATGCCCGCCGGCTGTTGTCGATCAACCGCGAGGTGGTGTCGAAGTTCATCATCCCCGAGATCGTCGGCGTGGTGCGGCTCGGCTCGCCGGACGACTATGGCGAGCGCGTGTTGCCGCATGTGCTGAAGCGTTTCGCGCAGTCGCATCCGTCGATTGCCGTCGACGTCACCATCGACCAGAGCAGCAATCTGCGCCGCCGCATGGACGACCGGGCGCTCGACATCACGCTGCTGACCAATTCCTACAAGACCAGCGCACTCGGCGCCGAGGTGCTGCTCACCGAGCCGATCGTCTGGGCCGGCGCCAAGGGCGGCAGCGCGCATCTGCGCGAGCCTTTGCCGGTGTCGCTGTGGGAAGAGGGCTGCGCCTGGCGGGCCGGCGCGCTCGATGCGCTGAGCCGTGAAGGCCGCAACTACCGCATCGCCTATATGAGCGCCCACACGGCCGGCCAGCGCGCCGCCATCATGTCGGATCTCGCGGTTGCACCGTTGCCGAAGTCGTTCCTGGGCAACGACATGGTCGAGCTTTGCCCGAAGGACGGCATGCCCGATATCGGCACCTACAATCTGGCGATGGTGGTGTCGCCGGACGCCAGCGCGCCGGTCAAGGCC
Source organism: Mesorhizobium sp. M0615 (assembly GCF_040320805.1). NCBI lineage: Bacteria > Pseudomonadati > Pseudomonadota > Alphaproteobacteria > Hyphomicrobiales > Phyllobacteriaceae > Mesorhizobium > Mesorhizobium sp. M0615. Next base: position 219,104 of record NZ_JAMYQI010000005.1, on the reverse strand, counting down.
GTCGCCGACCATATCCGTGCGACGTTCGAGCTTTTCCGCGAAACCGGCAAGTTCTAGAGCGGTTCACCGTTTCACGGAAACGGCGAGCCGCTCTAACTCCTTGTTTTGACGCAATTCCCAAGGGAAAGCGCTACACGCTTTTCCCGGGAAAACCGTTTTACACTTTTCCTGGAATTGCTCTGCTATTCCGCTGCTTGGGCGGGGCGCGCCGCGAGAGCGGGTCGCGCCGTGCGCCGCGCGGTTGCGCGCCGCTTGGTGGGCTCACCTTCAAGGAAGGCGACGATGCTGTCCCTGGCGCGACGCGCCTCCGGCATCTCGATCAGCGGCCAGACGTGGAACATGCCTTCCTCATAGACGACGTCGATATCGACGCCGGCAGCGCGCGCCTTTTTGGCGAAGATCAGATTGTCGGGGCTGAGCAGGTCGTGCGAGCCGGTCAGAAGCAGGGTCTGCGGCAGCACCGAGAGGTCGCCATAGAGCGGACTGATATGCCAGTCCCTGCGATCGATGCCGGCACTGTACATGCGGATCGCTTCCAGCCCGCCGGAAATGCCGAGCCACGGATCGTTGCGTTCCGCCTCGAACACTTCGGGGTTGGACAGCGACATGTCGAGGCCGGGTGAAATCAGCACGTGGCGCGACGGCAAGGGCAGGCCTTCCTCAGCCACCATCATGGTCAGCACGACGGCCATGTTGCCGCCCGCGGAATCGCCCATGAAGACGATGTCTTCGGCGTCCGTCTCATCCAGCATCTGCCGGTAGACGTCGCCGACCATGCCGAACATGGCGTGGAAATCATGCTCCGGCGCAATGGGATAGATCGGCACGGTGATACCGAAACCCAAGCGCTCGGCCATCTCGGCGATCAACCCCCAATGATAGGATGTGATCTGGAAGACATAGGCGCCGCCATGCATGTAGAGGATGCGCCTGCGTTCGCCCGCCTTCGGCGCGATCTCGTAGACGGGAAAGCCATCGACGCTGCGCTCGGTGATATCGAGCCGCTCCCGCAGCAATGCCGGGGGATGATGATCCTCGGTCTTGCGGGCATAGGCGATCCAGCGCTGCAGGTTTTCCGGGCTGGCAAATGCCTTCTTGCGGCTGTGCCGGAGGATGAAGGAAACGAGGTGGCTTTTGAAACTGGGCATTCGAATACACAAGTTCGGTAGCAGCCGACTAGAAGAATTCCCCACTATCTCGAAGATCGTACCTCCAGCCGAAATGTCAAGATTCTGGCCCAAGCCAACACGGTTGTTTGATCAGCCACGTCCGCGGCTCTGCGCAGCGCGGCTCAGCGCCGGGGCAGCAGCGCGGCGCGCAGCTTGATGTCGGTCGCAGCCGGGACCACACGGCGGCCCCGGCGCTTGGTTAGCAATTTGCACTTGTCGGCGAAGGTCATCAGCGGCCCGAGCCCAGGATCAGACGCGACAGGTTGGTCTGGGCGTCGATGCGCGGCGACACGGCCAGCCGATGTCCTTCTGGATTTCGGGTGGCAGGTTGTTCATGGCGCGCACGGCCTGTGCATTCTTCATGGCCGCACGAAAACGGCCGAGGGTCTCGAACATCTCTATTCTCCTTTGGAGCGTTGTGGCGGCGGAATACTCCGGTCCGCCATTCGATGTCCGTTAAATGCTTCACGTCTGTATCGGACGGATTGCGCCAAAACAGCGTTTCCGTTTCCAGATCGGTGCGATCTGGAAACATTTGCATACAAATGAAATTGGGCGAATTGGCGGCCTTCGTAAGGCGGCTTATTCCCGGCTGCGCCTGGCGGCATGGCCTTCGCGCGAACGCCGTCGCGGGGCGGCGTCGCCGGCGACGCCATCCTCGCTGACGGTCTTGCGTGGCGGCAATTTCACCGCCGCCGACAGTTTCGGGAACGGATCGACCTTGTTGGGAAGCGCCATCGCGTAGACGAAATGCTCCTGGAATTTCGGCTCCAGTGCCGTCTCGATCTTCTCGATGTGGCTGACTGTGTCCTCGATCTCGCGGCGATAGCCACGATTGAGCAGGGCCATGCGCGCACCGGCGCCGGCGGCGTTGCCGACGGCCGAGACCTTGTCGAGGTCGCAATCCGGGATCAGGCCGAGCACCATGGCGTATTTCGGATCGATGAACGAGCCGAAGGCGCCGGCGAAATGGATGCGGTCGACGTGTTCGGTGTTCTGCTTTTCCATCAAAAGCTTGGTGCCGGCATAGAGTGCTGCCTTGGCGAGCTGAATGGCGCGCACGTCGGTCTGGGTGATGGTGATCTTGGGTTCGCCTTCCTTCAAGACATAGGAGAAGGTGCGGCCATTGGCGGTGACGCGTGGGGAGCGGGCGGCCAGGGAGCCATCGACAACGCCATCCTCGGAGATGATGCCGGCGAGATACATCTCGGCCACGATCTCGATGATGCCCGAGCCGCAAATGCCGGTGACGCCGGTCGCCTGCACGCTGTCGAGGAAGCCCGGTTCATCGGACCACAGTTCCGAGCCGATGACGCGGTATTTCGGCTCCAGCGTATCGGGATCGATTCGCACGCGCTCGATGGCGCCGGGCGCGGCGCGCTGGCCGCCGGAGATTTCGGCGCCCTCGAAGGCCGGACCGGTCGGAGAAGAAGCAGCCACGACCCGCGCGCGGTTGCCGAGCACGATCTCGGCATTGGTGCCGACGTCGACGATCAGCATCATCTCGTCCTGGCGGTGCGGACCTTCCGACAGCGTCACGGCTGCGGCGTCGGCGCCGACATGGCCGGCGATGCAAGGCAGCATATAGAGGCGCGCGCCCTGGTTGAGCTTCAGGCCGATATCGGAGGCCTTGATGCGCACCGCGCCCGAGACGGCGAGCGCAAAGGGCGCGCCGCCGAGCTCGGTCGGATCGATGCCGAGAAACAGATGGTGCATGATCGGATTGCCGACAAAGACGCTGTCCAGGATGTCGTTGCGCTGGACATTGCCTTCGGCGCAAACCTTGTCGACCAAGCCCGAGATCGCCTCGCGCACGGCGACCGTCATGCCTTCGCGGCCGTCCGGGTTCATCATCACATAGGAGACGCGGCTCATCAGATCCTCGCCGAAGCGGATCTGCGGGTTCGACGTGCCCGACGAGGCGGCGACGCGGCCCGACAGCAACGACACCAGATGCATGGCGATGGTGGTCGAGCCGATATCGCAGGCCAGCCCATAGGCTTCGTTCTTGAGGCCGGGCCAGAGTGCTATGACGCGGGCGATGTCGCTTTCGGCGTCCTTGTGGATGGCGGCGGTGGCGGTCCAATTACCCTTGCGCAAGATGCCCTGCACCTGCGGCATCAGGTAGAAGTCAAATTCGAGGTTTTTGAAGCCCCAATCCTTCATCAGCGCGATCTTGAGGCGGTCGAGATCGCCGAGCGGCTTGTGCATGTCGGGCTCTTCGATCTCGACATAGCACATGCGGATCGCTGAATCGCGGGCGATGACGCGGGTGTCGGCATCCTTGCGGATGGTCTGTGCATTGATGACCGTGTCCTGCGGCACGTCGATGACGAGGTCGCCGAGGATCTGCGCCGAGCAGGAGAGGCGGCGCCGCTCGGGCAGGCCGCGGACGCGCTCGTAGCGCTCTTCCTTGGCGCCCTTGGGCGAGATGTGGTCGTTGGACGAGACGATCTTGTGCTTGGCGAAATTGCCTTCCTGCACCTCGATCTGGCAGCGCCCACAGGTGGCGCGGCCGCCGCAGACGCTTTCGACATAGACACCGAGCTGGCGCGCGGCGTCGAGCACCGGCGTGCCGACAGGAAACCGCCCGCGCTTGCCTGACGGCATGAACAGCACGAGCGGATCGGTAATGTTTGCAGGCGAGTTCATATTTTCATTACTCGACTAAGCCGGCACTGGGAAAAGATTTCACATATGCGAGGCTTGCCAGATAGGAAGCGATGAGCGGCAGCGGATACCATCGCAGCCAAAACATGGAGAAATTGTCCAGTCTTTGCCGGTCCAATGTCCTTGCGGGAATTGCCCCGAGCAGAAGTGGAAATGCGATCAGGACAAACATTAGAAAGGCAGTGGCGTAGATACACAGAACAAAATACCGGAGGTATTCATGACTCAGATAGCCGAAGGCATAGGACCCGGCCAAAAGCATAAATACGCTGCAAAAAGCCACTCGCAGAATTACCTGCCAGTTCGGCATTTCAGGCCTTGTGCGGTCTTGATCTGTCAAGAAAACCGTGTCCTGTCTCGCTCTATCCCCTGGCCATGCGGGCTTCACGGCCGCCGCGACGGCGACCGCCATTGCCATTGCCGCCGCCTTCGCCCGGAGCGTTAACCGCGGTGGGCGCTGCGACCGCCTGACCGCCTTCGGCCGGCTTGTAGTCCTTGTAGGTCCTGATCCAGTTGGTGCAGTTCTCGTCGGTGCCGTTGAGCACATTGGCGCCGCGCACGGCTTCCATTTCCTGCGGGCGCACCGGGTTCATGATCGCCGAGGTCATGCCGGCGCCGATCACCATCGGGATGAAGGCGGCGTTGATGCCGTGGCGGTGCGGCAGGCCGAACGAGATGTTGGACAGGCCGCAGGTGGTGTTGACCTTGAGCTCTTCACGCAGGCGGCGCAACAGCGCGAAGACCTGGCGGCCGGCATCGCCGAGCGCGCCGATCGGCATCACCAGCGGGTCAACGACGACGTCATGCGCCGGAATGCCGAAATCGGCGCAGCGCTGCACGATCTTCTTGGCGACGGCGAAGCGCACATCCGGATCCATCGAAATGCCGGTCTCGTCGTTGGAGATGGCGACGACTGGAACGTTGTACTTCTTGACCAGCGGCAGGATGGCTTCGAGCTTTTCCTCTTCGCCAGTCACGGAGTTGACCAGCGGCCGGCCCTTGGCGACCTTGAGCGCTGCCTCGATGGCGGCGGTCACCGACGAGTCGATCGACAGCGGCAGGTCGACCAGGCCCTGGACGATCTCCAGCGTCTGCACGAGCAGGCCGGGTTCGGTTTCGTTCGGATTAACGGAGGTGACGCCGGCATTGACGTCGAGCATGGTGGCGCCGCAGGCGGCCTGTTCCAGCGCATCCTTGATGACGGTCTCGAAATTGCCGGCGATCATCTCGGCGGCCAGCTTCTTGCGGCCGGTCGGGTTGATGCGCTCGCCGATGACGCAGAAAGGCTGGTCGAAGCCGATGATGATCTCTCGTGTCGCCGAGGCGACGATGGTCCGGGTCATGAAGTTTCTCCGCCTGATATAAAGATTTCTTTATATCGTTGTCTGGTTTCATTCAAGCGAATGGCTGGCCGTCCGCGCTGTCAGTGCGCGGTCTTCACCATGTCCACCTGCGTTTCGGTAATGTCGTCGTGCAGTATGCTCTCGAGCCGGTCGGCGACCATCTGATCGTCGTGGCGGATCTCACGTTTCCATGGCTGGCGGCCTTTCAGCACACCCGATTCATCGACGATCTCGGCGACATATTCCTCCTGGCGGTAGGCCATCACATGGATGCCGGAGACACCAGGAATTTCCTTCACCTCGTTGATGATGTCGGTGCAGAGCTGCTTGCCTTCCTTCTTCTGGTCCTGCGCGCCTTCCAGCCGCTTGATGATGGTATCGGGAATATGAATGCCCGGCACGTTGGAGCGGATCCATTTGGCCGTCTTGGCCGAAGCCAGCGGGCCGACGCCGCACAGGATGAAAACCTTTTCCGTATGCCCCAAGTCCCGCGCCCTCTGCATGAAGGTTCTGAACATCGGCACGTCGAAGCAATACTGCGTCTGCACGAACTGCGCGCCGGCGGCGATCTTCTTGCCGAGATGGATCGGGCGGAAATCGAAGGGTGGCGCGAAGGGGTTGACGGCGGCGCCGAGGAAAATTTGCGGCGGCGTCGTCAACTTGCGGCCGGACAGGAACTTGCCGTTGTCGCGCATGATGCGGCAGGTTTCCAGCAACGACATGGAATCGAGGTCGAAGACAGGCTTGGCGCCGGGCTGGTCGCCGGCCTGGACGCCGTCGCCGGTGAGGCACAGCATGTTGGCGACCCCCATGGCGGCACCGCCCAGCACGTCGCCCTGGATGGCGATGCGGTTCCTGTCGCGGCAGGCGATCTGCATGATCGGCGCGTAGCCCATGCGGGTGAGCAGCGCGCAAATGCCGACCGACGACATGTGGCAGTTGGCGCCGGAGGCATCGACGGCATTGATGGCGTCGACCCAGCCGTCGAAGATTTTCGCGCGGTTATAGACGTCTTCGGGATCGGCGCTGTCGGGCGGGTTGAGCTCGGTGGTGACCGCGAATTCGCCGCGCCGCAGCACACGCTCCAGTCGGCCACGTGAGGAGTGGCCGGGCAGGGGATCGAGCGGCAGATGGATGCCGGCCGGGTTTTCGTCGCGCTGGCGGCCGATCACGCGGCCGCTCCAGTGTTGGCTTTGGCAGCGGCTTCACGGGCCGCTGCCGACTGCGCCGTCACCCGCAGCCAGGCCGAGGTTTCGCGCAGCGACTGGTCTACGGGCTTCTGAACGGTCAGGATCCTGTCGCCATGCTCCATGTTCCGCGAACCTTCCCAGGCCTTGACCCAGACGCAAGGCATGTCGGGCTCGACCTCGCAATTGCCGTTGGCGCGCACGCCGCCACACGGGCCGTTGCGCAGCTGTTTGGGGCAGTTCATCGGGCACGACATGCCGGTCGAGGACAGGATGCACTGGCCGCACATGCGGCAGTCGAACATGAAGCCCTTGACGCGCCTTTCGACAAACTTGATCGGCGCCTCGACGCGCCCATAGCCGAGGCCTTTCCAAAGCGGATGAAGAAGCAGGAACATGTCGGCGAACCTGGAGTAGAACCATTCGAGCAATCGCGAGTGGCGGATCGACCACAGCCTGATCGCAAACGAGCGCTGCACGCGCCGCTGCGGCGATACGTCGGCCGGCTTGTAGTCCGATTTCGGCGCTGCTTTCTTGACCTGAGTGGCCTGGGTAACCGGCTGGGTAACCCTTGGCCCCTCTTTGGCAGGAGTGGTTTCAGACATTTTCTTTCCCGCCTGCCTTGACCAGAGCGACCAGCCGCTCGCGGTCGTATTTCGCGTCGATGTCGCTGAATGCCTTCTCGACCTCGGCTTCGAGGTCGTCGCCGACCGGGATCGGATCGGCCTTGCGCCATTCGGCGAGGTAATCGTCGGTGCCGCCGGCGCCGGTGCGCATGGCGCACATATCGATCGCCTCGGTGAAGCGCAGCGGCAGTTCGCGCTTGGCGTTCTGCCGGCCCTTCTTGACGATGACCTGGGCGGGGATGTCGCGCCAATAGACGACGATCAGATCGGCCATGAATTCTCTCACTCCCTGTAGAGCGCCGTGCGTCCACGAGGGAAACGACGCTCCACCACTTTGTCCAGCAGGTGCGAGCATTGCCGGATGCGCAGTGGGGCTGCTTGTTATGGGACGACGCGCGCGCATTCAAAAGCGACGCTATTGGACGTCGCAAAAAGAAAGGCGAGATTCCGAGGGAAGGCTGGCTACCAAACCCGCTTGGTCAGGCCGGTCCAGAGATAGAACCAGATCGTCGGATGGTACCATTGTTTCGACGGCAGGCCGGGGTCGATCGTGGCCAACTTTCCGTCCAAGGCGTCGCGGACCGCCTCGACGCAGATGTCGCGCGAGAACGCCGCCTGGCGCAACGCATAGCTCGAAATGATGTCGCCGGGCTCCGGCTTGCCGCGCGCCTGTTTCAACACGCCGCCGGTGTCGCCGCCGGGGTCGACCAGATGCACGGTGGTGCCGAAATTCTGGAGATCGCCGGAGGCCAGCGCCCAGTAGCCGCCATTCATGCCGCGGTATTTGGGCGCGATGCCGGCGTGGTAGTTGAGCACCGGGCAGGGCATTTGCGCCAGCGTCTGCCGGGACAAAATCCGGCAGCCGGCGAGCAGCACCACGCCCGGGCGGATGTCGGCGACCGCCTGCAGGCAATCGGGCCCGTCGGCGGAGGAGACGTGGATGATCTTTTGTCCCGGCCTCGGCTCTGTCTGCAGTTTTTGCGCTGCGATCAGCCGCTCCGCGTGCCCGGCGAAGAAGCGTTTGCCGAGCCTGGTCAGCACCATCGTGCCAAGCTGGCCGATGGCCGAAAACAACCCCTGGCGGCGCGCCCGGCCGAGCAGCAATTGTTTTTTGGATTCAGGGCTTTCGAGGATGACGCTGACAGGACCGAACTGGTCGGCGATGGCGTTGACGATGGCCCAGATGTGCGGCCCGCCTTCGGTGACGATGACGATCGCAGCACTTTTTTCAACCGCTGATGCCATGGCGCGCTTTCTTGCCGGCGCGCAACCATTTGCCGTGCGCCGCCCGGCTCAATTCTGTGCCGGGCGAGGTTAAATCTTGATGAGCGCCGGGCCAGCGAGAGACCAACGGATCAGCGCTTGAACTCGATGATGTCAAGTTTCGATTCGTAGTAGGGCGCCGGGAATTCGATGCGCCATTCATTGGCGCTGGTGCGGAAGGCATAGCCGACCTGGTCGCTTTCCGGGCCGCTGCCATAGGGTTTTGGCTTGTTGTCATTGACATAGCCGGAGCCGAGATAGATCGCGCGTTTTTCGCTATCGTCGAAGAAACGGCCCTTGGTGCGTTGCGAGCCGCTGACCTTTTCCAGCTGCCAGCCGGAGCCATCGTCCGTGACCTTGCACTTGAACCAGCCATAGATGACCAGCGGGCCGGTCAGGCCCACCTTGATGGTTCGGCATTGCCAGTTGCCGCTCAGGTCCTTGTCGGAAAAGGCCACTATCGGCTTTGCCAGCAGCGCGTCGAGTTGGCTGACCTCAGCCGGGTCTCCCGCTTTTGCCTCGGCCAGCGCCGCCTTGCGGGTCTCGCCATATTTGTCGAGGCGAACCTTGTCGGCAGGCGTGATGATCTTCTGCACCTCGCCGTCGGCGCGAGCGGGCAAGACGAGGCAGAGGAGGCCAAGGGCGGCGAGCAGGACGCGAGGGGTCATCGGTGGTATCCATGTTGGCGCGGCTGGAGCAGCCGATTCTATCTTCCAGTGCACACTTACCCATTCGCGGCGGCCTGTCATCCGTGCTTAAACAGCGGTATGTTCCGCGGGAGGTGCGCGTGGGGGTTACAATCCATTTTGAGGGACAACTGCGCGGAGAGGAACAATATGTTGCGCTGTTGCAGGAAGTTGAAGCGCTTGCCATCGCTCGAGACTGGCGATTTCGGCCGATAGACGAGGCCGAAATGGTTCTCAACCGGGTCATCGACGAACGCAGCGTTGACTATATCGGCCCGGTCTTGGGGATAGAATGCCAGCCGCATCCCAAGTCGGATCGCCTAAGGTTCGAGTTCGACAGGGACCTCTTCATGCAGCAATATTGCAAGACCCAGTTTGCGGGGTCGGAGGCGCATATCGAGATCATCGAGTTGCTTCGCAAAGTTGCTCCTTTTTTCGACAAGTTCGACGTCTTCGATGAAGGCGAGTACTGGGAACTGGGCGACCGCACAATTCTGCAGGTCAATCTCGACACAGTCGACGCTCTGCTTGCAGAGGCTTTGCGCAAGGATCCAACTGCAAGAGGGCCGATCCGGTTAGACAACGGCCGCGTTGTCGATTTCGTGTCGGATCCGCAACCGGAGAGCAAATAATCCGAAGTCGGGCGCCTAACGCAATTCTTCTGGATGTGCCGCCACCCGCGCCAATTCAGCCGTCAGGTCGCCATAGCCGGTCGAGCGGCGCTCATAGGCGAGGCCAAGCATCTTCGCGGCCTTCTCGGCGACCTTGTCGAGTTCCGGATCGTCGGTCTGGGCGATGTAGATCAGCTTCTGGTAGTTGCCGAAATAGTCCTTGATCAGCTCCGGGTGCTTGTCGAGGCCGAGCGGCTTCATGAAGAAGGCGTCGAACTGGCGGCACAGGAAATCGGTCATGTAGAACGACATCATGTCGTCGTCGGCGACCTTCGCATAGGCGTCCATGCCCTGGTAGAAGGCAAAGCAGTGCGGCCCGGCCATGCGCTCGACGCCGTGCTTCTCCAGGACCCGGTCGAGCATGCCGCCGGTACCGCAATCGGCATAGCCAACGAAGATGTTGCTATAGCCTTCCGCCTTGGCCTTTTCGATCGCCTTGTCCATCGCCGGTGCGATGCGGTCGGGGTAGAAATGGAACTCCGCCGGCAGGCAGGTCAGGTCGAGATGGTCGAGCTTGAGCTGCTCCTTGACGGCCAAAACTTCGCGCGCAATCATTCCGCAGGCGATGACTAGCAGCCTGTCGTCCTGATTCGGTTTCGTTTTTTGCATTCTGGCCATGGAACCCGGTCGAAGCGGCCTTCGTTGCTGTGGGGCGAATCTATCGAGAGAGGGATAAACCGTCCATGAAACTGTTACGCCTTGCGCCGATTGCAATCCTTGCCTGCATCCTGGCGCTTACGGCCTGTGCCAACACCGTCCGTGGTGTCGGCCGGGATATCAAATCGACTGCGAAAGCCGTCGACGACACCGTCACCAAACCCTGACGCAGCCATCCGTTCCAATAGCTGGAACAAAAAAGCCGCGCTGCAAGGCGCGGCTTTCGATTGTGGCCCAGACGCCTTGCGTAACAGATCAGGCTGAAGCGCGCACGTTATGCTTGCGCTTCATGAAGTCCTTGGCGGTCTCGACCGCCACAGCCGCGTCGCGGCAATAGGCATCGGCGCCGACGGCCTTGCCGAATTCCTCGTTTAGCGGCGCGCCGCCGACCAGGACGACATAGTCGTCGCGGATGCCCTTTTCCTTCATCGTGTCGATGACGACCTTCATGTAAGGCATGGTCGTGGTCAAAAGCGCCGACATGCCGATAATGTCGGGCTGGTGCTGCTCGATGGCGTCGAGGTATTTTTCCACCGCATTGTTGATGCCGAGATCGATGACGTCGAAGCCGGCACCTTCCATCATCATGCCGACGAGGTTCTTGCCGATGTCGTGGATGTCGCCCTTGACGGTGCCGATCACCATCTTGCCCTGCTTCGGCGCGCCGGTGGCGGCCAGCAGCGGGCGCAGGATGAACATGCCGGCTTTCATCGCGTTGGCCGACAGCAGCACCTCGGGAACGAACAGGATGCCGTCGCGAAAGTCCTCGCCGACGATGCGCATGCCTTCGACCAGAGCTTCGGTCAGCACCTTGTAGGGCACCCAGCCGCGCTCGAGCAGGATGTTGGTGCCTTCCTCGATCTCTTCCTTCAGTCCGTCATAGAGATCGTCGTGCATCTGCTGCACCAACTCGTCGTCGGAAAGCTCGGAGAGGATGATCTCGTCGTCGGCCATTTTTCTCGGGCTCCTTGCCGCGCGGATGCGATCACGGCGGCTTAAAATAATCGCGTCAATACCTAACCCGGCGGGGGCAGGTATCCATAGCTGATTTGCGACTTCCCGCAAAAGGAAAGCGACCGCAAATCTATTGGAATTCTTGTCGATTTTGCGACAGGCGTTGGCGCTGGCGGGCCGTTTCGAATAGGGTGCATGGCTACGATCCGGGCGAGAAGCCGCCTACGCGGCCGCAAACGGTTTTTAGGGAAAAACGATCATGAGTGAAAACGCGTCAGTCGACCAGGAAGCGTCCAATGCGCGACGTGGACGTGCTGCCAGCGGCGGCGCGGCTGCAAGGCGGGCGGCGCGCTCGGGCGGCGGACCGGGCACCCAGCTCACCTATATCAAGCGCAAGATCAACATCTATGAGGTCCTCAACGAGGAAGGCCTGGCGATTATCGAAAACAACACCGATACGGTGCTGGAAGAGATCGGCATCATCTTTCGCGACGACGCCGAGGCGCTGCAGCTTTGGAAAGAGGCGGGCGCCGACGTCAAGGGCGAGCGCGTGCATTTTCCCAAGGGCCTCTGCCGCTCGCTGCTGAAGACCGCGCCGCCCATCTACACCCAGCATGCGCGCAACGCCGAACGTTCGGTGCAGATCGGCGGCAACGCCACGGTCTTCGCGCCGGTCTATGGTCCGCCCTTCGTGCGCGATCTCGACGGTGTCAGGCGCTACGCGACGATCGAGGATTTCCGGAATTTCGTGAAGCTCGCCTATATGGCGCCGTCGATTCACCATTCGGGCGGCACGGTTTGCGAGCCGGTCGACGTGCCGGTCAACAAACGCCATCTCGACATGATCTACAGCCACATCAAATATTCGGACAAACCGTTCATGGGTTCGGTGACGGCGCCAGAGCGGGCCGAAGACACCGTCGCCATGGCCAAGATCGTGTTCGGCGACGATTTCGTCGAAAACAACACCGTGCTGACCAGCCTGATCAACGCCAATTCGCCGATGGTGTTCGACGAAACCATGCTGGGCGCGCTGAAGGTTTATTCGCGTCACAACCAGGCTTGCATCGTCACGCCGTTCATCCTTGCCGGCGCGATGAGCCCGGTCACGGTGGCCGGCACGCTGACGCAGGTTCTGGCAGAGGTGCTGGCCGGCGCCTCTTTCACGCAGTTGATCCGTCCCGGCGCGCCGGTGCTGTTCGGCACCTTCGCCTCGTCGATCTCCATGCAGTCTGGTGCGCCGACCTTCGGCACACCGGAGCCGTCGCTGGTTTCCTACGGCGCCGCACAGCTTGCCCGCCGGCTCGGTCTGCCGTTCCGCACCGGCGGCTCGCTCTGCGCCTCCAAGGTTCCGGACGCGCAGGCCGCCTATGAGAGCGCCAACACGCTCAACTCGACCATTCTTGCCGGCACCAATTTCGTCCTGCATTCGGCCGGCTGGCTCGAGGGCGGACTGGCCTCCTGCTACGAAAAATTCATGATGGACATCGACCAGCTCGGCATGACGCAAAAGTTTTCCGAAGGCGTCGACCTCTCGGAAAACGGCCAGGCGATGGACGCCATCCGCCAGGTCGGCCCGGGCAGCCACTATCTCGGCTGCGACCACACGCAGGCGAATTTCCAGACCGCCTTCTATCGCTCCAGCATCGCCGACAACAATTCCTACGAGCAGTGGCTGGCCGAGGGGGAGAAAACAGCGCCGCAGCGCGCCAACGAACTCGCCCGCCGCTGGCTGGAGACCTACGAGGCGCCGTATCTCGATCCGGGCATCGACGACGGGCTGAAGGACTACATCGCGACGAAGAAGGCGTCGATGGCTGACGCCTTCACCTGAAAGGAGCCCGAGTCAGGCGGGGCTAAAGTCGCCAACATCATCCACAAGGAAGTCTGGCGGAGCGCTTTCTCCGACCCGGACAAGAAGGGATGATTGCGCGGCGCCGGGCTGACGAGATAGCGGCCGCGCTTTCCGCCGACGGCCTCATCCTGCGCGGCGGCTTCAATTTCGCAACAAGCGAAACGCCGCCGCATGGCCCTTCAGCCGCCCCTGCCAAATCCGTGCTATTGGTCGGGCAGGCGGGAGCGGCACCCTGGCCGCATTTCCTGCGCTGGCGCGACCGGCAACCGCAAACCATTGCTAATCCGCTCGACACATGGTCGCGCGAAGTGATCGGTGCGGTGGCGGAGAAATTCGGCGCGCGCGCCGTTTCGCCTTCGGACAGACCTTATCTGCCGTTCCAGCAATGGGCGATGCGAGCGGAGGGGCTGAGACCGTCGCCGCTGGGCATCCTGATGCATCCGCAGTACGGGCTCTGGCATGCCTATCGCGGCGCGTTGCTGTTCGAGGATGAGATCGCGCTTCCTGAACGTCGCGAAGCGATTCACCTTTGCGACGCCTGTGTCGCAAAACCTTGCCTGAAATCCTGTCCGGTTGATGCCTATTCGGTCGATGGTTTCGCCTATGAGTCCTGCCTGGCGCATGTGCGCGGGCAAAACGGCGAACCATGCCGCGGCGGCGGCTGCCTCGACCGCAACGCTTGTCCGTATGGCACGGCCCATCGCTATCCGCTTGAGGTTCAGGCCTTTCACATGACGGCGTTTGCTGGCCTGTAGCGGCGTTGAACGCCTGCACAAAGTGTTGAACGGGATTGTCAGGGAACGGCTTGCCCTGACAATGCCTGCTTATATGTATCGCACGACAATCAATGGGGCGAGCCATGGCGAAGCAGGACATTGAGATAGAGACCGGGGACGGCGTGGCGAAAGCCGGGCTGTTCCGCTCGGCGACCGCTTCCTCGTCCAGGGCCGGCATCATTCTCTATATGGACGCTTTCGGTCCGCGACCGGCGCTCGACGCAATGGCGGAACGGCTGGCAGGCGAGGGCTATGCCGTGCTGGTGCCGGATCTTTTCTATCGCAAAGCACCCTACGGGCCGTTCGAGCCCAAGACCGCTTTCGTCGTCGAGGAGACCAAGGTCGCGCTGACGGCGTTGGTCCACGGCACGACACAGGACATGACCATCCGCGACAGCAGGGCGTTCCTCGACACGCTTACCGCTGAAGGTGTCACCGGACCGGTCGGTGTCGTCGGTTACTGCATGGGCGGGGCGCGGGCTTTGAATGCGGCTGCAACCTATCCCGATCGCATCGTGGCGGCGGCGAGCTTCCATGGCGGCAATCTGGCCAGCGATGCCGCCGACAGCCCGCACCGCAAGGCCGCAATGATCAAGGCGCGCGTCTATGTCGGGACATCGGGCGTCGACCGCAGCTTTCCGCCGGAGCAGTCGGCGCGGCTGGTCGAGGCGCTGCGCGTGGCGGAGGTCGACCACGCCATCGAAAACTATGCCGGCATGGCGCATGGCTGGTGCGTGTCGGACCACAGCGTCTTCAACGCGGCCGGCGCGGAACGTCATTGGAAGCGACTGACGACGCTGTTCGCCGAGACGCTGATCTAACGAGGCGTTGCCTGAAGTCGCAACGAACGGGTAGAGACTGCACGATTGGCGCGGCCTGTTAAAACAGCGCCAGTCGAGCGGGAACGAACAGCCTGATGCAATCCTATGATGTCGTGGTGATCGGCGCCGGTGCGGCCGGAATGATGTGCGCCATCGAGGCGGGCAAGCGCGGCCGCTCGGTCCTGGTGCTCGATCACGCGGCAAAGCCCGGCGAGAAGATCCGCATCTCCGGCGGTGGCCGCTGCAATTTCACCAACATCCACACCAGCCCGAAGAATTTCATCTCCGGCAATCCGCATTTCTGCATTTCGGCGCTCAGCCGCTACACGCAAGGCGACTTCATCGCGCTCGTCGAACGCCATGGCATTGCCTATCACGAGAAGACGCTGGGACAGCTGTTTTGCGACGGCTCGGCGCGCCAGGTCATCGACATGCTGGTTTCCGACATGCAGGATTGGGGTGTGGAACTGGCGTTGTCGACCGAGGTGAGGAACGTCAGCAAGACCGCGGACGGGTTTGTGCTGACGCTCTCCGCTGGCAGCGTCGCTTGCAGCTCGTTAGTCGTGGCTTGCGGGGGCAAGTCGATCCCCAAAATGGGCGCGTCCGGTTTCGGCTACGAGCTTGCGGCGCAATTCGGCCTTGCGGTGGTGGAAACACGGCCGGCGCTGGTGCCGCTTACCTTCGACGCAAGAACGCTGGAGCGGCTGGCGCCTTTGGCCGGCAATGCCGTCGATGCCGAAGTCGCCTGCGGCAAGACGCGGTTTTCGGAGGCGATGCTGTTTACGCATCGCGGCTTGAGCGGGCCTTCCATCCTGCAGATCTCGTCCTATTGGCGCGAGGGCGACGAGATCCGCATCGCCATGCTGCCGGGGAGGGATGTGGCGGAACTGCTGCGCGCCGCCCGGCGCGTCAACGGCAGGCAAGCGGTGCAGACGGTGCTTGCAAACCATTTGCCGAAGCGCCTTGCGCAAGCAGTCGCCGAGCGCAGTGGGATCGATGGCAATCTCGCTGATTTGACAGACCTGCAAATGAAAACCGTCGAAGCCGCCGTCAACGACTGGCGCATCAAGCCGGCCGGCTCCGAGGGTTACCGCACGGCGGAAGTGACGCTTGGCGGTGTCGATACCAACGGGCTCGATCAGAAGACGATGCAGGCGAAATCCGTGCCGGGGCTGTTTTTCATCGGCGAAGTCGTCGATGTCACGGGCTGGCTGGGCGGCTATAATTTTCAGTGGGCTTGGTCGTCCGGCTGGGCCTCGGGCCAGGTGTGCTGATATTCAGGTGAGGCCGGCCTGCAAACGACGGCTTTCTGTGCTTCCGGTGCTCGCGTACCAAAAGTACGCTCCGCTCCGGTTCTCGAAATCCATCGTTTTCGGCTCGGCCTGACCTGAATCTCAGCGCACCTGTTGCGCGTGCATCCGTCGCCTCGGAAAAAAATCTTTCCATAACCCCAAGGATTGGCCATTAGCCTTCGTCCAACAGGCAAATGATGGCGATGATGCTGGATGAAAGCGAAGCCTCCGACGCCGAATTAATCGGGCGGGCGAAGGGCGGAGACAGGGGCGCCTTCGGCAAATTGCTGGAGCGGCACTACGACTTCGTCTATCGCGCCGCCTATCGCTGGTGCGGAAAAAAGGCCGATGCCGAAGACATCGCCCAGGAGGTCTGTGTCCGTCTCGGCAAGGCGATCCGCGACTATCGCGGCGGCGGCGCGTTCACGACATGGCTCTATTCCGTGACGCTGAACGCGGCGCGCGACATGATGCGCAAGACCACGCGCGAAAACGTCAAGACCGAGGCTTTCGGCGCCTACAGCATGATTTCGGGAGAGGCCTCGGCCGAGCCCGAAGATCCGACTGAGGCGCTCTGGGCAGCGGTGCGGCAATTGCCGGACAAGCAGCGCGATGCAGTACTTCTGGTCTATGGCGAAGGTTTGAGCCACGCGGCCGCCGCCGAGGCGATGGCAATCTCGGAGACGACGGTTTCCTGGCACATCCATGAAGCGAAGAAACGGCTGAAGACGTTGATGCGTTCAGCCGGGGAAGTGTGACCATGGTCGACGACAACGAACTCAACAGGCTGCGCGACGCAGCAGTACCGGCGCCGGGCGAAAGCGCGAAGGCACGCGCCTTCGAAGCCGCCATGAGCGCCTATGATCAGGAAAATATTTCTGCCGTCACCCAAGGATCGGTCGGCGGGCTTCGTCTCACAGAGCGAGCACAAAAGCTCTGGAGCGAGATCATGCAAAAGAAACTCATCGCCACGCCGGCCATTGCCGGGCTCGTCGCCCTGCCGATCGCCGGATACGCCACCTTCCATATGCTGAGGGAACAGCCGTTGCCGTTCGGCGGCGACGAGAAGATCACCGAGACGCTGGCCGACAAGCCGGCAACCAGTGAGCCCGCCATCAATGCGCCGGACAAGGCAAAGCAGACGCCTGAAGGCGACAAGAAGGCCGACGCGGATGAACGAAGCCGCGTGATTATGTCGCTTACGCCGCCCGCGCCGCCGAAACCCGAATCGACCGTTGCTGTCGCCCCGGCGCAGCAGGATGCGCTGGGGCGCGGCGTGTTGGCCGAGCCCGCGCCGGTTGAGAGCCGCGAGTTCTCGCTTGACGGCACGGCTGCCCCGGCCGGCACCGCGCGGGTCGACCGCATGGCGGGTGCTGGTGAGTCCAAGTACCTGGCGCAGCCCTCGACCATGCCGGCCGACCAGATTGCGCCGCAGGAGCCAAACCGCGACCGCGTCGAGGATTTCAAGACCAATCCGGTGCATGCAGCGCTTCAGGATCCGGTCTCGACCTTCTCGATCGACGTCGACACGGCTTCCTATTCCTTCGTCCGCGGCTCGCTGAAGCAGGGCTACCTGCCGCAGGCCGATACGGTCCGCGTCGAGGAGATGGTCAATTACTTCCCCTATGACTGGAAGGGTCCGGACTCGGCTTCGACGCCGTTCAACTCGACCGTCAGGGTCATGCCGACGCCGTGGAACGGGCACACCAAGCTGATGCACGTCGCCATCAAGGGCTTCGACATCAAGCCGGTCGAGCAGCCCAAGGCCAATCTGGTGTTCCTGATCGACGTCTCGGGTTCGATGGATGAGCCGGACAAGCTGCCGCTGCTCAAGTCGGCTTTCCGGCTGCTGGTCAGCAAGCTCAAGGCGGACGACACCATCTCGATCGTCACCTATGCCGGTGACGCCGGCACCGTGCTGATGCCGACCAAGGTCACCGAGAAGGACAAGATCCTCAACGCCATCGACAATCTGCAGCCGGGCGGCTCGACGGCCGGCGAGGCGGGTATCAAGGAAGCCTACAAGCTTGCCCAGCAGTCCTTCGTCAAGGACGGCATCAACCGTGTGATGCTGGCCACGGACGGCGACTTCAATGTCGGCCAGACCGATGACGACGATCTGAAGCGACTGATCGAGCAGGAGCGCAAGACCGGCGTCTTCCTGTCGGTGTTCGGCTTTGGACGCGGCAATCTGAACGACCAGATGATGCAGACCATCGCCCAGAACGGCAACGGCACCGCCGCCTATATCGACACGCTGGCCGAGGCCGAGAAGGTTCTGGTCGAGGATGCCTCCTCGACGCTGTTCACCATCGCCAAGGACGTCAAGATCCAGGTCGAGTTCAATCCGGACAAGGTCTCGGAGTACCGGCTGATCGGCTATGAAACCCGCGCCTTGAACCGCGAGGACTTCAACAATGATCGCGTCGATGCCGGCGATATCGGCTCCGGTCATTCGGTGACCGCCATCTACGAGATCACGCCGAAGGGCAGTGGCGGCGAGCAGATGGATCCGCTGCGCTACGGCCAGGCAACGGTCAACAATGGCGGCGTCGCCAATGCCGACGAATATGCCTTTGTGAAAATCCGCTACAAGCTGCCGAACGAAGACGTCTCGAAGCTGATCACCACGCCGGTGACCTCGGCCAACGAGGTCGCGTCCTTCGACCAGGCCAGCACCGACCAGCGTTTCTCCGTCGCTGTCGCCGCCTTCGGCCAGAAGCTGCGCGACGAGGATGCGACCGCGAAGTTCGGCTACGACAAGATCATGGAGATTGCCACCGCCGCCCGAGGAGCCGACCCGTTTGGGTACAGGTCCGAGTTCCTTTCGCTTGTGCGCCTTGCCTCGGCGCTGGGCGGTAACCGGTAGTGGCAATACAGCCGGTTCCTTTCAGACGGGGGTCGTTCTGATACGGGGAACCGACTACGGGCGGGTGAGGCAGGCCGGCGGGGGAAACCCTGCCGGCCTTTTTTTCGGATCGATTGATCCGAAGCGCACAGATGATCCGCCTGATCGTTAAATTGCGCGGCTTTTCCGGAACGTCATCGCAATGCCCTGCTATTATTGCATGGGGTCGGGACTGGGCTTGGGGAGCCGGGAATTGCAGATATGAACATTGGAAACACGACGCCGGCGGTGAGACACACGCAGGCGTCGGGAACGCTGTCGCCAGAATCCAGGCGCATCATGGATGACGTCGACGCAGCCCGGAATACCGCAAAGTCGGCGCTGACCAATGACCGCTTTCGCGTCATGCTGGAGCAGATCGGCAATCCGCAGTCGTCGGGTGACCTGGTGACGATGAATGAAAGCGCCGACAGCACCGCCCTGGATTTCACGACGGCGCTATCGCGTTACGCTGAAAACAGCGAATAAGTTCGATATCAGGCTCGGCTGCGGCGGCGTTCGCGGCGGGCTTCGCTGGTCTCGGCGGTGTTTTCCGTCGCCACCTTGTTGCGCATCGGACCGATGCGCTCGACGATCCCCGCGACGGTCGGGCGTTCGGATTTGGTGTGCGCGTCGAGCGCCTTGCGCATGGCGGCAAGGTGCTGGAACGACGTGCCGCAGCAGCCACCGATGATCTTCGCGCCGCCATCCACCGCCAGCCGGACATAGTCGGCCATCAGCTCCGGCGTGCCGGAATAATGGATCTCGGTGCCACGAAATTCGGGAATGCCGCAATTGCCCTTGACGATCACCGTCGCTTCCGGCTTCGCCTCGGTCATGTCGAGCAGCGAGGCCAGGATGTCGGAGGCGCCGACACCGCAATTGGCGCCGACACCGAGCGGCGTCTCTGAAAGTCCGTCGACGACGCCGTGGATATCCCTGGGCAGCAGGCCCATCATGGTGCGGCCGGCAGTGTCGAACGAACCGGTATAGGTGTAGGGCAGGCCGACGCGGATGGCGGCCTCCGCCGCGGCGCGGATTTCGTCCGGCGCAGACATGGTCTCGATCCAGGCGACTTCGGCGCCACCTTCCTTGAGACCCTCGATCTGTTCGGCAAAAGCCTCGACCGCTTCGTCATAGGTCATGGCGCCGAGCGGCACCAGCAACTCGCCGGTCGGACCGACCGAGCCGGCGACGATGACTTTCCTGCCGGCCTTGTCGGCGACCGCGCGGGCAATCTCGGCGGCGCGCTTGTTCAGCGCATGCACGCGGTCCTGCGCATGGTGCAGCTTCAGCCGGTGGCGCGTGCCGCCGAACGAGTTGGTGAGAATGATATCGGCGCCAGCGTCGACGAAATTCTGGTGCAGGCTCGTGATGGTGTCGGGCGCTGCCTCGTTCAGCAACTCCGGCGCTTCGCCGGCCTCCAGACCCATGGCGAACAGATTGGTGCCGGTGGCGCCATCGGCGAGCAGCACGCCCTTTTCGGCCAGCAGAGCATCGATGGGATTGTTCGCGGTCATCGGATCGACTTTCAGATATTTGAATGGAATAAGGATATAAAGAAGTCTTTATGTCCAGTCAATGTGTTTGCGACCTGCAATTGCCGCGCGGCGCACCTTTCCGGGGCGTTGGGGATCAGGCAGAACCCGATGGAAATGACGCGCCGGCCAGATTGCGCGCGTAGGCGGCGGCCTCATGCGGGTTGATGTCGGCGGCCCGGATCAGATTGTCGAAATGCTGGGTCAGCGCCTGGACCGGCTGGGTGGCGTTCAGCACGACATACATGTCGCCGACATAGATGGCGGCGCGATAAGGGCCGAAGATGGTCAGCGGGATGGAATAGCGCATGCGGCCGTCATAGAGGAACAGGCGGAAGGTGGGGTAGAGATCGTCAAGCAGCGTCGCCATATGGGCAAGCTGCTGCCGGCGGTCAGCCTCGGGAAAGCGGTCCCAGACGCCCAGGCCGCGGGCGAAAATCTCCAGCGTGTGGCGCGGCATGCAGACTTCCATATCGGTCTCAGGGCGCCGGTTGTACTCGATGCGGTACTGCGTCTCGCTGGCCTGCGCCAGACGGCTGCGGTTGGTGATATTGGCTTCGTAGTCGACCAGCTGGCGTGTGCGCAGGAGATCGGGAATGCCGGCCGGCACATAGCGGATCTTGGTGCCTGCGGCCTCGGCGAACCATTTGGCGAGCAGCGTGCGGTCGAAGCCGTCGGGCGCCTCTTCGATCTCCAGGCTTTCGCGGATTTCGCCGGTGACGCCTTCGTCCTGGGAGAGGCCGAGCAGCCAGTCCAGCGAGATCTTGAATTCGGCGGCGATGTTGAGCAGCGTTTCGGCGCGTGGCAGGCGCGTCGAGGCGCCGGACATCAGTTGCGACAGAGCCGACCGGTCGATGCCGACTGCTGACGCGAAAGCCGACTGGTTGAGATCGGACCTTGTCAGGAGCAGCTTCAGGCGCTCCCGGAAGATTGCCGAAAGGTCCCGTTTGTCCACTGTTCGTTCTCCGCGCTCTCTTAGGAAAAATTTGCGCCCGATCCGTCGGATCAGCACTTCCAGCGTAAATGAATCCGTAGGGTTGTTTACAATGTATAACATCTGCGGTCGAAATCGCGCAATCGCAACATTTTGTACACTTTGTCTCGTTGAGCGGAATTGCTTCTCCTGACACTATGCTGTCAGGAACCAATTCCGGCGACTGAGGGACAGTGGTCGATAGCATGACAGGCAAGCGCATCAAGCGACGCGACGCAGCGGCCATCGAGTGGCCGACCGTGCTCCTCGCTTTCTTCTGTTACGGAATGTGGCTCGCTGCCGGGCTCCTGCTCTGGCCCTCTTATCCGATCCCGGCACTTCTTCTCCTCGGCTTCATCCTGGCCTTGCAGTCGTCGATCATGCACGAAGTGCTGCATGGCCATCCGACGCGCAGCGCGCTCATCAACGAAGCCTTCGTCTTCCTGCCGATCGGCCTGGTCTGGCCGTTCCGTCGCTTCAAGACGCTTCATTTGCGCCACCACGCCGACGAGCGCCTGACCGATCCCCTCGACGATCCCGAGAGCTATTACCAGGCGTTGTGGATGCATGACGATCTGCCGCCGACGATGAAATTCCTGCTCAAGATCAACAACACCATGGCCGGCCGTTTCTTCCTCGGCCCCTGGCTGTCCTGCATCGGTTTCTTCGTCGACGATGCCAAGCATGTGATTGCCGGCGACAAGGTGATCGGCAAGGCATGGCTGCTGCATGCGATCGGCCTCGCCATCGTAGTGCCGATCGTGCAGTTCGGCTTCGGCATTCCCGTATGGCTCTACATTCTGGTGCCGGTCTGGCTCGGCCAGTCGCTGATCGCGGTCCGGACTTTCGCCGAACATCAGTGGTCCGAGCACCCTGAAGGACGCACGGTGATCATCGAGCGCTCGCCGCTGTCGTTCCTGTTCCTCAACAACAATCTGCACTTCGTTCACCACAAGACCCCGACCGTTGCCTGGTACAGGCTGCCAAAACTGTTTGCCGACCGCCGCGACGAGTGGCTGCGGATGAACAATGGCTACGCCTATCCGAACTATTTCGCACTGATCAAAGCCTACGCATTCAAGGCCAAGGAGCCGATCGTGCACCCGGTGCTGCGCCGCCAGCCCGAGCCGGGCAGGGCGTTCAAGCCGCGCATCAGGGCGCGCAGCATCAGCGGGCTTGGCAGCGCGCCGGTTCCGGCCGAGCCGCCGAAGGAATAATCCCCGGACATCCCGGTGTCGGCCAATTCTGATTGGACGCCGCGTTTTTGCGATCCTTTCCCGAGCCATGATGATTGAGTGTCGGCATGAGTGAATTGATTGCGGCATTGCCGATGTATGACTGGCCCGAAGTGCGCGGCGAGGTCGACGCGCAATGGGCAGCGTTGCGCGAGGCTTTTCGGCACAAGGGCGTCGATGCGCCGCAGACAATCGTGCGCCGCAATGGCGACCTGCCGCCGGTGCCGGACGGCATCCACGACGCCCAGGGCAGACTGATCGCGCCCGATCCGGCGACACTGCCGCCGAACGAACTCGACCATCACCAGCTTTGGCTCCATCCGGCGCTGCTGTTCGCGCAGACCTGCTGGGGGCCGATGGAACTTGGCCTGAACAAGCATGTGCAGGTGGTCGGCCAGCCGAGCTACGACGCTTACGAAGGCGGCCAGGGCGAACTCTATTCCAGCGCGCTGGTGATGCGCACGGCCGAGGGATCGGAAGTTCGCTCGCCCGCGGATGGCAAAGCCTTGCTGCCGCTCGATCTGATGCGTGGCAAGCGTTTTACCTACAACAGCCTCGATTCGATGTCGGGCATCATCGCGCTGACGCGCGACCTGCAGGCCGCCGGCGAAAGCCTGGATATCTTTTCCTCGCGCAGCGAAAGCGGTGGCCATCGCCGCTCGATCATCGCGGTCGCCGGGGGCAAGGCGGATATAGCTGCCATCGACTGTGAGAGCTGGGCGCTGGCGCAGCGTTTCGAGCCTGCGGCAAACGCCGTGAAGGTCGTCGGCTGGACGGCAAGGCGCAAAGGCCTGCCCTACATCACCGCCAGGACGACGCCGGAAAAGACGCTCAAGGCTCTGCGCGAGGCGCTTGCCGGATCAGCCGAGCAGCCTCGCATCCAACGGGTAGGTTGAAAGCTGCTCGTTACCGGTCTCGGTGATCAGGATCTGTTCCTCGATCTTGACGCCCTCATGGCCGCCGAGACGGCCGATATAGCTTTCCACGCACAGCACCATTCCCGGCTCCAGCACGCCATCGGGCGTGTCCGGCGTCCAGTCGCTGGCATGTGGCAGGGTTGGATACTCGTCGGCCAACCCGACGCCATGATAGAGCACGCCGTAGCGCGCCGGGAAGCAATCTCCCGGCGGCACCACGGACCGTTCGACCAGGTCGCGGAAGGAAATGCCGGGCTGCATTAGTTGCGTGTTGTGGGCGATCTGGTCGGCGGCCATGCGGAACAGATCGCGCTGCTCGTTCGACGGCTTGGCGTCACCGCACAGCCAGGTGCGCGAGAGATCGGCGCAGAAGCCGTAGGGACCGATCAGGTCGGTGTCGAAGGCGACGAGGTCGCCTGCTTCGATCACGCGCGATGAGCATTCCTGGAACCACGGATTGGTGCGCGGCCCTGAGGCAAGCAGCCGCGTCTCGATCCATTCGCCGCCGCGCGCAATGTTGCCGCGGTGGAGTTCGGCCCACAATTCGTTTTCGGAAATGCCCGGCGTCAGCGCCTTCTCCATTTCACCCATCGCCGCTTCGCAAGCGACGATTGCGCGGCGCATGGCGAGGATCTCGTCCGGCGATTTGATCAGCCGCGCATTTTCCATCACCGCTTCGCCATTGCCGATCGAAATGCCGAGCCGGGCGAGTTCCTCGACGCCTTCCGGGTTGATGTGGTCGACCGCAATGCGGCTGTTGCCGCCGCCATGCTCCTTGACCAGATCGGCGATGCCGGCCGCCCAGCGGCGGACTTTGTGCTCGGTCAGCTCACCGCCATAGAGGTACATCCACGACACTGCCGGCCGCACCTCGTCGACGACGCCGGAATGATCGGACAGATGCTCGCAGGAGAAATAGTCGAACAGCACCACGGGTCCCTCAGTGGCGACGAAGCAGTGGCGGGTCGGATTGTGCGCGACCCACAGCTGCATGTTGGTCGAATCGGTGGCGTAGCGGATGTTGATCGGGTCGTAGAGCAGCGCGCCGGCGTAGTTTCGGCGCCTCAGTTCGGCGCGGAGGCGCTCGAGCCGGTATTTGCGCATCGCGGCAAGATCGGGCGCGGCGATGCCTGCCGTTTGCCATTCGGCTTCAGCCAGCGCGCCATAGCCCAGCAGATGCTGGTTCAGCGACGCCGCCTTCTGGCGCGATGTTTCGCGCAAGGCTTCGACGGAGCCGGGCTCGAACGGCATGATCTTGCGATG
Organism: Mesorhizobium sp. M0615; assembly: GCF_040320805.1. Classification (NCBI taxonomy): domain Bacteria; kingdom Pseudomonadati; phylum Pseudomonadota; class Alphaproteobacteria; order Hyphomicrobiales; family Phyllobacteriaceae; genus Mesorhizobium; species Mesorhizobium sp. M0615. The sequence continues at coordinate 194,321 of NZ_JAMYQI010000005.1, read as the reverse complement.
ACGACCGAACCCTTGTTTCTCCACCCGACGCCTCCTGCCGACTTACTGTGGCGCTGCGCCCGCGGCCGCTTTCTTCAGCCGCGTGACCGTCAGCGTGCGGGTGGGCGGCTCGCTGTCGAACAGCATCGGAACGACCAACTGCTGCGGCGAGCCGTCAGCGACATAGCCGGCCTCGCTCAAGGCCCGCAGGATGCCCTCGGGAGGTTCCTTGTCATTGGCCGTCACGAGCACCGCCGGCTCGATCAGCAAATGGCCGAAGTCCGGCATCTCGTCGTCGAGCACGACCAGATCGGGATCGACAAGACGCAGATTTCCCACCCAGTGCCAGCTTGATATCGCCGTGCGAACCGGACCGTTTGCCGTCAGCTGGCCATAGAGCGACTGGTAGTCGACACGCACGATGCTGCCGCGGCTGTCGCCGCCATTGAGGTGCGTGTACCAGGTCACCGGCAGCACGAGGATGGCAAGCGTTGCGCCTACAAAGACGACGACGTCCTGCACCTTCCTTCCCTTGTCGCCTCTGGCATCCATCCGCAAGGCCAGCGCGACCGGCAGCAACACAAGGATGGGAAGCATCCAGCGATCGCGAAATTGCGTCGTCCCGCTCGCCAGGACGAGCACGATGGTCATCGCCAGGGCAAAAGCGATGGTGCGCCACACCAGTTTCTCGGTCCATGGCGCCGGTTGCAGCGCGGGCGCTGGCTTTTTCCATGCGATGAGCAAAGCCGCGACGAATATGCCGGCCGGCAACACGGCGAAATACAGGATAGCCTTGCCCAGTCCGCGCATTCCGTAGAATGCGGTTTGTATGGCGCTTTCTCCTCTGCCCATGCCGAAGCCGCCGCTGTGCGACAGCAACTGGTCGGTGTAGGTCAGGTTCCAGTAGAGCGTCGGCAGGCAAAGCAGCACCGCCACGACAAGGCTGATCGAAAACCGGCGGTTGAGGATGACGCCGCGCGTTTCGCGCAGCGACAGGGTGGACAGCATCAGCGCGCCGAGAAAGATCGCGTTGTTGTATTTCGACAGGATGGCGGCGGCCATCGCCACGCCAAACAGCACATAGGTGGCCAGCGAACGCCGCTGCACCAGTTCGACGAGCGCAAGAAACAGCACCGCTGAAAAACAGAAAGCGGCGATCGAGTGAGTGAGGGCGTGCTGCATCTCCCACACCATCTGCGGAAACAACAGCAGGCCGAACAATGCGGCGGCGCCAGCGCGGCTGGAATAGCCCAGGCGGCGGACAGCGATGAAAACCGACGCCAGCGCCGCTCCGATCAGCAGGTACTTCACGATCTTGAGCGCGAGGATGTTCGTTCCGACCACGGCGGCGACGAGGCGGGCAAGCCAGGTGTAGAGCGGCGGCTGCGAGCCGCCATAGCCAGCCCAGAGGTAGTGCATGTACATCAGCTGTTCGGAATCGTCGACGCCGACACCGGTTCCCACGACATGGGACAGCAGCGCCATCACCACGATCTGGACGACGCAATAGACCGCGACGCAGACCAGTGCGGCGTTGAAGGGACCGACCTTGCCTTCGCAGAGCCAGTCCGTCCATTTCTCTAGATACTGCAAGGGGATCGTCTTCTCATTGAGGGAAAATGCCTGCGGCCAACTGCCGAAGGCCCCTTACACGATCTCACGCTCCCTGTCGCCTTTTCAGGTCCGCATCTTCTCGCCGCTGGGGTCGAAGGGCGCCTCGACATTGATGCGCGCCGGACGCCGGTGGCCGAGGATCTCGATCTCGAACAGTCCGGCACTTTCGTCCTCGGCGAGTGCCGCCGGCACATAGCCCTGCGCCATCGACTTCTGCACATAGTGCGCATAACCGCCCGAGGTGACCCAGCCGACCACGCGCCAGTCGCGGTCGACGATGCCGCGCACGGCGGAAGCTCCTTCGGCAGCCTTTGAGCCACGCACGTCCTTGCCTGCCGTATCGAAGCGTGGCGCGCCATAGCCATGCGGCTTTTCCACCGTGCCATAGTCCTTGCCGACCTTGGCCCAGATCGGCTCGTCGCCCATGACATCGGCGTCGGCCGCATCGACGATGAAGGAGACACGGCGCAGTTTCGGCCCTTCCGCCTGTTCCTTGGCGGCGGCTTCGCGGCCGATGAAGTCGTTCTTCTCCAGCTTGATGAAACGGTCCATCGCGCCTTCGAACGGGCCGTAGATCGGGCGCAACTCGCGGTACCAGGTCGGGAAGTTCTTCTCCAGGCGCATGGAGAGCAAAGCGCGCATGCCGAAATCGACGAGGCCGAACTCCTCGCCGGCGTCCTTGATCGCCTTGTAGACCAGACGCTCATAGGCCGGCGCCATCCAGATTTCATAGCCGAGATCGCCGGTATAGGTGATGCGGTTGACCATGCAGGGCGCGCCGCCGACCGCCATTTCGCGGAAATCCATGAAGCGAAACGCCTTGGTCGAGATGTCGACATCGACCAGCTTCTGCAAGAGGTCGCGCGATTTCGGACCGGCGATCGACAGGCCGACGAGCGTCTGATCGAAGCGGTGGATGCGCACCGAACCATCCTTCGGCAGATGCTTCTCGAACCAGCGCATGTGGTACTTCTGCGCGGCGGACGAACCCCAGATCATAAATCTGTCTTCGCCTGCCTTGGCGATGGTGAAGTCGCCGATCAGCTTGCCGAATTCGTTGATCATCGGCGTCAGCACGATGCGGCCGATCTTCGGCATGCGGTTGGTCATCAGCCGGTTGAGGAAATCCTCAGCCGCAGGTCCCGACACTTCGTATTTGGCGAAGTTGGCGATTTCGGTGACGCCGACGCGTTCGCGCGTGGCGCGCACTTCCTCGCCGATAGGACCGAAATCGTTTGAGCGGTGGAAGGAGACGACGTCCTTCGGCTCCTTGCCCTTCGGCGCGAACCACAGCGGGGTCTCCAGGCCCCAGCTATCGCCCATGACGGCGTTGTTGGCGAGCATCGTGTCATAGAGCGGGGTGGTTTGTGCAGGGCGCGCAGCCGGCAGCTCTTCATTGGGGAAGCGGATGGAGAAGCGGCGCGAATAGTTTTCGCGCACCTTTGCGTTGGTGTAGCGCAGGCCGGCCCACTCGCCGAAGCGGGCGACATCCATGCCCCAGACGTCGAAGCCGGGATCGCCATGCACCATCCAGTTGGACAGCGCGAGGCCGACGCCGCCGCCCTGGCTGAAGCCGGCCATGACGGCGCAGGCGCACCAGAAATTGGTCAGGCCCTGCACCGGCCCGACCAGCGGATTTCCGTCGAGCGCGAAGGTGAAGGGGCCGTTGATGATCTGCTTGATGCCGGCTTTCTCGATGCCGGGGAAATGCTTGAAGCCGATCTCCAGCGACGGCGCGATGCGGTCGAGGTCGGGCGGCAGCAGTTCATGGCCGAAATCCCACGGCGTGTTGACCGGCGACCATGGCTTGCAGGCCTTTTCATAGGTGCCGAGCAGGATGCCGTTGCGCTCTTGTCGGGTGTAGATCTCGCCCTTGAAGTCAAGCACGCCGATCATCTCGCGGCCGGTCGATTTGTTGAACTCTTCGACCTCGGGCATCGGCTCGGTGAGCAGGTACATGTGCTCCATGGCCAGCACCGGCAGTTCGACGCCGACCATGCGGCCGATCTCGCGCGCCCACAGGCCGCCGCAGTTGACGACATGCTCGGCGTGGACGGTGCCCTGTTCGGTGACGACGTTCCAGGTGCCGTCAACTTCCTGCGTCAGTTCGACGACGCGGTTGCGCAGCACGATCTCGGCGCCCAGCTTCTTGGCCGCTTTGGAGTAGGCGATCGTCGTGCCGGAGGGATCGAGATGGCCTTCGACCGGATCCCACATGGCGCCGACGAAATTGGTCTCGTCCATCAGCGGGAACATCGCCTTGGCTTCGGAGGGCGTGATCAGTTCGGTGTCCATGCCGAGATAGCGGCCCTTGGCGTGGGCCAGGCGCAGAAAATCCATGCGCTCGGGCGTATCGGCCATCATCACGCCGCCGGTCAGATGCAGCGAGCAGGACTGGCCGGAGATTTCCTCGATCTCCTTGTAGAGCTGCACCGTATAGGCCTGCAGCTTGGCGACGTTGGGATCGCCGTTCAGCGTGTGGAAGCCGCCGGCTGCGTGCCAGGACGAGCCGGAGGTGAGCTCGGACCGCTCGATCAGCATGATGTCGGTCCAGCCGGCCTTGGCCAGGTGATAGAGCACCGAGCAGCCAACGACGCCGCCGCCAATGACAACCGCTTTTACATGAGATTTCATGAGAGATAGGTCCGTTTTTTAAGAGATTGAATCGAATGGGCGGGGCGTGAAAACAAAGCGGAGGTCGGCCGCAGCGACGTTCTCGGCCAACCTGCCATCAAGCGCGGCAAGGATGGTTTCGCAGACGGAAGTGCGATGGTTCAGGACGTCATGGTTCCAAACACGCAGGATCGAATAGCCTTGCGCGCGCATGAAATCGTCACGGCGACAGTCATAGGAGCTGCCGGCGTGTTGATGGCCGTCGATTTCCACGACAAGCCATTTTTCGCGGCAGGCGAAGTCTGCAAAGTATGGTCGGATAGAGAACTGTCGCGTGAATTTGTAGCCGCCAAGTTTGCGGGCTTTCAACTCAAGCCAAAGCAGAGCTTCGGCCTGATTGTCACCTTGTCTAAGTTTTCTGGCTCGCAGGGTAGTGCCATTGTTGCGGCGACTGCGGGTTTGACCAGCGCCTTCCCCCACTCCGTCGCCGCTTCCCGGCGCCACCTCTCCCCCCTCCGGAGGGAGAGGAAGGGAGCCAGCCCGCATAACTTCGCGCCTTTCCTCTCCCCCGTCGATCGGGGGAGAGGTGTCGAGCGCCGCTCGACGGAGTGGGGGTCGACTGTTCATCAGATCCATACGAATAATCAGTTCATCAACAACATTGATCAAAAATCGGTCGGCGCGCCGCCTTCGGACGTGCGCTTTTCGACGAAGTCGTTGAGCTCTTCGCGGATCGCCGGGTCCATATAAGGTTCCTCGTAGGATGCCAGCCGCTCCTTCCAGACCTTGTTGGCCTTTTCCAGCGCGGTCGGCGATCCGGCTTCGGCCCAGGTCTCGAAATTGCGCCAGTCGGAGAGGATGGGCGAGTAGAAGGCTGTCTTGTAGCGGTCCTGCGTGTGCTGGGTGCCGAAGAAATGGCCGCCGGGGCCGACCGACTGGATGGCGTCGAAGCCGAGCGCTTCGTCGGACAGGTCGAGCGGGGTGAGGAACTCGGCCACCATCTGCAACAGGTCGATGTCCAGGATGGTCTTCTCGTAGGAACAGCGCAGGCCGCCTTCGAGCCAGCCGGCGCCGTGCATCATCAGATTGCCGCCGCCCTGGATGGCGCCCCACAGCGAGAACACGCTTTCATAGGCTGCCTGCGCGTCGACGGTGTTGGCGGCGCAGGTATTGGAGGTGCGGTAGGGGATCTTGTAACGGCGGGCAAGCTGGCCGCCGACAAGCTGCGCCTTCATATATTCAGGCGTGCCGAAGGCCGGCGAGCCTGACTTCATGTCGACATTCGAGGTGAAGCCGCCATAGCCAACCGGCGCGCCCTTTCTCACCATCTGGGCAAAGGCGATGCCGGACAGCGCCTCGGCATTTTGCTGCACCAGCGCACCGGCGATGGTCACCGGCGCCATCGCGCCGGACAGAGTGAAGGGCGTGATGACGACGACCTGACCCTTGCTCGACATCTGGATGATGCCTTCCATCATCGGCACATCCAGTTTCAGCGGCGAGTTGGTGTTGATGATGGTGAAGACGGACGGCTCTTCGAGCATCTGCTCATGGCTGATGCCGCGGGCGATCCTGGCGATCTCGATGCCGTCGACATTGCGCTCCTTGCCGAGCGAATAGATGTGGAACACCTTGTCGGTCAGCGTGGCGAGGTCGCGGATGCATTCGAGGTGGCGCACCGACGGGTGGATGTCGGTCGGCTCGACCGGATAGCCGCCGGTGCAGTTCAGGATGTTGTGCATCTGTGCCAGGCGCAGGAAGTTGCGGTAGTCCTGCTGGTTGCCCGGACGGCGGCCGCGATCGAGGTCGGAGCAGTTCGGTGCCGACGCCATCATCGACAGGATCACATTGTTGCCGCCGAAGCGCGCATTGTGCGCCGGGTTGCGGGCATGGAGCGTGAATTCCGACGGGCAGTTGGAGATGAGATCGAGGATCATGTCGCTGTCGAAGCGCACGCGCTCGCTGCCCTCGCGGACATCAGCGCCATTTTCCTTCATGATGCGGCGCGCTTCGTCATGCAGTACGTCGACGCCTATTTCCCTCAAGACGCGCAGCGAGGCGAGGTGGATCGATTCCAGCTCGTCGTCAGAGACCAGCTTGGTCGGCGTTAGCGGATTTCTCAGTTGCCGAAAAGCCGGCTGTTCGAAGGCGGCCGAGCCGCCGGCGCGCTTGCCCGCACGGCCACCGCGACGGGCACGGTCGGTTGCCAAAGGCGGTTCGGCTGGATGCAGGGCGGCGGTCATGATGGTCCTCGTACGATGCTGGTAGCGGGCGGCATAATGGACCGGCGGCTGTCCGACCATTGCGGAGGCGGCGACCACTAGGACGAGGGAAGCGACATGCCCGAACGGCAGTCCGATAGCTGACAACATTGCCGGGGATTGGCGGACAGGACGCGCCCACTGCGGCTCTTGGCGCAAGGGGATTTCAGGCGCGGCCCTTCCTTTCCCTAAATCGAACCCCTAGCTCAGTGGTTTGCCGCTGGATGGGCCGGCAATTCATGTGGAAGGCATCATGGCTGCGACCGGTTCGAGCGATGGCGAAGCAGGGACGCAATGGGCAGCGCTTGCCGGCGTAACTGCCGCCCTCGCGATGTTCGGTGCGGCGCAAGGGCTGAGCTCGCCGCTGTTTACGCTGCTGATGCAGAAGCAAGGCATGTCGCCGGCGCTGATCGGCTTGTCGGCAGCGATGATGCCGCTTGGTCTGATCCTTTCGGCCTCGTTCGTGCCGGCAGCCGTTCGGCTGGTCGGCGCGCGCAACCTGGCTGTGGGTTGCTCATTGATTGGGGCGCTGTGCTTCCTCGGCATCGGCTACCTGCAGGACTGGGTGGGCTGGTTCGTCATCCGCTTCATCATCGGTATCGTCATCAACCCGCTCTATATACTGGGCGAAGTATGGGCGCTGTCGCTGGCGCCGCCGTCGCGCCGCGGCAGGGTGATGGGGGCATTCAACACCGTGCTGGGCGCTGGCTATGCTGCGGGGCCTTTGGTCCTGACCGCGGTAGGGATATCGGGCTGGGTTCCTTTCCTGGTCGGCATGGCCGGCTTCATCCTGTGCGCCGCGATCCTTCGTGCTGTTTCGTCAAGCCTCGCCGGCTTCGAGGATGACTGCCAATTGCCCGGCGGCTTTTTCGGTTTCGCCAGGCTGGCGCCGGCGCTGTTGTTTGCCGTGCTGGTTTCGGCGGCGGTCCAGCAGGGCACCTACGCTTTGATGCCGGTCTTCGGTGCCGCCTATGGCCTGCCCGAAAGGACGCTGGCGGCCCTGGTGATGGCACTGTCGCTGGGAAACATCTTCCTGCAAATCCCGCTCGGCCTGCTGGCCGAGCGTTTCGGCGGGCGGGCGATGATCATCTTCTGTGCGTTGGCGACAACGACCTGCGCGGTTTTGCTGCCGTTGCTGATCACGACGCCGGCGATCTGGCTCGTCCTTCTCGTCATGGGCGCTGTCGGCTACGGCGTCTACACCATGGCGCTGGTGGAGCTCGGCAGCCGCTTCAGGGGAACCGTGCTGGTCGCCGGCAACGCCGCCTTCGCATTGATGTGGGGCGCCGGCGGCATTGTCGGCCCGCCTGGCGCCGGTGCCTTGATGCAGACCATCGGTCCGCTCGGTCTGCCGGTGGTGATCGCCGGCCTCGACGCGCTGCTGGTGAGCTTCGCGCTCTATCGATCGTTCAAGCGCCAAAACTCCTGACGGCCCAAAACTCCTGACAGGCCAAAAACTCCTGACAGGCCCAAAAACTCCTGACAGGCCTTGTCTGGAGCAAACGGTTTTTCCCAGGACGGGGGTTACCCGCGTCGGACAGAAAAGCTAGTCCTGAACCTGGTTTAGGTGCCAATGATGAACCTGGCGGAAGCTGACAACGAGAAGATGCAGTGGGCGGCGATCAGCGGCGTGATCGCGACCGTCTCGGTGTTCGCCATCGCGCAAGGCCTGTCCTATCCGCTGCTGAGCTTCATCCTGCAACGCCAAGGCGTTTCGCCGGCCATCATCGGGCTCTCGGCGGCAATGACGCCGATCGGCTTCATTGTCTCGTCGCCGCTGATCCCGGCACTGGCGCGCCGGTTCGGGGCAGGGCGCACCGCGCTTACCTGCGCGGCGCTTTCGGCTATTGTGCTTGCGCTGATCGGCTGGACGCAGAATGTCTATCTGTGGTTTCCTCTGCGCTTCTTGATCGGGGTGGTGACCAATCCGCTCTATGTCTTGAGCGAAATCTGGGTCATTGCACTGGCGCCGCCATCGCGCCGCGGTCGCGTCATGGGTGTCTATTCAACCATCATCTCGGCCGGCTTCGCTGCCGGGCCGCTCTGCCTGCTCGCTGTCGGCACCGTGGGATGGCCGCCATTCCTGGTGGGGATCGCCGCCTTCATCTTCTGCGGCGCCTGCCTGGCGCTGGTGCTGCCGCGACTGCCGAAGGTCGACGAAGCCGGGCACAGGGTTTCGGTCATGGGCTTCGTGCCACTGGCATGGCTACTGCTGTCGGCGGTGGTCGTTGCCGCCGGTTTCGAACAGGGCGTGCTGGCGCTGCTGCCGGTCTACAGCACGCACTATGGCATCGCGGAAGCGCGCATGTCGGCGCTGCTGTCGGTGATGATCGCAGGCAACATCGCCATGCAGGTGCCGCTCGGCTTGCTGGCGGAACGGCTGACGGCGCGGCTGGTGCGATTCATCTGCGTCGTGGTGACGGTGCTGGGCTGCGCCCTGTTGCCGCTGCTCATCGAGACGCCGCTGATCTGGCCTTGCGTCTTTATCTGGGGCGCGGTCTCCTATGGCATCTACACCATGTCGATCATCGAGCTCGGCGACCGCTTTACCGGCTCGGCGCTGGTCGCCGGCAATGCCGCCTTCTCCCTGATGTGGGGCGTCGGCGGCATCGTGGTGCCGCCGCTGGCGGGTGGCGTCATGGATGTGATCGGCGCCTCCGGCCTGCCGATCACGCTGGGCACGATTTGTCTGGCACTGGCTGTGGCCACGGTCCTGCGCCGGCGGATGGTTTGAGGCCGCATTCCCCCGATGACCTGACGTACCATCTTGAATAAAACCGCTTGCAACGCGATGTAGGCAGGGCTGCCCGCCACTAGCCTGGAGACCATGCGTGACCCAATCGACGACAAAACGCCAGACGGATGCCACCGTGGAGGACAAGTTCCTCTGGTTGGAGGACCGGACCAGCAAGGAATCGCTCGACTGGGTGCATCGCCAGAACGAGATCACCGTGGCCGAACTACAGGGCGATCCGTCCTACCAGGCGGCGTTCGAGACGGCGCTCGACCTGATGACGGCCGAAGACAACATCGCTGTGGGCGCCGCGCTCAACGGCCAAGTCTATAATTTCTGGCAGGACAAGACCAATGTGCTCGGCCTCTGGCGCCGCACGACGGTCGCCTCCTACAAGACCGAAAAGCCCGTGTGGGAGACGATCATCGACTTCGACGTGCTGTCGGCCAAGGAGGGGGTGAAGTGGGTGTTCAGCGGCGCCAGCCGCCTTTACCCCGATTTCAACCTTTGCCTGGTGGCGATGTCGCCGGATGGCGGCGATGCCAGCGAGATGCGGGAATTCGACATCGAGACCAAATCATTCATCGAGGGCGGCTTCCGCGCTCCGGCCTCGAAATCCGGTTTTTCCTGGCTGGACAAGGACACGGTCATTGTCTCGGCTGCCTTCGATGAAGACGACAAGACCCAGTCCGGCTATCCGCGCGTCGTCAAGCTGTGGAAGCGCGGTACCCGGTTGGAGGAGGCGACGCCGATCTTCGAGGCCGAGAAGCAGGATCTCGCGGCCGGCGCGGGGGTCGAGCATGATGGCGACAGGCAGTATTTGTTTCTGGCCCGCACGATCGCCTTCTTCTCCTCGCACAGTTTTCTGCGCCTGCCGTCGGGCGAAAACCGCCGCATCCCGTTGCCCGACGATGTCACCGACAGCACCCTGTTCAAGGGCCGGTTGGTGTTCGGGGTGCGCAGCCCATGGACGGCGCCGGGCGGCACTGAGTGCTTGCCGGACGGCCTCTATTCCTTCGATTTCGAACACTGGATCGACACCGGCGACCTGGGCCCTGTTGAAACCATGCTCGCGCCAGCGCACCGTGTTTCGGTCGCCGGCATTGCCCGCACTCAGGACCGGCTGTTCATCAATCTGATGGACAATGTGCGCGGCAAGGTCGTTGTCGCCGAGCGCAGCGGCGACCGCTGGTCGCTGAAGCCGGTGGCGCTGCCCGAGAACGGCAATGTCGGCATCGCGCATGCCGAGCATTTCGGTTCCAGCGTCTCCTTCTCCTTCACCGATTTCCTGACGCCGAGTTCGATCATCTGGTCGGATGATAACGGGGCGACGCTGGCCACCGTGAAATCGCAGCCGGCTCGGTTCGACGCCGCGCCGCTGGTCTCCGAACAGTTCGAGGCGCGCTCGAAGGACGGCACAATGGTCCCGTATTTCGTCGTCAGGCGGCGCGACCAGAAGGGTCCGGTGCCGACGCTGCTCTACGGCTATGGCGGCTTCGAAATACCGCTGCTGCCCGGCTATGCCGGCGTGCGCGGCAGGCTGTGGCTGGAAAAGGGCAACGCCTATGTGCAGGCCTGCATCCGCGGTGGCGGCGAGTTCGGGCCGGCCTGGCATCAGGCCGCGCTGAAGGGCAATCGCCAGACTGCCTTCGACGATTTCGCCGCGGTGGCGCAGGACGTCGTCAGGCGCGGCATAGCCACGGCTGCTTCCCTCGGCATCCAGGGCGGCTCGAATGGCGGCCTGCTTACCGGCGTTTCCCTGACGCAGCATCCCGAACTGTTCGGCGCCGTCATCATCGAGGTGCCGCTGCTCGACATGCTGCGCTACACCGAACTGCCGCCAGGCGCCTCGTGGATCGGCGAATATGGCGATCCGGCAAAACCGGAAGAAGCCAAGTGGCTCGCCGCCTATTCGCCGTACCATCATGTCTCGGCCGATGCCGTCTATCCCCCGGTGCTGCTCACGACATCGACCGCCGACGACCGCGTCCATCCCGGCCACGCCCGCAAGATGGCGGCGAAGCTGCAGGAAGCAGGTCACGGCAAGACGTTGTTCTTCGAGGAGACGGAAGGCGGCCATGGCGGTCGCGGCGACCGCCGGCCGCAAGCGGCGCAAACCGCCATGAAATACGTGTTCCTGCAAAGGGTATTGAGCGGCACCGCTTGAATTCCGGGCCTCGGGCGGCATAGACTGCCGCCATGGTCTACATGAGCACATCCGGCGCCTTCGGGGTCGCGGTGACACCGTCGCCGCGCACGCTGCGCGCCGAACTGCTCAGGCTGTGCGCCCGCATCGGCTATTCGCCGCCCGCCGTCCTCTGACGAAGTCGCCCCGGCAGCTTGCCGGTTTGATTCCAGAGGAAAGAGCAAACCCATGACTTACCAGAACTATTCGCTGAAGCAGCTTCAGCAGATTGATGCCGCGCATCATCTGCATCCCTTCACCGACCACAAGGAATTGCGCGAGACCGGCTCGCGCATCATCACCCACGCCAACGGCCCGTTCATCTACGATGCCGACGGCACCGAAATACTCGACGGCATGGCCGGGCTGTGGTGCGTCAATGTCGGCTATGGCCGCGACGAGCTGGCCGACGCCGCTTACGCGCAGATGAAGGAATTGCCCTACTACAATTCCTTCTTCAAATGCTCGACGCCGACGCCCGTGCTGCTGTCGAAGAAGCTGGCCGAGCTGGCGCCCAAGGGCATCGCCCAGGTTTTCTACGGCTCCTCCGGCTCGGAGGCCAACGACACGGCGCTGCGGCTCGTGCGCCACTATTGGGTGCTGGAAGGCAAGCCGGAGAAGAACCGCATCATCTCGCGCAAGTCGGCCTATCACGGCTCGACCGTCGCCGGGACGTCGCTGGGCGGCATGGATTTGATGCACAAGCAGCTCGGCGGGGCGGTTCCCAACATCGTCCATGTCATGATGCCCTATGCTTATGAGTTGGCGCTGCCTGGCGAAAGCGACCATGATTTCGGCCTGCGCGCGGCCAAGGCCGTCGAGGACGCCATCCTCGAAGCCGGTGCCGACAAGGTGGCGGCCTTCATCGGCGAGCCGGTGATGGGCGCGGGCGGGGTGAAAATACCGCCGATGAGCTATTGGCCGGAAGTGCAGCGCATCTGCCGCAAATACGATGTGCTTTTGATGCTGGACGAGGTCATCACCGGCTATGGCCGCACCGGCGAATGGTTTGCGGCGCAGACCTTCGGCGTCGAGGCCGACACCATCACCACGGCCAAGGCACTGACCTCGGGCTATCAGCCGCTGTCGGCGCTGCTGGTCGGCGACCGTATCGCGGCGACGCTGGTCGAAAAGGGCGGCGAATTCTACCACGGCTATACCTATTCGGGTCACCCGGTGGCCTGCGCGGTGGCGCTGAAGAATCTCGAGATCATGGAGCGAGAAGGCCTGGTCGACAGGGTCAGGAACGACACTGGACCTTACTTCGCCCAGGCGCTGCAGGAGCGCATTGCCGGCCACGAACTGGTCGGCGAGGTGCGATCGATCGGGCTGATGGGCGCGGTCGAGATCGTCAAGGACAAGGCGACCAAGGAGCGCTTCCTGCCGGCGGGCAGTGCCGCCGTCACCGTCCGCGACCACGCCATCGCGCAAGGCCTGATGCTGCGCGCCACCGGCGACACGATGATCCTGTCGCCGCCGCTGATCTGGACCCGCGCGACGATCGACATGGCTTGCGATCGCATCGCCAAAGCGCTGGATCTGGCGCAAGCGGATTTGCGCAAGAAGTAGATGGAACGACAGCCGGACGCCTTGCAATCAGGGCGCCCGGACTGTGCGCCTGCTTATCGTCAGGGTCGAAGGGGTCAGCGCACCGATCGTGCTGGTCAATGAAGACCATCAGGCAATTCCGAACGCTGCAATCGGAATATAATTCAGACCGAACAGTATAGGACTGCAAAACGCAAAAAACCGCGCTCCATCGGAACGCGGCTTTGCCAGATACGCATGGCATTTCGCCAACAATACACTTGCGAAACTTACGGGCTCCGGTACGCGAGACCTGATCCGGAGCGCCGGGCGGATGCGATGTGTCCGCCTCGCCATCCGTTATATAGGCACATCGTTACCGCCGGGTTATCGAGAGCTTAAGCAAATCTAAATTTGCAATTTTTCCGCGCAATAAAAATCGAGAAAAGCGCTGCCAAATTCGAAACTTATAGAGAACTGCCGCGAAGGAAATTTATGATGCCGGAAAAATCGTCGCCGCCATTTCCCTGGGCGTTGAACAGCGCATAAAGCTGGGCCGCTTCGGCCCCCATCGGCGTCACCGCGCCGGCGCTTTGGGCGGCTTCCTGCGCCAGTTTCAGGTCCTTCAGCATGAGTGCCGCGGCAAAGCCCGGTTTGTAGTCGCGGTTGGCGGGTGAGGCCGGCACGGGACCCGGCACCGGGCAGTAGGTGGTCAGCGACCAGCACTGGCCCGACGAGGTCGAGGCAACGTCGAACAGGGCCTGATGCGAGAGGCCGAGCTTTTCGGCCAGCACGAAGGCCTCTGCGACGCCGATCATCGAAATGCCGAGCATCATGTTGTTGCAGATTTTGGCTGCCTGACCGGCGCCGTCGTCACCGCAATGGACGATGCGGCCTGCCATCGGCTTCAGGACCGGTTCGGCCTTGGCGAAGGCATCCTTGGCGCCGCCGGCCATGAAGGTCAGCGTTCCCGCAGCAGCACCGCCGGTGCCGCCGGAGACGGGGGCGTCGATCGAATGCAGCCCGTGCTTCCTTGCTACGGCATGCGCCTTGCGGGCCGACTCGACATCGATGGTCGAGGAATCAATGAACAGGGCGCCTGGTTTGGCCTTGGGTGCGATGTCCTCGTAGACCGAGAGCACGTGCTTGCCGGCGGGAAGCATGGTGATCACGACATCGGCGTCCTTCACCGCCGCCACGGCATTCGCCATGACAATGACGCCATGCTCGCGGGCGACGGTGAGGTTTTCCGGCATCAGGTCAAAGCCGTGCACCGCGTGCCCCGCGTTGACGAGATTGGCAGCCATCGGGTTGCCCATATTGCCGAGACCAATGAAGGCGATGGTGGTCATAGCGGTGCTCCATGATGAGTAGGCAGTAGGCAGTAGGCAGTAGGCAGTAGGCAGTAGGCAGTAGGCAGTAGGCAGTAGGCAGTAGGCAGTAGGGCGACCTATTCGGGTGCGAGTTTGATAATAAGTTGGCGAAGCATCTTTCCGATGGCCTCGGCCGCCAGAAGCAGGTGCTCAGCTTGCCCATGCGTGGCAACGCCAATGCGTTGAGCGATTTGGAGGTGTGTCTCGAACTCCTTCAGCGAGCCTTGGGCTATCCTGAGAAATTGCTGATAGGAGCCTCGGTTGTCTCGGCCATAGCCTTCCGCGATGTTTGCAGGGATAGAGGTTGCTGAACGGCGGATTTGGCTGGTCAGCCCATACAATTCCTCTTTGGGCCATGTCTTGGTCAATGAGTAGGTGCTGACAGCCAGATCCATCGCCTGCTGCCATACGATAAGATCCTTGTACGAGTTGATCTTGCCGGTCATCCTTTGCCTACTGCCTACTGCCTACTGCCTACTGCCTACTGCCTACTGCCTACTGCCGTCCAATCAACGCCCGCGCGATGATGACGCGCATGATCTCGTTGGTGCCTTCGAGGATCTGGTGGACGCGCAGGTCGCGCACCAGTTTTTCGATACCGTAATCATGAAGATAGCCATAACCGCCATGCAGCTGCAGCGCCTCGTTGGCGACGTTGAAGCCGATGTCGGTGACGAAGCGCTTGGCCATGGCCGACCATTTGCCGGCATCCGACGCCTTGCGGTCGAGTTTCGAGGCGGCGGCGTAGAGAAAGATCCGCGCTGCCTGCAATTCGGTCTCCATGTCGGCCAACCTGAACTGCAGCGCCTGGAACTGGTTGATCTTCGAGCCGAAAGCCTTGCGCTCGGCGGTATAGGACAGCGCCTTGTCGAGCGCAGATTGCGCGCCGCCGAGCGAACAGGCAGCGATGTTGAGGCGGCCGCCGTCAAGGCCGGCCATGGCGATGCCGAAACCTGCGCCTTCCCCCGACAGCAGGTTTGCAGCCGGCACCTTGCAGTCCTCGAAGATCACCTGGCGGGTCGACTGCATGTGCCAGCCCATCTTGTGCTCGTTGGCGCCGAAGGAGAGGCCGGGCGCATCCTTCGGCACGACGAAGGTGGAAATGCCCTTCGGCCCGTCGGCGCCGGTGCGCGCCATGACAACATAGAGGTCGCTGTCGCCGGCCCCGGAGATGAACTGCTTGGCGCCGTTAAGCACATAGTCGTTGCCGTTCTTCACCGCGCGCGTCTTCAGCGCCGCGGCATCCGAACCTGAACCCGGCTCGGTAAGGCAGTAGCTCGCCAGCCATTCCATCGAGGTCAGCTTCGGCAGGAAGCGTTGGCGCTGCTCGTCGTCGCCGAAGCGGTCGATCATCGACGCCGCCATATTGTGGATCGAGATGAAGGAGGAAAACGCCGGATCGGCGTGCGACAGTGCCTCGAAGATCAGCACGGCGTCGAGCCGGCCGAGCGCCGAGCCGCCGACATCGTCCCTGACATAGATGCCGCCGAGGCCGAGCGGGCCGGTCTCGCGGATTACATCGGCGGGAAAGTGTCTTGCCCGGTCCCATTCGAGCGCATTGGGCGCAACGCGATCGGCGGCGAAGGCCTGTGCCATCTCCTGGATGGCGCGCTGTTCCTCGTTGAGCTCGAACTGGCTGGTGCTCGCATCGACCGCGGCGTCCATGGCGTGCTCCCTGTGTTCCCCAGCTGGGGTTGGCTTGCTGGCCTGTTGTTTTTGGCTTTGCGCGCCGCTCAATCTAGACCAATGATGCCGCCGCGCAACCCGGCTCGCCGCGCAGCCGCTGTGCATGAATGGAGCAACGGAGCATTGCGTGCCGACATATTTCGACGAATTGCTCGACCGCTTCCATGCCTATCTCCGGGGCGTGGACAACGCGCTGGTGCGGGACGCCGTGACCCGGATCGGCTGGAATATGACGGCGCGCGTGCTCGAAGCGCATCCGCTGCCTTGCCTTGGTCTGCTCGACCGCATTGTCGAACTGGCGCCGCCGGACCCGCAGCCTCTGGTGCAACTGCTGGCGGAGCGTCGTGACGATCTGTGCTGGGGGCAGACCTACAACGCGAGCGATTTTGGTGAAGCGTTCTTGCAAAAATACGGCTGGCTGGAGGTGTTTGGCACGCGCGGCCATTTCGCCAATGAAGAGGTCGCGGCCGGATTGCTGATCCTGGGACCCGGCATCACCTATCCCGACCATCATCACATTGCCGAGGAGATCTACATTCCGCTGACCGGCGGCACCGAGTGGCGCATGGGCGAAGGCGGCTTTCACACCCGCCAGGCGGGCGAAATTATCCATCACGCCTCCAATGTCAGCCATGCCATGCGCACCGGCAGCGAACCGTTGCTGGCGCTCTACATCTGGCGCGGCGGGCCGCTGTCGCAGAAGTCGACCGTTTCCGGCGCGCAGGGCAGGGGCTGAGCATGGCCAAGGCGATCATGCTGCAAGGCACGGGTTCGGATGTCGGCAAGACGGTGCTGGTGGCGGGGCTCTGCCGCGCGGCCAGGAATCGCGGGCTGAAAGTCAGGCCGTTCAAGCCGCAGAACATGTCGAACAATGCCGCCGTCGCCGACATTCCGGGCGACAACCGCCCCGGCGGCGGCGAGATTGGCCGTGGGCAATGGCTGCAAGCGCTGGCATGTGGTGTTCAGCCGACCGTGCATATGAATCCGGTGCTGCTCAAACCCCAGAGCGACATCGGTTCGCAGGTGATCGTGCAAGGCAAGGTGTTCGGCGAGGCGCGAGCGCGCGACTACCAGACAATGAAAGCGGGGCTGATGGACGCCGTGCTGGAGTCCTGGACGAAGGTCGGTGAGGGCGCCGATCTGGTCGTCGTCGAGGGCGCCGGATCGCCGGCCGAAATCAACCTGCGCAGCCGCGACATCGCCAATATGGGCTTTGCCACGCGCGCCGACGTGCCGGTCATCCTGATCGGCGACATCGACCGCGGTGGCGTCATCGCTTCGGTCGCCGGCACGCATCTGATCCTGCCGGAGGAAGACAGGCGCATGATCGTCGGCTACCTCATCAATAAGTTCCGCGGGGATGTCTCGCTGTTCGACGACGGCATCCGGTCGATCGAAAGCTTCACCGGCTGGCGCTGCTTTGGCGTCGTGCCGTGGCTGAAGGCGGCGGCGCGATTGCCTTCGGAGGATTCGGTCGTGCTCGAACGCCTGGCATCGGGCGAGAAGCGGGCGTTGAAGGTCGCCGTGCCGATGCTTGGCCGCATCGCCAATTTCGACGACCTCGACCCGCTCAAGGCCGAGCCGCAGGTCGAAGTGGTGTTCGTGCCGCCGGGGCAGCGCTTGCCGGAGGATGCCGGCCTGGTGGTCATTCCCGGTTCCAAATCGACGATCGGGGATCTCATGAAATTCCGCGAGAATGGCTGGGATCGCGATCTCCTCGCGCACCGCAAACGCGGCGGCCATATCGTCGGCATTTGCGGCGGCTTCCAGATGCTCGGCCGCCTGGTGCGCGATCCCGATCGCATCGAGGGCAGCGTCACCGAGGCCGAGGGACTCGGCCTGCTCGACATCGAGACGGTGATGGAGCCGGAAAAGACGGTGCGCAATGTCAGCGCCCGCTCAGTGCCGTTCGGCCTGGCGCTCGAGGGCTACGAAATTCATCTCGGCCGCACCACCGGGCCGGACATGGCGCGGCCGTCGGCTGTGATCAACGGCATCGACGACGGTGCCATTTCCGCCGATGGCAAGGTTTTTGGCAGCTATCTGCACGGCCTGTTTTCCGCCGACGCTTTCCGGGCGAGATTCCTGGAAAGCCTCGGCGTGAAAGGCGGCGGCGTCGACTATCGGGCGGAGGTGGAAAACGCTCTGGACGAGATCGCAGCCGAACTGGAGCGCCATCTCGATTGCGATGCGATTTTTGGGTTAGCGAGGTAGGGCCGTCCACCGTTTCGTCATCCTCGGGTCTGCGCGTCCGCTTTGCTTCATTGTCATCCTTCCGCGCGGAAGAGCCTAACGGACCATGCATCCAAAGCAAAAGCGCCCGGCTTTTGACCGGGCGCTTCGAATTGCAGAAGTCGCGGGCGCCTAGGCGCCGCGCATCAGGCAGGCGGCGGCAAGCACGATGTATGCGATGAGGACAATCCACACCGCAGCCAGAGGAATGAACGCAAGAACGCCAAGCGCGGCGAGCACGCCGATGATGGCGATGACAAGGGATATGATGAAAACAAGCTGAGTGGGTGCACTAAGATTCATGTGTGGTCCCTCCAACATGATTCGTACAACGGCACTCTATCAGGCGTGAGGCTTATACACCAATCAGCTGGCGCAATGGGTTCGCCGGGTCGGCCAGCAGCTTCACCGCCAGAGCCAGGCAGATGATCACCAGCAGCGGCTTGATCAGCCGGGCGCCGATGCGGATGGCAAGGCTGGCGCCGAGCCGGGCGCCGAGGAACTGGGCGACGCCCATCATCAGCCCGATCTTCCAGTAGACGACGCCGGCGACCGCAAAGACGATGAAGCCGCCGATGTTGGAGGCGAAATTGAGCAGCTTGGTGTGTGCCGTCGCCTTGAGCACGCCGAAGCCGGCAAGGCTGACGAAGGCCAGCATATAGAAGGAGCCGGCTCCCGGCCCGAACAGCCCGTCATAGAAGCCGACCAAAGGGGCGATGATCAGCCCGAACAGGAAGGGCGACAGGCGCTCGGCGCGGTCGACATCGTTCATGTTGGGTTTCACGGCGAAGTAGATCGCGATGGCGATCAAAAGCAGCGGCAGCAGCGCCCGCAGGAGATCACCCGGCACGAATGCCGCCAGCAAGGCGCCGACGGCACTGCCGGCAAGGGCCAGAAGCGCCGATGGCAGCTGTCGACGCAGATCGACATGGCCATTCCTGGCATAGTGGATGGTCGCCGAAGCGGTGCCGAAAATGCCCTGCAGCTTGTTGGTTCCAAGTGCTGCGACCGGCGGGAATCCGGCAAGCAGCAGGGCCGGGATGGTGATCAGCCCGCCGCCGCCGGCTATCGAATCGACAAAGCCGGCTGCAAAGGCGGCCAAGGCAAGCATGATGACGGTGTGGGTAGCGAGGTCGAGCATCGGGATTTCTGAACATTCCGGCGGGAAAGGTGATGCCGCGCCTTCTCATGGCCATCTGGTTTGCGCAAGGCCGATTCCGCGCTACGTCCATCCAAGCGCGTTGCGCTTGGATTTCCTGTGGTGCATGTCATTATCCCAATACCGCTGGGCAATTTTGGGTCATGTGCACTGGGCGGACTCGGAAAAGGGATACTGTTGGCGATGGCATTGCTCGACCAGATACGCTCGATCTTCGATGGTGACCCCGGCGTGCGCAAGGTTGCCGACGACCCGGTGCTGTCGGCGGAACTCTTGATGCTGTTTCGCATGATCCTGGCCGACGGCTCGGTTTCGGAGAGCGAGATGGTCGCCTTCCGGCGCATCTGCAAGGACGCCTTCGGCATCCCGGAAAGCAGCATCGACGCGGTCATCGAATATCTCAATGATTTCGGCTACGAGACCAACGGTTCGCAAGCCATGGCGCTGTTCCGCGATCTCGATGTCGAACGGCGCAAGTTGCTGGCGCTCCACATGGCGGAGATCGCCAAAGCCGATTCCAAACTGGCCGAGAGCGAAGTGCGGCTGTTGCGCCGCACGCTCGATTTGCTCGACATCAGCCCGGTCGATGTGGTGAAGCCGGAGGAGTGAGGCAGACCAGGGGCAACGGCCGCCCAGCCGGGTCCCCGCTGCTTCGCAGCGTCCCAGCGTTCGTGACCTTTCATCGTGCCACTGGCACGATGAATTCGCTGCGCGAACCGGTCACTCACCCCTGTTCCTGCATACGGTGAGCGATCGCCCGATGCAGATCGGGCGCAGCCGCGACCAGCGCCCTGGCCGCCTCCGACTGCGGATGATCGAGCACGTCACCGGTCTTGCCGCGCTCGACGATCCTGCCGTCATGCATGACCAGCACCTCATCGGTGATGGCGCGGGCGACGGTCAAATCGTGGGTGATGAAGAGATAGCCGATGCCGAGCTTCTGGTTGAGCTCTGCGAACAGATCGAGGATCTGGGCGCGGATCGAGACGTCGAGCGCCGAGACCGGCTCGTCGGCGACGACCAGCTTCGGCCTGGTGATGATGGCGCGGGCGATCGACAGGCGCTGGCGCTGGCCGCCGGAAAACTCATGCGGATATTTGTCCATGTCGCTGGTACCGAGGCCGACCTCGTGCAGTGCGTGCGCCACCATCTCGCGCCGCTCAGCCGGTGTCGGCTTCGTCTCCAGTACATGCAGCGGCTCGGCGACCAGTTTTACGACCTTCTGGCGCGGATCGAAAGAGCCGTAGGGATCCTGGAACACCACCTGCATGTCGCGCCGCGCGGCTTTGAGCTCCGCCTCGCTTTTGCCGGTGATGGTCTCGCCGCGAAAGCGGATCGTTCCCGAGGTCGATTTGTCGAGCGCCAGGATCATGCGGGCAAGCGTTGACTTGCCGCAGCCGGAGCGGCCGACCAGCGCCACCGATTGGCCCGGCGCCAGCGACAAGGAGACGTCGTCGACAGCGCGGATCGGGGGAGCGGGTTTGAACAGGGATGTACGCCGCCCGGGATAGTCGCGGGTCACGCCTTCGACCTCAAGCAGCGGCTTGGCCGATCCGTTGGCGTGAACCTTGGCGCGGGCCGGCACATGCATGGAGGCAAGCGCCAGCTGGCGCGTATAGGGATGCAGCTGTTCAGACAGCGTGCGTGCGGTGTCGCCGGCTTCCATCACCTCGCCATGACGCAGGATGGTGATGTGGTCGGCCATTTCGGTGACGACGGCGAGATCGTGCGAGATCAGAAGCAGGCCCATGCGGTTTTCGCTGACAAGGCCGCGCAAGAGGTCGAGGATCTGCGCCTGCAGCACCACGTCGAGCGCCGTGGTCGGCTCGTCGGCGATGAGCAGCTTGGGTTTCAGTGCGCAGGCAATGGCGATGACGACGCGCTGGCGCTGGCCGCCCGACAGTTCGTGCGGATAGCGCGACAGCGGGAATTTGGCCTCGGGCAGGCCGACGCGGTCGAGCATTTTGCGCGCCCGGTCTTCGGCTTCCGCGCGGCTTGCCCTGGTGTGCCAGCGTATGCCTTCAGCGACCTGCTCGCCGATGGTCTTGACCGGGTTCAGCGCCGTCATGGGCTCCTGGAACACCATGCCGATGTCATCGCCGCGCAACGCGCACATCTGGTCCTCTTTGGCCGCGAGGATGTCGATGCCGTCGAAGGTCACGCAGCCGGTGGCGCGCGCAGCATGCGGCAGAAGCTGCATGATGGTCAGCGCCGTCATCGATTTGCCCGAGCCGGATTCGCCGACCAGGCCCATCACCTCGCCGGGCGCGACGGAGAGGTCGACCCCTTTGAGGATCGACGTGTCGCCGATCGCCAGCGACAGGTTCTCGATCTGCAGCAGGCTCATCGCTGTCGCCGCGATTTCGGGTCGAGTATGTCGGCGATGCCGTCGCCGAGCAGATTGAGCCCAAGCACGGTGACGACAATGGCCATGCCGGGGAAGATGGCCATCCACGGCGCCACCACCATGCGCGTCTGGGCGTCGAACAGCATGCGGCCCCAGCTCGGCATTGGCGGCTGGGCGCCGAGGCCGACATAGGAGAGACCGGCTTCGGCCAAAATGCCGAGCGCGAACTGGATGGTGCCTTGCACCAGAAGCAGCGTGGCGATGTTGGGCAGCACGTGCTCGATTGTAATCTGCGTCTTGCTCTTGCCGGCGGCGCGCGCGGCGAGAATGAACTCGCGTGGCCAGATCGCCAGCGCGCCGGCGCGGGCGACGCGCGCAAACACCGGGATGTTGAAGATGCCTATGGCGATGATGGCGTTGATGGCGCCCGGTCCGAAGATGGCGGTGATCATGATCGCCGACAAAAGCGCCGGGAAGGCGAAGACAAGGTCGTTCAGCCGCATCAGCGCCTCGTCGACGAACCCGCCGCGCGCCGCGGCGAAGGCGCCGAGCGGCACGCCGACGCCCATGCCGATGCCGACCGCGACCAGCGCCACGGCGATCGAGTTGCGGGCGCCGACCATGATCATCGACAGGATGTCGCGGCCGAAATGATCGGTGCCGAACCAGTGCGCCGCAGAGGGCGCGAGCGTCTTGTCCGAGATCACCAGTTTGGTCACGTCGTAGGGCGTCCAGACGTAGGAGATGACCGCTATTGCAGCCACCAGCACCGTGATGGCGCAGCCGATGAGGAAGGAGCGGTTGCGGAAGGCCTTGGCCAGAATGCTGCCCAACGTCTCCTGCGGGATGTCGATGTGCAGCGTCATTGCCGGCCTCGAAGGCGCGGATCGACGATGGCGTAGGAGACGTCGACGACGAGGTTGACGGCAATGACGGCGACGACCAGCAGCATGACGATGCTTTCCACCACGATCAGGTCACGCTGAGTGATCGCCTGGAACACCAGCCGTCCCAGACCAGGCAGATAAAAGACGTTCTCGATGATGATGGTGCCGGCGAGCAGGAAGGCGAATTGCAGGCCCAGAATGGTCAGAACCGGGATCATCGCGTTGCGCAGCGCGTGCCGCCATAGTACGGCGCGATAGGGCAGGCCCTTGGCGCGGGCGGTGCGGATATAATCCTCGTTCAGCACCTCGAGCAGCGCGGAGCGGGCAACGCGCGCCAGGATCGCCGCCTGCGGCAGAGCGAGGGCGATGGCCGGCAGCAGCAGCGATTTCAGCGCCGGCCAGGCGCCGGCGCTCCAGCCGGGAAAGCCGCCGGCCGGCACCAGCCGCAACCAGACGGCAAAGAGGTAGATCAGCATCAGCGCGAACCAGAAGTTCGGGATGGCGACGCCGAGTTGGGCGGCGCCCATGGCAATCGTGTCACCGGCCCGCCCGCGCCGGCTGGCGGAATAGAGCCCGACCGGGATGGCAATGTTGGTGGACAGCGCCAGCGCGATCAGCGCCAGCGGCAGGGAAACCGCCATGCGCTCGCGGACAAGGTCGATGACCGGCACTGAATAAGTGTAGGAGCGGCCGAAATCGAGGCTGAGCAGACCGCCGACCCAATGAAGGTAGCGCAGGAGAAGCGGCGCGTCGAGGCCCATCTGGTTGCGCAGGAGTTCGACCTGCTCGGCGCTGGCGTTGAGGCCCAGCATCAGCCGCGCCGGGTCGCCGGGCAGGATTTCGAGCACAGCGAAAACAACCATCGAGGCCAGGATCAAGGTTGCGATGGCTATGGCGAGGCGTTTGAGGAGGTAGGCGGTCATGGTGGAGGGAATGGTGCGTTGCCAAGTGCGATGACTGAGCAAAGGCAGCGTTCTGTCACACCCCCCTCTGTCCTGCCGGACATCTCCCCCGCAAGGGGGAAGATCAGCAGTTTCCGTGTCGTCGACCAGCGTTCAACGTTCGCGATAGGCGAAAGCGGAGATGATAGCCCGATCTCCCCCCTTGCGGGGGAGATGCCCGGCAGGGCAGAGGGGGGTGTGACGGAGCGCAAACGCCGCCCTTTGGCCCGCCGCCTCAATCCGCCCACTTCACCTTGGTCAGGTCATTCGCCTGGATCGGCGCGTTTTCCCACAGGCCCTGCAGCTTGGCGTCCCAGACGCCGACCTTCGGCAGTTCATAGAGGAACCCCACCACGGCGTCGTCGGCCAGGATCTTCTGTGCTTCGCCGAGCAGCGTGTTGCGCTTGGCGTCGTCGGAGGTGAGGTTCAGCTCGGCGATGATCTTGTCGAAGGCGGGGTTGTCGTAGTTGAAGTAGTAGTCCTTGCGCGAATAGATATCGATGTCGTTGGGCTCGGTGTGGGAGACGATGGTCAGGTCGTAATCCTTCTTGGTGAACACCTGATCCAGCCACTGCGCCCATTCGACCGGAACGATTTCCAGGTCGATGCCGACATCGCGCAGCTGCGAGGCGATGATCTCGCCGCCAAGCCGTGCATAGGAAGGCGGCGGCAGTTTCAGCGTGGCCTTGATTCCGTTTTCGAAGCCGGCTTGCTTCAGCAGCTCCTTGGCCTTGTCGACATTGTGCGGGTACAGGCCGGTGAGGTCGACATAGGCCTTGCTGGCGGGCGACATGTGCGAGCCGATCGGCACGCCGAGGCCGGCAGAGGCGCCGTCGATGATCGCCTTGCGGTCGAGCGCGAAGGCAATTGCCTGCCGCACCTCGAGCTTGTCGAAAGGCGGCTTCTTGTTGTTGATCGCCAGAATGGTCTCGCCCTCGGTCGAGCCGATCACCACCTTGAAGCGCGGATCGTCCTTGACCTGCGCGACGCTGTCGGGATCGAAGAAAGGGAAAGCCTGGATGTCGCCGGAGAGCAGCGCCGGCACGGCGGCAGCGGCGTCGGGAACGATGCGGAACTCGGCCTTGTCGAGGAACACCGGGGCGCCCCAGTAAGTGTCCGATTTCACCAGCGTGATCGACGAGCCCTTGGCCCAGCTCTGGAATTTGAACGGGCCGGTGCCGATGGGCTTTTCCTTGTTGGTGTCGGCGCTCTCCGGCGCCACGATCACGGCGTCGCCCCAGCCCAGATTGTAAAGGAACGACCCTTGCGGGTTCTTCAGCGTCACCTTGACCGTTGCCGGACCGACGACTTCGACCGTATCGATGGCGGCGAACAGGGCCTTTTGCGCGTTTACGGAATTGTCGGCGCGGGCGCGGTCGAGCGAGAACTTCACGTCCCCGGCGTCGAAGTCGCTGCCGTCATGGAATTTGACGCCGGTGTGCAGCTTGAAGGTGTAGACCTTGCCGTCGTCGGAAATGGCCCAGCTCTCGGCGAGGTCGGGCAGCACTTCGCCATTCGGGCCGATGCGGGTCAGGCCCTCGAAGACGTTGGCGTAGAGCACTTCGTCGATCGCCGCGGCAGCACCGGCGGTCGGATCGAGATGCGGCGGCTCGAGCGGAATGCCGATCACCAGGTCGGTGCGTGCGGCAAATGCCTGACTGCCGGCCAGTGCCAGCACCGTGGCGGCAAGAATGGTTTTCCACAATTTCATCGTGCAACTCCCAAATGCTCGAACCCTAGTGCGATAGAAGCGTGATTTCGAGGTGGAGTAAATTGCGTTTCGTGCTCCGCAGCGGCGCGGGGAGGAATGTTTTTTCAGCGAAGCCGATGGTTCAGTCCGCGGCCGTGCCCCTGAGCAGCACATTCAGCCCGATCGCCATCACCTTGGCCGACTCCACCATATCAGAGATACCGACCCATTCGTCGGGCCGGTGGGCGAGATCCAAAATGCCCGGGCCATAGGCGATGCAATCATAGATGTGGCCGATGCGGGCGATGTGTTTCTGGTCGTAAGTACCTGGTGAAATGACATAATCCGGCTCGCGGTCGAAGATCGCCATGATGCCTTGCGCCACCGCCTGGACCACCGGCGCATCGCGCTCGGTCATCAGCGGCAGCACCTCCATCAGGTCGCGAATCTCGTAGTCGAACTTTTTGCGCTCGCGCTTCAGCCGGTCGAGGATATCGGTCACCTCGCTCTTGACCGTGGCAAGGTCCTCCTCGAGCAGGAAGCGGCGATCGATGGTCAGCCGGCAGGCGTCGGGCACGTTGGGTGAGGGCAGGCCGGGGCGGAAATCCTCAGTCTGGCCGCCATGGATCGAGTTGATGTTCATGGTCGAGCGCTTTGCGCCTTCGGGCACGACAGGCATGCGCGTCACCTTGCGGTCGAGCGCCGGAAACAGTTCATCCTCGAAGGCCTGCAGCACGGCGCCCATGTGGCGCACCGCATTGTCGCCGAGGAACGGCATCGAGCCATGCGCGATCTCGCCCTTGGTCTCGATCTCCGCCCACCAGACGCCGCGATGGCCAAGACAGATGCGGTCCTTGTTCAGCGGCTCGGGGATGATGACGTGATCGACCTTGGGTTTCGAGAAATAGCCAAGCTTCGCCAGATGGGCGACGCCGCCGAAGCCGCCGGACTCTTCATCGACGGTGCCGGAAATTTCGATGGCGCCGGGAAAGTCGGGGAAAACCTCCATGAAGGCTTCCGCCGCGATGATCGAGGCGGCCATGCCCCCTTTCATGTCGCAGGCGCCGCGGCCGTAGACCTTGCCGTCCTTCACCACGCCGGCAAAGGGATCGACGCTCCAGCCTTCGCCGGCTTCGACCACATCGATGTGCGAGTTGAAATGGACACAGGCCCCAGGCGAGCGGCCGTCGAAGCGGGCGACGACATTGACGCGGGGATAGCGGTCGGTATCGCCGGGCGTGCCTTCGGCGCGGATGAATTCGGTTTCGAAGCCAAGCCTGCCTAGGCGCGCCCCGATATATTCGGCGCAGGGGCGATAGGCTTCGCCAGGTGGGTTGATGGTCGGGAAGCCGATCAGCTCGACGGTCAGTGCGACCAGGTCATCAACACGGGCGTCTATCGCTTTGAAGAGTCGTTCGTTCATTCCCGGATTTGAGCAGGCAAGGGGGTGGTTTTGCAAGCATCGCGGCACTGGCGCCGAAACTTCGTGTCGCAGCGGCAACTATGGCGGGAAAATCGTTCAAATTCGCTGCTTTAGATTGGCGAATTTATCAAGGAGTGTGTGTTAGATCACTCACCTGTCGTTAAAAAGATGAAAAACCGCGTGATGACAGGGCAGGCAAGGGGCATCAAAGGGGTTTGATCTCATGACTAAAATCGTTCTCATGGCAGCTGCTTTTGCTGCGATGCTGTTCGGCACGTCCATCGAAAGCAGGGCTGCCTCGCTGGTGGCCAGCATCGACGTCTCGTCGCAGACCATGACCGTCAGCCAATACGGCCAGGTGCTTTATCGCTGGAGCGTGTCGACCGCCCGCAGTGGCTATTTCACGCCGCGCGGCACCTATCGGCCGCAACGCACGGCGCGGATGTGGTATTCGAAAAAATACCACATGTCGCCAATGCCTTACTCGGTGTTCTTCCATGGCGGCTACGCCATCCACGGCACCGGCGCGGTCAGGCAGCTAGGGCGTCCGGCATCGCATGGCTGCGTGCGGCTGCACACCGCCAATGCCGCGATGTTCTATGCGATGGTGCGCGAAGTCGGCTTCGGCAATACGCGGATCGTTGTGACGAACTGAGGCTTTCGACGACTTAAGATTGACGCTGCCCCTGGCCGGTGGCGTTGGCCTGTCCGCGCCGCCGGCGACGCCGGCCTGAGATTTCCCACCTTTTGTGGAACCACATCCACTGTCCCGGATCTTCGCGCACCCAGCGCTCGACCACGTCGGCGAGCAGTTGGGTGGTGGCCGCGACATCGACGCTGCCGCTTTCATTGCGCGGCAAGGTCAGCTTGTCCTCGATCTCGAGGCGGAAGCGGTTGCCTGGCAGCCGCACACATCGCGCCGGATAGACGTCGCAATCATAGTGACGAGCGAGCATGCCCAGAACCGGATTGCTCTGGCATGGGCGACCGAAGAAGATCGTCTCCAGCCCGCTGGAGAATTTCTGGTCGACCAGCACGCCGATATTGCCGCCTTTCTCCAGAATCGACGCCAGCGCGAAGGAGGCGCCGGTCGAAGACGGCAGCAAGGCGCCCATGCTCGAACGCCGCGTCGAATGGATATAATCGGCGAGGTAAGGATTGTTGGGCGGACGAAACAGCGCCGTGATCTTCATGCCGAACGTCGCGGCTGCCACGGGCAGCAGCTCGAAATTGCCGAGATGGCCGGTGAACAGGATATGCGGTTTGTCCTCGCCAGCTATCTGATGGAAATGATCGGCGCCACCGACTTCGACGCGGCCGGGCGTCGCTGCGTTCGGATCATAGTCGAAGAGCGCGTCGAGAAAGATGTATTCGGCGGCGAGCCGGGCCATGTTGCCCCACATGTCGGAGGCGATGGCCTCGATCTCGGCATCGCTCTTTTCGGGATAGGCAAGGCGCAGATTGTTGACGGCGACGCGGTGGCGCCCGACGCGCGGACCGATGCGGCGTGCCGCCCGGTCGGCGAAATTGAGCGCCCTGTCCGCGGGCAAGAGGCGCAGCAGCGAGATGATCGTCATCGCCACGCGCGCCACCAGCCAGTGCTCCATCTGGCGCAGTCTTCGGCCATAGCGGAACATGAAGTCCCGGCGGGCTTTCTTGAACACCGAGCCGGCCATGGTCCTAAGAAACGCGCAGGATGATCTTGCCGAACACGTCGCGGCCTTCCATGCGCTTCAACGCGGCGTCGATGCCGTCGAAGCCGACTTCGGTGTCGATGACAGGTGCGACCTGTCCCGCCGCCATCTTCTGCATGGTGTTGGCCATGTTCTCCATGCGGCAGCCGAAGGACCCAAGCAGCTTCAGCTGCTGCTGGAACAGCTGCATCAGATTGATCTGCGTCGACACGCCGGAGGTCGAGCCGCAGGTGACCAGGCGGCCGCCGCGCTTGAGGCACAGCATCGAGGCGGCAAAGGTGTCGGCGCCGACATGTTCGAAGACGACGTCGACGCCCTTCTTCCTGGTGAGCTTGCGCACGACGCCTTCGAAACGATCGTCGCGGTAGTTGATGACATGGTCGGCGCCGAGCGCCTTGGCCTTGTCGATCTTGTCGTTGGAACCGACCGTGGTGATGATGGTGCAACCCATGCGCTTGGCCAGCTGGATCGCCGCCGAGCCGATGCCGGAGCCGCCGGCATGGATGAGGATGGTTTCGCCGGGCTGCAGCTTGGCATTGTCGAACAGCATGTGCTCGACGGTGCCGAAGGTGACGGGGGCGACAGCCGCGCCGACATCGGTCACGCCGGGAGGAGCAGGGACCAGCAGGCGCGCCGGCAGGTTGATCTTCTCCTGGGCAAAGCCGTCGAGATGGAAGCCGTGGACGCCCGAGACATGTTCGCAGAGATTGTCGCGGCCTTCGCGGCAGGCGCGGCAAAGGCCGCAGGTGCGCGCGCCGTAGATCGACACCAATTGTCCGGGCAGCAGGCTGGACACGCCGGGGCCGACAGCCTCGACCTCGCCGGAAGCTTCGGCGCCGACGACCAGCGGCAGCTTGCGCTTGGCGAACGCCATGCCGCGCCAGCCCCAGACGTCGATATGGTTCAGCGCCACCGCCTTGATGCGCAGCGTGACTTCGCCCAATGCGGGGGGCGGCGGGGGCGGCAGGTCCACCGTTTCAAGACGGCGGTCCTCGATAAGTTGCAGTGCGCGCATGGAGCCTGTCAGTTCAGTCTGGCTGAAAAAGGTCGCTTAGACCGGTTCCCGCGCCATGACAAGGCAAGTGTTCTGGCCGCCGAAGCCGAACGAGTTCGAGAGCACGGTGCCGACTTCGGCATTGCGCTTCTTGTTGGGCACCACGTCGAGCACGATTGCCGGGTCGGGATTGTCGTAGTTGATGGTCGGCGGAATGACGCTTTCGCGCATGGTCATCAGCGAAAACGCCGCTTCGACAGCACCCGCCGCCGACAGCGTGTGGCCGATCATCGACTTGTTGGACGAGACCGGCATCGAGCCGATGCGATCGCCGAACACGGTCGACAGCGACAGATGCTCCATCTTGTCGTTTTCCGGCGTCGAGGTGCCGTGAGCGTTGACGTAGTCGATCTCGTCCTTGCTCAAGCCGGCATCGGCAAGAGCGGCGCGCACTGCTGCGATCGCCGGGGAACCGTCGGGCTTGGAACGGGTGCGATGGAAATCGTCGGCCTTTTCACCGCAGCCGCGCAGGATGCCGAGAACGCTTGCGCCCCGTGCAAGGGCCGCCTCAAGCGATTCCAGCACCAGAGCGCCGGAGCCTTCGGCCAGCACAAAGCCGTCGCGGTCCTTGGAGAAGGGTTTTGACGCCTTTTCCGGGATGTCATTGTGGGTCGACAGCGCCGAGAGCAACGAAAAGCGGATCAGCGCCTCGGCGGTTGCCGAACCGTCGGCGCCGATCGACAGCGCCCGGTCGCATTCGCCGCGGCGGATCGCCTCGACCCCGAGCTGGATGGCGGTGGCGCCCGAAGCGCAGGCCGTCGACAGCGTGATCGGCAGGCCGCGCGTGCCAAAGCGGTCGGCCAGCCGGTCGGCGATCGCGCCGAACTGCGTGCTTGCGAACGTATCTGTTTCCTTCAGCCCGCGCGCCACCCTGAGCAGCCTTTCGGCGCCGGCGCCTTTGCCGTCGGAATTGTAGAGCGCGAAGCGGTCGTGCCAGTCGAGTTCGACCGGCGGCGAGGCGAGGAAGAGCGGGCCACCGAAATCAGAGGAATCGAGGCCGGATTCGGCCACCGCCTCATTCGCGGCGGTTTCGGCCAGTTCGTAGGTCAGCAGGCTGGCGCCTTTCGAGCTTGAGTCGAGGAAATCGACCATACCGGAGATGCGGGTGTTGAGGTGGTCGACGGGAAAGCGGGTGATCGGGTGGATGCCCGATTTGCCGGAGGTCAGTGCCGCCCAATTGTCTGCCTTGCCGATGCCGAGCGAGGTTACCACGCCGATGCCGGTGACGGCGACGATCGGCCTGCCCATGTGATCTCTGAGATTGGCCATCCGGAACCTCTTAACTTTGCAGCATGATCGCGCAGCGCTGCTTCAAGCAGCGTTGACCAGCGCCATGCCCTCGAATTGGTGATAGCCGATTGCCGTTGCGAGCACGGTTTCGGGAATGCCTTCGAACGGCTTCTCGGCCGCGGCGTCGAATACGGGGTAGGCGGCCTTGCGGTCGACGGCCAGGGCGGCGAGGGCGACCGCGAATGGAAACTGCGCTTCCTTCATATGCCCGGTCAGCGTGGCGAAGCCGCGCGCCGATATCGCCGGATTGGCATCCAGCGCTGACTTTTCGGCTGACGTTGCGGTATGCGCCCCGGAGGCGCCCGACAGGGCCAGCAACTTGCCGTTCGGGAGAGCCGCCTGTTTGAGCAATGCCGCGATCTCGGCGTCAAGCTCGCCGCGCGAGCGCCGGGCGCGGCCTGAGACGACCGGTCCGAGCTCGGCATAGATTTTCCGCCCACGGCTTTGCGCGTGTTCGCGCTGCTCCAGCACCAGGAAGGCGCCACCGGAGCCGGAGACCAGGCCGCCGCCCTCGGCGCCCTGTCTCTGCCAGACCGGCTTCCATGGGCCGCGATGCAGATAACCGGCCAGCTCATAGCCGAGCAGCATGTCGGAATGTTCGGTCTGGAAGGCGCCGCCGACCAGTATGTGCGTCGACTGTCCGGAGCGGATGCGCGCGGCGGCGGTCTCGACGGCCGCGACGCCGGCACCTTCCTCGCCCATGAAGGTCCTCGACGACCCCGTCACCTTGTGGACGATGGAGATGTTGCCGGCGAGCAAATTGGAGAGCTGGGCCAGGAAAAGGGTCGGCCGCAATTCGGTGGTCAGTTTCTCGTTGAGCAGCACGTCGCGGTCGTTGCGGCTCTCGGACGCTGCGAGGATGGCGGCATCGACCGCCTCGTCCCGCTCTCCGCCGCCGGCGGCCACCACCATGTCCATCGTCGTGCAGAGATCGTCATTGCCCTTGATGCCGGCGTCATCCAGCGCCATGCCGGCGGCATAGGTGCCCAGCCTCTGCCAGGTTTCCATCTGCCGCTGGTCGCCGCGTTTGGCGATCTGCAAGTTCCAGTCGATCTCCGGCAGGGGATGCACGGTGTAGGGCGCAAAGCGCGCGGATTCGAGCACCGGCTGCAGGCCCGGCTGCGCCAGCTTCTGCCAGTGGGTATCCGGACCCTCTCCCAGCGAGGAGACAAGGCCGATACCGGTGATGACGACGTCGCGAGGGCTGCTCATGAGCGGCTTTGTGGGTCAGGCGGCGCAGCCCGTCAAGGCCGCGCGCCAGCCGATATCAGGCGGTCTTGGCGGCGACCAGCGCGTCGATCTTGGCGCACAGGTTCTTCATGACGAAGTAATCGTCGGTCGAAGCCTTGCCGTCATTGACTTCCTGGGTCCACTTTTCCAGCGGCACCTTGATGCCGAATTCCTTGTCGATGGCAAAGACGATATCGAGGAAATCGAGACTGTCGATGCCGAGATCGTCGATCGTGTGGCTCTCGGGAGTGATGGTGTCGATATCGATCTCGCTGGTGTCGGCAATGATCTTGGCGACTTTGTCGAACGTGGTGGACAAGGGCTCTTCCTTCGGTTGCGGGCGGAATCTGTCCGCATCTGGTTTGGGCGCTGTCTAATCGGTTTTTCCCGGCAGGAAAAGGCCTGATGCGCGGGGCGCAGATGGGATGGCCCTCCCGTGAAGACAAGAAGGGCCGCCCGACAAGCCGGTGGCCCTTCCAGTTGACGTTACGTCAGCTTAGTTTTCACGGAGCTTGACCACTGGCTCTCTCAGAACGTGACGCGGCCGAGCACGCGCAAGCCATCGCCCTGCGGCTCGACCACCACCGCTTCGCCCTCGCGCGGCGAGACGCCGGTCAGCGCGACGATGTTTTCGAGATGCGTGACCATGACCAGATTGTCGGAACCGGTGTAGGCGCGGATTTCCTTCATCACCGTGTCGAGCTGCGCGGCCTTCTCGGTCGGATCGCTCCTCAGGAGGTCTAGCGGCGCAAAGAGCTCCGGCTCCGCTTCGAAGGCGATGCGGGCAGTGTCGAGGCAGCGGCAATAGCGGCTGGACAGCACCCGCTCGATGGGGGCGGCGCGGGCGCCGAACAAGGCGCCGATCTTGCTCGCCTGCTGCTTGCCGCGCGCCGATAGGTTGACCTGGGTGGCGCAGTTGTCGATGACGAAATTGGCGGGGTCGGTGGTGCCGGTGACCAGTGCGTGGCGAAGCAGCACGACATGGCCGCCGTCACGCAGCAGCGCCCAGCCGGCGTCGGTCGCGTGGGCGACGGCGGGAACAGCAAGCAGGAACAGCGACAGCACAAATCGAATCATCGAAACCTTTCCGGGAGCCGGATGCCGCTCCGGTCATTCTGATATAGGGATCGGAAAGCCGGCACAAAGACAAGCGAAAGGCGAACCCTCGGTTCGCTTCACATTTTCGCCATTTGCTTCTTCGCCAGCTCGATCTTCTGATCGGTGAGCGGGATAGGGATGGTGTAGCCGGCTTCGGTGAAGCCCTGCTTGGCGTTCTCGAAGAATTCGATCGCCTTGAGATATTCCGGCTTGCCCGCGCCATAGCTGGCGCGGTTCCAGTGGACGTCGCCGATATTGTTCTGCTCGAAGGCCCACTGCAGCGGCTGACTTTCGCGCGTAAACACCTTCAGCGCCGCCGTGAACGCCGCTTCGGCGTCGTTGAGATATTTGTCGGTCCGCTGGAGATTGCCGAGGTTGAGCAGGCTCATACCGATGCCATTTTGAGCGTTGGCCCAGTCGACCGGCGCGGCCTCGATGGTGAGTATTTCGAGCGCGGCTCGCCGCGCCGCAATCGAATCCTGCAGGGTCTTGGCATCGCCATTGCCCATGCTCAACCAGTGCAGCGTCGAGCCAAGGCCGGCCTGGGCCATTGCCCATTGCCGCGGGTTCGTCTCGCGCTTGTACTCGCGCAACGCATTGCCGTAGGCGTCGACCGCCTCGCTGTAATGCTCGGGCTTGTCGGTGACGCCGCCGAGAAGCTGCAGCGTGTTGCCGAGATTGTAGTAGCTCATCGCCCAGTCCTGCGGGAACTTCCGCCTGACATAGACCTGCCGTGCCGCCTGGAAGGCTGCCGCCGACTGTTCCAGCTTGGCCGCATCACGCGTGCGCTGGCCCAGCGTCTGATAGATCGAGCCGAGATTGTTCTGGGCTGACGCCCAGTCCATCGGGAAGCGCTTGCGGGTAAACACCGTCAGAGCGTCGTCATAGGCAGCAGCAGCTTCTTCGAGCGTAGCCGTGCCCATATCGAAGCGGGCGATACCGCTCAGCGCATTGCCCAGGTTGAGGCGGCTGGTCGCCCAGGACACCGGGAAAGTCTCGCGGGTTCGCACTTCCAGCGCGGCGCGAAACGCGTCGGCCGCCTCGTTGATCTTCGCCTTGTCGTTGAGCTGGATGCCACGCGTTACAAGCGTGTTGCCGAGATTGTTCTCGACCATCGCCCATTCCACGGGTGCTTTCTCGCGTGTGTATTCCTCAAGCGCCAGCCGGTAGGCTGCTTCCGCCTGGGTGAGATGCTCGCCGGCAGGCTCACGCTCGGAGAGTGCATAGAGCGCGAGGCCTAGATTGTTCTGCGAACCGGCCCAGTCCAACGGCAGCTTGTCGCGCGGACGCTTCTCAAGGGTGGCGCGCGTCGCCGCCACCGCTTCATTGAGACGCTTCGGGTCGCTCTCGCGTTCGCCGATCTTCAGAAGCACGTTGGCCAGGTTGTTCTGCGCCGCGGCCCAGTTGCGGTCGTCCTTCTCGCGCTCGAAAACGGCAAGCGAACCGCGGAAGATCTGCGCTGCCTCTTCCAGATGCGCGGTCTCGGTTTCGCGTTCGCCGATGGTTTGCAGCACGACCGCCATGTTGTTGCGAGTGATTGCCCAATCGCGGCTCTGTTCGCCATTGGGAATGAAGTTCAAGATGACATGATAGGCCTCGATGGACTGTTGTAGCGCATCGAGGTCGCCGGTGGCGTAGCCATGAGCGTTCAACGCCTCGGCCTCCTGGTTCTTGTAGTTCCAGCGCAGCTTTTCGTCCCACTTCTCGACCAGCGAATACGCCTTGGCATAGTCGTTGGCGGCGGATTTGTAGTCGAAGACCAGCGCGGCGGCGTCGGCGCGTTTGGCATAGATGGCGGCGTCGGCGATGCGCTTTTGCCGGAGCAGGTCCTCGGCCTCATCCACCGCACCGCTGTTTTCCTCGATCCGGCCGACCGCGTCGTCGAGGAATTTGCGCGCCGTCACCATGGCGCCCTGGCCTATGGCCTTGTCGGCGGATGCGACCAGGCGACTGATCTCGGGATCGTCGGTGCGTAATGCGGCGCGCTCGGCCATCATCTTCTTCAGACGCTCGGCCTGGCTGTCCAGCACCTTCTGCAGGTCGTTGGGATCCTCAGGGATCTTTTCCGTGCCGAGCGCCTTGAGCACGCCGTAGAGCGCGTCAAGGGGCACGCCGTCCTGGAGAGAAGCCAACTCCACCTGAGCCCGTTTGGGATCGGGCAGGTCGGAAATGGTCAGCAGCAATTGCCGCCGCTCACCGGTGATCAGCCCGTCGTCGCCGGTCGGTTCCGGCGGCGCGACGCCGAAATAGAGCAGGCGACGCAGACTCTCGCTGACCCAGGGGCGCTGCTTTGCCTTGGTGTCGAGATAGACCTCCTCGGTGACCATGCGCATGACCGAGCCGAATTCCGTGCCTTTCATCGCGGTGAGGTGGCGCAGCAGGGCGGCGGCGTAGGGGCTGTTTTCGCCGGCTGCGCCATCAAGTGCGGGTCGGCCCGGCTCGGCGGCGAAGCCGACCACGGTTCCCAGGCTCGCATCGGCGGCTGGTGCATTGCCGAGGGCCTTGGCGCCGCGCACCGGTTCCAGCCCGCCGGCGCCGACAGGCTCGGCGGAAGCCGTCGGCCCCCGGCGCACCACGGCATCCGGCGGAAACGGGTTGGTGCGGCAGGCGTCAAGCAGCACGATCGTCACCGGCACGGTCTTTTTCAGCTCGTCCATGACGGCTGAAATCGGCACCAGCGCCTCACCGGCATTTTTCAACGACGAGACGTCGGCATCGACCGGCACCAGATAATTCTCGCCGCCCGCCTCGATGCCGTGGCCGGAATAATAGATGAAGGCGACGTCGGCGCCTTCGGCATCCTCGACGAAGCGATCGAGATCGCGCTTCAGTTTGGCGGCATCGCGATCGGTGACGTTGCGGGCATCGAAGCCGAGGTCGGTAAGCATCTTGGCCATGTCGCGGGCGTCGTTGGCCGGGTTGGCAAGGGCTGCGATGTGCTCGTATTTCGACTGGCCGATGATCAGCGCCACGCCCTTGAGACTTTTGGTCTCGGCGGCCTGGGCCTCAGATACGCCAAGGCAAAGCAGTATAGCGACGAAACCCGCCAGCCACCCCTGTCTGACCAGCCACACTTGTCTGACCAGCCACTCCTGTCTGACCAGCCACTCCCGTCTGAAATGACGCTGTTTCGGCGTCGCAACCATTCGCTGTGTGTCCGCCCTGACGATCCCAAGCCTGTATAGCGCTGCCACCCGACCATGATCAAATTCAGGCGCCGGGCGGATCGAGGATCAGTTTCTGAAGATCATGGCGATTGCGCTGGAATCCGGGCTCGCCTATCCCTGAAAAATGTCTCCGCTCACCGAAACCGTTCTTTTCGTCTTCAGCCTCGTCGCGCTCGGCTATGTCACCGGGCTCACCGGCTATCTGAAACCGGCCAGCGGGGACGGCATCTCCGAATTCGCCATCAACGTCGCGATGCCGCTGCTGCTGTTTCGGACGATGGTGAATTCGGATTTCCACGGCGTGGCGCCCTGGTCGCTGTGGGGTGCTTATTTCGCGGCGGTTGCAATGACATGGGCCGCCGGCCATCTGGTGACGACACGGATCTTTGGGCGGGACGCGCGCACCGGCATCGTCGGTGGAGTGTCGTCATCCTTCTCGAATGTGGTGTTGCTGGGCATTCCCTTCGTTCTCGGCGTATTCGGGTCCAGCGGATTCGAAGTGCTGTCGCTGCTCGTTTCCGTGCATCTGCCGACCATGATGATGGCTTCGATCATCATGTTCGAGATATTTGGCCGCGGCGGCAGCGAGCCCGTACACCCGCTGCGCATCATCCAGAGCTTTCTGAGAAGACTGTTCACCAATCCGTTGATCATCGGCATCCTGGCCGGGCTGGCATGGCGCCTCACCGGCGCGCCGCTGCCGAACCTTGCCATGCGACTGGCCGATGCGCTGGCTAACACCGCCGGGCCGGTGGCGCTGTTCGCCATGGGGCTCAGCCTGCGCCGTTTCGGCATTTCCGGTAACATCCGACCGGCGCTGGCGCTGTCGACGCTGAAACTGTTCCTGATGCCGGCGCTGGTGCTCGGCCTGGTCTGGCTGTTTGGCCTGCCGCCCTTGACGGCCAAAGTGGCGGTCGTGGTGGCGGCGCTGCCGTCCGGCATCAATTCCTATCTCATCGCCGTGCAGTTCAACACCGGCCAGGCGCTGGCGTCGAACCAGATGACCATCGCCACGGCAAGCGCGGTTGTTACAACCGCCTTTTGGCTGACGGTGGTGGTGCATGTCTTTGGGTAGGCTTGGTCTTCTGTAAGGCTGGTCTTTGGCAAGGCTGGTCTTTGGCAAGGCTGCGGCCCAAACTAATTTACATGTGAATTTCTCTGGCGTTGGGCTGGCCCAAAGCCTATATGCCATCTTGCAATTGCTTGCCGGGCTTGCCCTAGGTAAAGAGCAGTGGCTTCAGCGTGTCGGCTCCGCCGCCATTGTGCACGCTCGTTCAAGAGATCCAGGAAACCGGCCCGTCAATGCGCCGAACGGAGGCTAGACCATGCTGCAGAAAACCAGCCATTTCATGCGCCAGGCCAATCTCATCAATGGCGAATGGGTGCAGGCCGACAGCGGCCAAACGGTCGACGTCAACAACCCGGCCACCGGTCTCAAGATCGGCACCGTGCCGAAGTCGGGCAAGGCGGAAACCCGCCGCGCCATCGAAGCCGCAAGCGAAGCCTTCAAGACCTGGCGCAAGACGACCGCGCTGGAGCGCTCGAAGCTGTTGCGCAAGCTGCATGACGCGATGATGGACAATCAGGATGTGCTGGCCGAACTGCTCACCATCGAGCAGGGCAAGTCGCTCGCCGAATCCAAGGGTGAGATCGGTTCGGCTGCCGCCTACATCATGTGGTTTGCCGAGGAAGGCCGCCGCACCTATGGCGATGTCGTGCCATCACCATGGGGCGATCGCCGCATCCTGGTGACCAAGGAGCCGGTCGGCGTCATTGCCGCCATCACGCCGTGGAATTTCCCCTCCTCCATGCTTGCCCGCAAGCTCGGCCCCGCGCTTGCCGCCGGCTGCACCGCCGTGGTCAAGCCGGCTTCGCAGACGCCGTATTCCGGCCTCGCATGGGGCGCGCTCGCCGAGGAAGTCGGCTTCCCCAAGGGCGTCATCAACATCCTGACGGGTGCTGCCGGCGAAATCGGCGACGAGATCTGCGCCAATCCGCTGGTGTCGAAGATCACCTTCACCGGCTCGACCGAGATCGGCAAGCTGCTGATCCAGAAGTCGTCCGTCACCGTCAAGAAGGTCTCGATGGAACTCGGCGGCAATGCGCCGTTCCTGGTCTTCGACGATGCCGACCTTGATCGCGCCGTCGCCGGCGCCATCACCGCCAAATACCGCAATTCCGGCCAGACCTGCGTGTGCACCAACCGCTTCCTGGTGCAGGCCGGCATCTACGACAAGTTTGTCGAGAAGCTGGCCGCTGCCAGCAATGCGCTGAAAGTTGGCTCGGGCCTGGAAGAGGGCGTGCAGCAGGGACCGCTGATCGACGTGAAGGCGGTCGAGAAGGTCGAGGAATTCATCGCCGACGCCACGTCGAAGGGTGGCAAGGTCGTTGCCGGCGGCAAGCGCCACGCGC
This sequence comes from Mesorhizobium sp. M0615, assembly GCF_040320805.1. Lineage (NCBI taxonomy): Bacteria > Pseudomonadati > Pseudomonadota > Alphaproteobacteria > Hyphomicrobiales > Phyllobacteriaceae > Mesorhizobium > Mesorhizobium sp. M0615. The sequence goes on along the minus strand of NZ_JAMYQI010000005.1, from coordinate 155,725 downwards.
TTGGCGGCTCATTCTTCCAGCCGACCGTCATCGCCGATGCGAAGCCTGACATGCGCTTCATGAAGGAAGAGATTTTTGGCCCGATCGCCCCGGTGTTCAAGTTCGAGACCGAGGAGGAAGCCATTGCGCTTGCCAACGACACCGAGTTCGGCCTTGCCGCCTATTTCTACACCGGCGACCTCGGCCGCGCCTTCCGGGTCATGGAAGGCCTGAAATACGGCATGGTCGGCGTCAATGAAGGCCTGATCACCACGCCGGAAGCGCCGTTCGGCGGCGTCAAGGAATCGGGCCTCGGCAAGGAAGGCGGACATCAGGGCATCGAGGATTATCTCGACACCAAATATGTCTGCATTGGCGGCCTCGGCCTCTAAATCATTGACGGGCAGGGCAGGGCAAGCCGCGGGCCGGCCCTTGCCAGACGACATTCAGCCGGACTGGAGCGGTTCAGCGTTTCACGGAAACGCCGAACCGCTCCAGTTCTTTGTTTTTTGCAATTCCGGACGGAAAACCGTTTCACACTTTTCCTGGAATTGCTCTAAGTCGATAGATCGACGAATTAGCATTTGGACATAGAAGATGAAGGACGGCGAAGTCTTCGGCACGACGCAGGCAGGCGAACCCGTTCGCCGTTTCACCATCCGGGGCGGCGGCGTCAGCGCCAACATCATCGGGCTCGGCGCAATCATCCAGGATCTGCGGCTCGCCGGTCACGACGCGCCGCTGGTGCTGGGCTACGACCGCTTCGAACCTTACGAGACCGACCGGGCCTTCTTCGGCGCGGTCGTCGGCCGTTACGCCAACCGCATCCGCGACGGCCGCTTCACCATTGCCGGCCAGCGCTACCAGACCGAGCGCAATTTCCTCGGCAAGCACACGCTGCATGGCGGCTCGGAGGGCTTCTTCCACCGGCCGTGGACGGTTTCGCTGCACGGCCGGGATTTTGTCACGCTGACCCTGCACGATCCCGAGGGCACGATGGGCTTTCCCGGCGCGCTCGACGTCACCTGCACCTACCGGCTGAAGATCCCCGGCACGCTCTCGATAGAATTGACCGCCACCTGCGAGGAGCCGACGCTGTGCAACCTGGCGCAGCATTCCTATTTCAATCTCGACGATGGCGGCACCGGTGACATTCTCGACCACCGGCTGATGCTGAATGCCGGCGCCTATACGCCTGTCGATGGCGAGATGATCCCGACCGGCGTCGTCAAACCTGTCGACGGCACGCCCTTCGACTTCCGCCAGGCGCGGCCGCTGCGCATGGAAACGGAAGGCGGGCAGCTTCCTTACGACGTCAATTTCTGCCTGGCGTCAGCCCGGGGCCCGCTTCACCAGGTGGCGTGGGCGCAAGGCGCCAATTCCGGCGTCGAGATGGAGGTCTGGACCACCGAGCCGGGCCTGCAGCTTTACACCGGCCAGTATGTCGCGCCGACCTCGGGCGGCCTGGACGGACGGCGCTACAAGGCGTTTTCCGGCTTTTGCCTGGAAGCGCAGACGTGGCCCGACGCGCCGAACCGGCCCTATTTCCCACAGGCCACGCTGTGGCCGGGCCAGATCTATCATCAGGTGACGGAATATCGTTTCAGGCTTCCCTAAGGTCTTAGCCCTCGAAAGCGGTTCTTAGAACCTCGAACGGCGCCAGCGCGCCTCGCACCTGCACGACAGCGGCGGCGACGCGATGCGCGCGCTGCACGGCATCCGCCGGGGCATGGCCGGCAAGCCGGGCGGCGAGATAGCCGCCATTGAAGGAATCGCCGGCGCCGGTGGTGTCGACCGGGGTGGCGACATGCTGGGCCGGAACCGGCTGCAGGGCTCCGCCAGCAGCGATCAGCGCGGGCTTCTCGCCATTCTTGACGACGACTTCGCCGACGAGTTTTCCGAACCGTTCGGCGGTCGGTTGCGGTGCCGAGTCGCCAAACAGCATCTGCTCGTCGGGAAAGGTCGGCAGCGCGATGTCGGTGACGGCAAGCGCGTCGAGGATCGCGGCTTGCGCCTCCTCGCGGCTCTGCCACAGGCGCGGCCGGTAGTTGGGGTCGAAGGCGACGAGCGAACCGGCAGCCCGCGCCTTGGCCACTTCTGCCAGCAACGTCTTGCGCGCGGCGGCATCCAGAATTGCCAAGGTGATTCCGGAAAAATACACAAGAGCCTGGTTTTCAAGGCTTTTTGCCAAGGCGGCCGGGTCCGAGGCAAGCCGCCTGGCCGCCGCGTCGCTGCGCCAATAGGTGAAGGCGCGTTCGGCGCCGGTCAAGGTGATGGCGTAGAGGCCGGGCCGCGCGCCTGGGATGACCGGGCTGGCGCCGATGTCGATGCCGTTTTCGGCGAAGAACGAAATCTGGCCCTGCGAGAAGGGATCGTCGCCGAAGGCCGAGACATAGGTCGCCGGCCGCTCGCCGCTCAGCGCATGCAGCGCCCACAACGTGTTGAACGTGTCGCCGGCAAAGCCCATGCGCCAGTTCGGCCCGGCCTGGCCGGACAGCTCGAGCATGCATTCACCGATCGAAGCGACGCCGTCTGCTGCCATGTATCTGTCTCCGGACCAGTTCGCTGCTGTAGCTTTTTGCGGCCGGCAGCGCCATGCTTGGCGGCGGCGGTTTTTTGCGCCAGAAGCGTTTTCCCACAGAAGCGGCGGGACGCGAATTGCTTCCCGAGACGTTATGTCCAGAAGAGGAACCGGTTTGGCATCGATATGGCGTTATCTTCTTGCGGGCGTTGGTCTGGCCGCCTTGCTGGCTGGCATATTGGCGATCGTCTATCTGACCGCGCCGCAGTCGGCGCCGGGCCCCGATGTTTCGCGCTCGAAGAAGACGGCGAACGGCTTGTTTGTCGCCAGCATTCAGCCGGAACGCGGCGTTATCCGGCAAGGCGAACTGCAATCCTGGTTGCTGACCCTGAAGACGGTCAAGGGCGATTCCGTGGAAGGTGCGGCGATCTCGGTGTCCGGCGGCATGCCGCAGCACAATCACGGCTTGCCGACCAGTCCGCAGGCGACCGATTATCTTGGCGAGGGGCGTTACCGCATCGAGGGGCTGAAATTCACCATGAGCGGCGTGTGGCAGTTGCGCTTCGCCATTTCGGCGGCGGCCGGTTCCGACACGGTCGTCTTCAACGTGGTGCTGTGAGCGGATGAACGGCCTGTTGCGCCTTCTGGCATTGGCGGCGGTCGTGCTCGTTGCCGGCTGCGGCAAACCGGATTTTTCCGATGCCGAGAAGAAGACCATCGCTTCGCTGGCGCTGAACACCTTGCCGGCGCTCAAACCCGACACCACCAACCGGTTCGCCGACGTGCCGGCCGCCGCCGCCTTGGGCTCCACTCTGTTCTTCGACCAGGGCATGAGCCGCGACGGAAACGTATCCTGCTCGACCTGCCACAAGATCGACCGGCAGTTCCAGGATGACCTGCCGCAATCCGTCGGTGTCGGCCGCACCAACAGGCGCTCGATGCCGCTGGCCGGCATCGCCCGCAATCCGTGGTTCTTCTGGGATGGACGGCGCGACAGCCTGTGGGCGCAGGCGCTGACGCCGCTGGAAAATCCGCTCGAGCAGGCGGGGAACCGCGCGGCCTTCGCGCATTACATCCAGAAGCGGTTCGGCGAGCGCTATGAGCGCATCTTCGGGCCACTGCCGGATCTTTCCGCCGTGCCGGCCAACGCCAGCCCGCTCGGCAATGAGGCCGAGCAGGCGGCATGGAAGGCAATGACCGCGGCCCAAATGGACGACGTCAACCGCGTCTTTTCCAACATCGGCAAGGCGATCGCCGCCTTCGAACGGTCGATCGAACCGGCACAGACGCGCTTTGACCGCTTTGCCATCGATCTTGCGTCAGGCGCCAAGCCGAAAGCCGACGATGCCTTTTCGCCGGAGGAGATGCTCGGGCTGAAACTGTTCATCGGCAAGGCCAATTGCGTCACCTGCCATAACGGCCCGCGCTTCACCGACAACGCTTTCCACAACACCGGCGTGCGGCCGGTCAGGGATTTGCCATTGGATCGCGGCCGTTTCGATGCGGTGGCCCAGGTTCAGGCCGACCCATTCAACTGCTTCGGCGCCTTCCGCGATGGCGACGCCGGCGCCTGCGGAGAACTGCGCTTCATCGTCAAGGCAGCACCCGAACTGATGCGTGCTTACAAGACGCCGTCGCTGCGGGGCGCGGCGACACGGCCGCCCTATATGCATGCCGGACAGTTCTCCACGCTGGAGGAGGTGGTGGCGCACTACGCGAAGGCGGAGGCGGCCGTTGAAGGCACCTCCGAAGTGCACCCGTTGCAACTGTCGGACCGCGAACGCGCGGCGCTGGTGGCGTTTTTGAAGACGCTGTCGGAGTGAGCTAGCGATCCTTCACCGTCTCCATGGCCACGAAGGTCGAGGTCTGCGCAACATGCGGCAGTGCCGAGATGCGCTCGCCGAGCACGCGGCGATAGGCGGCGATGTCGGTGGTACGGACTTTCAGGAGATAATCGAAGCTCGACGCCATCATGTGGCACTGCTCGATCTCCGGCACGGCCTGCACCGCACGGTTGAAAGCATCGAGCGCGGCCGAGCGCGTGTCCGACAGTTTGACCTGGACGAAGGCGACATGGCCTTCGCCCATGCGCTCGCGATCGATGATCGCCTGATAGCCCCTGATATAGCCGTCCTTCTCCAGGCGCTTCACCCGCGCCTGCACCGGCGTCTTCGACAGGCCGACCTTGCCGGCCAGTTCCGACATGGACAGCCGCCCGTCGCGCGCCAGCGCCGACAGGATGTTTTTGTCGATGCGGTCCAATTGGTCTTCTGTCACCGGTATCACAGTCCACCTGATAATAATTTAACCGCAATGATAGACCGATCGGCCTGCCATGTCGATTTCTTTGGACCGGCCGAAAATGCGGCTCTGTGCTAGCTTGCGCCATTCGGTCCGGCGACCGCCGGCCCGCTCCCAGATGCTTGCTCCGCAGGACCGCCATGCCGCTCGACACCATCCGCCAGCAGATCCGCGCCAACTACCTGCCCGACGAAGACGCGGCTGTGAAGCGCTTGGCTGCCGCGACAGAACTTTCGGCCGATGACCGCAAAGCCGTCTCGGCCCGTGCCGCGGATCTGGTGCGCGCGGTGCGCGGCTCGTCCGACCCGCGGCTGATGGAGGTTTTTCTCTCGGCCTACGGCCTCTCCACCAAGGAAGGAGTGGCGCTGATGTGCCTGGCCGAGGCACTGCTGCGCGTGCCTGACACCGAGACTATGGACGACCTGATCGCCGACAAGATCGCACCGCATGACTGGTCGGCGCATTCGGGCGGTTCGAGCTCGATCTTCGTCAACGCCTCGACCTGGGCGCTGATGCTGACCGGCCGTGTGCTCGACGAAGGCGAGGGCGGCATTGAAGGCACGCTGCGCTCGATGGTTCGCCGACTGGGCGAACCGGTGATCCGCAAGGCGGTCGCCGCCGCCATGCGCGAAATGGGCGAGCAGTTCGTGCTCGGCCGCACCATTGCGGAAGCCGTCAAGCGCGGCAAGTCGATGATCCAGAAAGGTTATCTCTATTCCTTCGACATGCTGGGCGAGGCGGCCCGCACCAAGGCCGACGCGCTGCGCTACCTCAAGGCCTATGCCGATGCGATCTCCTCGCTCGATTCAGGCTCCAACGGTCCCGATATCCGCCAGAACCACGGCATCTCGGTCAAACTGTCGGCGCTGCATCCGCGCTACGAAGAGGCACAGAAGGAAAAGATGCTGCCGGTGATGGCCGAGCGGCTGCTGTCGCTGGCGCTGGCCGCACGCCATTCGCGCATGGGCCTCAACATCGACGCCGAGGAGGCCGACCGGCTCGACCTGTCGCTCGACGTCATCGAGCGTGTGTTGTCCGAGCCGGAGCTTGCCGGCTGGAATGGCTTTGGCGTCGTCGTCCAGGCCTACGGCCCGCGCGCGGCCTTCACCATCGACTGGCTCTATGCGCTGGCGGAAAAGTACGACCGCAACATCATGGTGCGGCTGGTCAAGGGCGCCTATTGGGACACCGAGATCAAGCGGGCACAGACGCTCGGGCTTTCCGGCTACCCCGTCTTCACCCGCAAGGCCAACACCGATGTTTCCTACATGGCCTGCGCCAAAAAGTTGCTGTCGATGACCGACCGCATCTATCCGCAATTCGCCACGCACAATGCCCATACCGTCGCCGCCATCCTGTCGATGGCTGACAACCGTGACGCTTTCGAATTCCAGCGCCTGCACGGCATGGGCGAAGCGCTGCATGAGACGGTGCGCCGGGCCGAAGGCACGCGCTGCCGCATCTATGCGCCGGTCGGCGCGCACTCCGACCTCTTGGCCTATCTGGTTCGCCGCCTGCTGGAGAATGGCGCCAACTCCTCCTTCGTCCATCAGCTCACCGACGAGGACGTCGAGCCGGAGGATATTGCGCGCGATCCGCTCGAGACGGTCGAGAGCCAGGGCCCCGCCGCCAATCCGGCAATCGCTCGTCCTGCGACGATCTTCGGCGCTGGTCGGCGCAACTCGAAGGGGTTCGACATCACCGATCCGGTGACGCTGGCGGCGATCGACAAGGCCAAGGCGGCCTTTGCCGGGCCCGAGCGCTGGCATGCCAAGCCGATCACGCGCGCCGCCGGCTACGGCAAGCAGCGCCCGGTGGTCGATCCGGCAAAGCCTGCCGAGATCGTCGGCACGGTCGCCGAAGCCACCGTCAAGCAGGTCGCGACCGCGGTGCGCTTTGCTGTGGAAGCGCAGCCGGCCTGGGCGAAGCGTCCCGTTGCGGAGCGCGCCGCCATCCTCAACCGCGCAGCCGACCTCTATGAGGCCAATGCGGTCGAGTTTTTCGCGCTCGCCACCAGGGAAGCCGGCAAGTCGCTGGCCGACGGCGTGGCCGAAGTGCGCGAAGCCGTCGACTTCCTGCGCTACTACGCTGCCGAAGCGGCCAACAACGAAGCGGGCACCGAGGCGCGCGGCGCGATCGTGTGCATTTCGCCGTGGAATTTCCCGCTCGCCATCTTCACCGGCCAGATCGCGGCAGCGCTCGTCACCGGCAATTCGGTCATCGCCAAGCCGGCCGAACAGACGCCGCTGATCGCCTTCCGCGCCGTCGAGCTGCTGCGCGAGGCCGGCGTGCCGGAAGATGTGATCCAGCTTCTGCCGGGCGACGGCCCGTCGGTCGGCGGACCGCTGACCGCGCATCCGCGCATTGCCGGCGTCTGCTTCACCGGCTCGACCGAGGTTGCAAAGCTGATCGAGAAGCAACTGGCCGAGACGGCCGCGCCCGACGCCATGCTGATCGCGGAGACCGGCGGTCTCAATGCCATGATCGTCGATTCCACAGCACTGCCCGAACAGGCGGTGCGCGACATCCTGGCGTCCGCCTTCCAGAGTGCGGGTCAGCGCTGTTCGGCGCTGCGCGTGCTCTACGTGCAGAAGGATGTCGAGAAGAAGATGCTGGATATGCTGAAGGGCGCCATGGAAGCGCTCACCATCGGCGATCCCTGGCAGATTTCGACCGATGTCGGGCCGGTCATCGATGACGAGGCGCAGGAATCGATCCGCGAGTATTGCACCAAGATGGGGCTTCAGGGCCGGTTGATTGCCAAGCTCGAAGCACCGAAGGACGGCCGCTTCGTTGCGCCGCATGTGTTCCGGGTCAAAGGCATCGAGGAGATGGAGCGCGAAGTGTTCGGCCCGGTGCTGCATGTCGCCAGCTTCGACGCCGACGGGATCGACGCCGTCATCGCCGCCATCAACCGCAAGGGCTATGGCCTGACCTTCGGCCTGCACACCCGCATAGAAGGCCGCGTCCAGCATTTCGTCGACGGCATCCACGCCGGCAACATCTATGTCAACCGCAACCAGATCGGCGCGGTCGTCGGTTCGCAGCCCTTTGGGGGCGAGGGGCTTTCGGGCACCGGGCCGAAGGCCGGCGGGCCGCATTATCTCCGGCGGTTCCGCAAGGGGCCGGAGGCGGGCACGGAGATTGCCGAGGGCCACAAGGTGACTGCGACCGAACTCGCCGACAATCTGCCCGATCCGACGCTTGGCGGCTGGTCGACGAGGCCGGACCGCATCGCCATTTTGAGAAAGCATTTGCGCGGCAAGGGCGCTGCAGCGATCGGCGCTGCAGCCGCCATCGATTTCGGCCAGGTCGACCTGCCCGGACCGACCGGCGAGGCCAACACGCTGTCGCTGTCGCCGCGTGGCCGGGTGCTGTGCCTCGGTCCGGACGCCGACACGCTGCTTGCCCAGACGATCCAGGCGCTGGCCGCCGGCAATGCGGTGCTGGCCGTGGCGCCGGGCGCGCCGGCAGCACTGTCGGCGCTGACCGGCAAGGGGTTGCCGCTGGCGGCCATAGACGGTCGGTCAGACCCAGTCGAAGCGCGTTCGCTGCGCGTCGATGTCGTCGCCTTCTCGGGCAGGCCCGAGGCGGCGCGGATCGTGCGCAAGGTCATTGCCGACCGCAGCGGGCCGATCGTGCCGCTGGTCAGCGAGGTGCTCAACCCGGCGGCCTATGCGCATGAACGCGCTGTCTGCGTCGACACCACGGCTGCCGGCGGCAATGCCAGCCTGCTCGCGGCGGCCTAGGGGGCTTTTCGCGGCTCGCTTGCCTGCGTCGGGTTGCAAGGGTATGCGCAAGGGACAGAGAGCAACTCGAGCGGGGCAGCGGAACAGATGGAAGACACGTCCCGGCCGTTTGAGCTGCCGCGGGTGGCGGTGGTCATCACCTGCTTCAACTATCGGCCGTACGTCGAACAGGCGATCCGCTCGGTGCTTGCGCAGACCTACCGGAATTGGGAATGCGTCATCGTCGACGATGCCTCGACGGACGGCTCGGCCGACCAAGTCCGCCAGCTCCTAAGGGATATAGACGACCCGCGCCTGCGCCTGATGGCGCGCACGGAGAATGGCGGGCAGATCGCCGGATTCCGCGACGGCTTTGCCGCAACCGACGCGCCTTTCGTCGCGTTTCTGGATTCCGATGACGTGTGGCTGCCGGATTTTCTCCTGGCGCATCTGTCCGCCCACCTCAACACGACGCATTCGGCCGCACTGTCGAGTTCCGATGTGTTCCTTGTCGATGGCGGCGGCACCTTGCTGGGCGGCACCTTCCTTGCCTTGCGCAAACCGCGGTCCGGACCGGATCGGAGTGGCGTCGCCATCGCGCCCGGTGGCCGGCTTGCCGGCATGGCGCCTGGGATCGCCTATGCATCGGAGCATCCGGTAACCTATTTCGCACCTGCGGTGACGGGCTGGCTGTGGTCGCCATGCTCGGCGATCATGTACCGGCGTGGCGCGCTGGAACCGGTATTGTCCTTCCCGTTCAAGGCCAAGGTCGGGACCGATTATCTGACGGCGACACTCGCGCACCAGGCCGGCGGCAGCCTCATCCTGTCAGAAGGTCTCGGCCTCTATCGCCTGCATGGCTCCAACCTGTCCACCGGAACTGCCTTTGCCGGCGGCAATGTGCGGCAAACGCCTGCATACAGGAGCTACAGGAGCGTGTTGGCGGCGGATGCCGCAGACTATTTGCTGGCGAATTCTGCCTGGCTCAGCGATCTCAACGGGCGCAATTTCATACCTGCATTCCTGACGCAGCATGTGCGCCAGTTCCCGGAGCTGGCCGGTGATCCGCGGTTGGCGCGCTACCTGACACGCGGACAGCCCTGGCGGCGGCTGCGCCTGCACATTGCCCAGCGGCTTCGGCGACTGGGCGGCCGGAATTCAACCGGAACATGAGGGCATCTGCCCGTCGTCAGATCTCGTCGACGGGTGAAATCTCAATCAGGCCCCTTCGACGACCGAAAAGCCTTCGAACTGCGGATTGCCGAGATAATGCACCTTCGAGGTGCCGGTGTTGCGGTGGGCGGCGCGAAAATTCTCGGATTTGGTCCAGGCGACGAAATCCTCATGGCTTGCCCACACCGTGTGCGAGGCAAACAGCGTGTAACCCTCGGCCTCGTTGACCGGGCCGCGCAGCAAGTGGAACTCTCTGAAGCCTTTCATTTCCGAAAGGCTGGAATCGCGGTTCTTCCAGACATCCTCGAAGGCGGTCTCGGAGCCGTTCTGGACCTTGAAGCGGTTCATGGCGATGTACATTGGGCTTCCTCTTGAATTGGTGGACGATGACATTTGGCGAAGGTCTGCGAGCTGGTTAAAACGGACCGATCCGCGCCCTGAACACCCAACTTGATAATCCGATCTCGGGTGGAATGGGCGGGAACGGGGCTTGCTGGCGCACCAGTTTCAAAGCGAATTGGTCTAGTTCGGCAGACCCTGAACTTTCGACAAGCTGCAAGTCGCTGACGCTGCCGTCAGCCATGACGACGAAATAGACCCTGGCATTGTTGCGAGCCTTAGCTTGAATTTCCTTCGAAACGCGCCGGTTAGCGCGGGCAAGCTTCTTTTGAATTTCACCGCCGTAACGAGATTCCATCGCATTGCCAGCCGCGTCCTGGTTTTTACCCTTGCTGGCAACCGCCGGTGCGTCGCGTTCTTCGCCATCTGCCGCACCGCGGGTATCTCCAGATCCGGCTGGAGGGGTCGGCCGCGGGCTCGGGACTGGTGGTTTGGCAGCAGGCAAATCAACGGCGGGCTCGTCGGCGGGCGGTGCCTCTGAACTTTGCGTTTGAACCCCTGGCGGAGTCGACGTCTCAGCGCTTGGGGCGACAGTTTGATCATTCGGGATGGCGGCCGTCAGTGTATCTGGCGCGGCGGTCGCCTGTTCGGCGGCTTCCGGCGCAGGCTTGGGCGCCGCCGGCTCCTTTACCGGTTGAGGCGCCTCGGTCGGCGGCACGGGTCGAACGGCCTCGGGCTTGGCCGGCTGCGGATCGGTTACCAGGGTAACATCGACCGCGTCGGGAGCCTGGCTGTCCAAGGCGCTGCCGACCACCTCGGCGCCCGATTGGTCGGTGCCTTCGGATTGTATCGCGTTACTGGAATCGAATGTCCCTGCGGGTCCGATGAAGAACGCCGCTGCGGCAGCGGCATGGAGCAGGCAGGACGCGACGATCGCCACAGTCCATTTGCGGTCCGCGGCTGCCGGCTGTGCGAGCTCGTCCATCGTAATCGCCGGTTCGTTGCCGGCGTCGGGGAGGGGGGTGATGTCCTGCATGGTTCGCGGCGAGACCTGCCGCGAGCGGGGTGGGATTGTCAAATCAAGATCGGTTGCCGGCCATGACGGCGGAGCTGCGACGGGTCGTGTCGCATTGTCGTGCAGGAAGGCGGGATGCAGACCCACCTCAAACGCCGAATGCGATACCGGTCTTGGTCTGCGTCTTCAGGCCGCGCATGCAGGCGCCCGGTTCGACGCCGGCGCATTCGGTGGCGCTGTTGATCAGCACGCGGCTGAGTTTGGTGCAGTCGGTGCCGGCGAGGTCGAAGCGGATCACCTTGGTCTTGCCGGCCGGCAGGTCCTTGAAGTCGAGCACGCTCAGGCGGCCGACCACGCCGGCCTCGTTGAACAGCGCGATTTCGAAAGCCGCCTTGGACAGATCGGCGCCGAGCGCATTGTTGACGACGAAGGTCAGCCGGCAACCCTTGTCCGAGGGCTGCACGGCATTGAGCTCGAGGCTGAGTTGCGGAGCCGGCGCGGACTGAGCCCACGCCGGCGCCAAGCCAAGCGACATCGCCAACGTCGAGGTCAGGAGCCGAAGCGATGCCGTCAAACTTGTCATGGGTGTCAGCCTCCAAAGCGCATGGTTGCGGCCAGCTTCAGCGTGATGCCGGGTTCATAGATGACGGCGGTGGTGCCGCCGTTCAGCGGGTTGGTGTATTTGACGTCGAACAAATTGTCGGCGCGGAAGTCCACCTTCAGATTGTCGGTGGCCTGGTAACTGGCGAAGGCGTTGACCAGAGTATAATCCTTGGCCACGGGGTTGCCCTTCGGCTTGCCGTTGTACTGCACCTCGCCGCCGACGGTCAGCTTGTCCTGAAGGAAACGGAAGCCGAGCTGCCCGGTGACCTGCGACGACGGGATGGTGGCAAGGTCGGCCCGCTCGCCTTCATCGGAGATGGTGTGGCCGTTGATGATCGAGGCCGACAGCCCGGCATAACCCCAGGCGGCATCGTAGACGCTTTCCAGTTCGAAGCCGTTGATCTTGGCCTGGGCGACGTTCTGGTACTGGAAGCAGATCGGAATCCCGGGGCCGAACGGGCAGCCGCTGGTCGGGTCGAATGCCGACAGCGTGACGCCTTCGATGTAGTCGTCGACATCGTTGTGGAAGTAGCCGGCCTTGAGCCGGAACGCGTCGCCGGCCTCGATAAGGTCCTTCAGCTTGTAGTTGACGCCGAACTCGGTCGTCTTGCCGGTTTCTGGCCGCAGGTTCGGATTGGGCAGGAACGGGAAGGTGACGCCCGCCGGATGGTTGCCGCTGATCAGCGTTTCGGTCAGCGACGGCGAGCGGTAGCCTTCCGCGTAGGTGCCATAGAACTGCAGGCCCGCCAGGCTGGCGCTTTCGAAGGGCGTGACACCAACGGTGATGCGCGGCGACAGACGATCACCTGACGTTTCGTGGGTGCTGTCTTCGAGGCTGTAATTGTCGTAACGCAGCCCGGCAATGACCTCGAGCCAGTCCCAGGTGAGCTTGTCCTGGATGTAGGCGCCCGAAACACTACGCTTGCCCGATGGGGTGTAGAAGCTGTCGCCGCCGGCGGTGCCGCCGGTCTCGACATCGTCACCCACCCAGTCGCCGCCATAGGTCAATTCGTGCGCAACACCGGCTGTTTCGAAGCGCGACGTGTTCCAGATGTCGACGCCGGCCGTGCCAACGTCGAAGGTCGAGGTCGAACCGACGGGCAGCAGCACGGGAAGGCCGGTCGACGGATCGAAGCGGTTCTGCGGGACCAGCGTGGTGAGGTCGAGATTGGTCTTGTTGTAGGAGGCGTTGATGTGGAGATCGAGCCAGCTCCTGGCGTCGTCAGTGATGTTGTAGCGGGCGGTGAAGGTGTTCGACTTCAGGTCGACGTCGTTGGCCGGCACGCCGCCGCTGGTTTCCGTCCAGCCGTCGCTCGAGCCGACCCAGCCGAGCTTCAATTCGCTGTTCTCGCTCGGGCGGATTGTGGTCTTGAGCAGGCCGCTCAGCACGTCGAAACCGGTACCGGCGACGGTGTCGCCGCTGCCATTCTTGTAGTCGCCGTAGTCGCGGTAGACGATGTTGCCCAGCACATCCAAATCGTCGTTGAATTTGTAGGCGCCGCTGGCGCTGGCGGTCCAGCCCTTGCCGTTGCTTTCATAGCGCCCGGTGACGGAGCCGGCCCAGGTTTCGCCCGGTCTGAGGAAATCCACCGCATCCTTGGTGTCGAAGAAGACGACGCCGCCAATGGCGCCGGAGCCGTAGGTGTTGGCGGTCGGTCCGCGAATGACGTCAACGGATTTGATGAGCTCGGGATCGACATAGAAGGTCGACTGCGTGCCGTGGTCTGAGCGCTGGAAATTCTGCCTGGCACCGTCGACGATGACCGCGACGCGACCGAAATCCTGCAGGCCGCGGATGTTGATGCTGGAGCTGACGCGTCGCGCATCGGCCTGCACGGCGACACCAGGCACACCGAGCAGCATTTCGTTCGGCGTCGGCGCCATGCGGCGGTCGAGCTGTTCCTGGTCAACATGGCTGGCCGAGGCCAGCGATTCGATTGCCGTCTCGCCGGTGCGGCTGATGACGAGGATCTTGTCCAGCAGGGTCGCGCCGGCGGGCGCCGGCTTGGTGTCCTCGGTTTTCCTGGTCTGGTCGGCCTGGTCAGGGGCCGGCTGAGCGCTGGCCGGCGATGTCAGCAGCGCGATCGTCGCTGCCCCCGCAAGCAAGGCTGCCATTGCCTTTGCCATAGGCCGATGCACCGGATCGGCGTTCGCCAGACCCAGTCGTCCACAATTTCCCAAGCCCATGCCCCAACTCCAAAATTCCAGGTTCGATGCTGGCTGGCTTGGTGCTCGCTGGCATTTTTCATTCTGTCCGGCGTCTTAAATGTTGACTCATTTGGTCCGGTATTGCACTGACTAATAAACATGATTATTCGAGTCAAGAAATGAATCGGCATTTTTGCAACGCCTAGCCAGTTGCCCGGCACAGGAAAGGGATCGAAAGAGATGAACACCCACAATCCCAACGACTTTCGTTACCGCGTCCGCCGTTCCGAGGAGACGCCGACCCGCTTCGACCGGGTGCCGCTGGCGGTGCGGACGCTGTCCTCCAACACGCTGTTCCAGGGCGAGCACGAGATCGGCATCGAGCACCATGGGGCGCTCTATCGGCTGAAGATCACCCGCCAGGGCAAGCTCATCCTCAACAAGTGACGAAACAGCCAGGCAGGCCAAAACGCCAGGCAGGACAGGTAAGCAGGACATGGACCAGCGCGTAAAACCCGCACCGCATGAAATCCGGCGAGCGCGGGCAGACAATCCGAAAGCGCGCGAGCGCGATCTTGCCGCCGAGCTCGGTATTTCCGAAGCCGAGCTGGTGGCCGCGCATTGCGGCGACGGTGTCGTGCGCGTCGAGCCCAGGGTCAACGATCTTCTGACCGGCCTCGACGCCGTCGGCGAAGTGATGGCGCTGACCCGCAACGAAAGCGCGGTGCACGAGAAGATCGGCGTCTACAACAAGGTTGTCACAGGCACGCACAATGCCATGGTGCTGGGCGAAAACATCGACCTGCGTATCTTTCCAAAGGTCTGGGCGCATGGCTTTGCCGTGGAAAAGCGCGACGGTGGCGACATCCGCCGCAGCCTGCAATTCTTCGACGCGGCCGGCGATGCGGTGCACAAGGTGCATCTGCGGCCGGCGTCCAATCTCTATGCCTACCAGAAGCTCGTGGCCGCACTCGAATCGCCGAACCAGGAGGCAACCGTGTCTATCGAAGGCCTGGCCGACGACGACGCGGAGACGTCGGGCATTGCCGCAGACATCGATGATCTGCGCGACCGCTGGAGCCGGCTGACCGACGTCCACCAGTTCTTTGGCATGTTGAAAACGCTGAAGCTCACCCGCCGCCAGGCCGTGCGCATGGTCGGCCAGGACTATGCCTGGCTGCTCGACAATGACGCCATCGTCGCCATGTTCCACCATGCCGCCGCCGACGGCATGCCGATCATGTGTTTTGTCGGAAACCGAGGCTGCATCCAGATCCATTCCGGTCCCGTCAAGTCGATCAAGCCGATGGGGCCGTGGATCAACGTCATGGACGAGACGTTCCACCTGCATCTGCGCACCGACCACATCCAGGAGGTGTGGGCGGTGCGCAAACCGACCAAGGACGGTCATGTCACCTCGCTCGAAGCCTATGGCGCCGACGGCAAGATGATCATCCAGTTCTTCGGCAAGCGCCATGAAGGCGAGGGCGAGCGCGACGACTGGCGGTTCCTTGCCGAGAACCTGCCGCGCATTCCAAGCCCGACCGCAGCCTGAGGAAACGACGATGATTTCACTGTTCAGGACGCTTGCCGCGGCCATGGGCCTGTCGCTGTTTATTGCCGCCCCAGTGCCGGCCAGCGAGAACGTGGCCGTGTTGGCCGACACGTCGCGGATCGTGGCGATCGGCGGTTCGATCACCGAGATCGTCTACGCGCTTGGCGAGGAAGGTCATCTCGTCTCCCGCGATTCGACCAGCCGCTACCCCGCCGCCGCGGTCGCGCTGCCCGACGTCGGCTATATGCGCCAGCTGTCGCCGGAAGGCGTGTTGTCGGTCAATCCTTCGGGCATTCTGGCGCTGCATGGCAGTGGGCCGAAGGAAGCGGTCGATGTGCTGAAAAAGTCGAGCGTTCCGTTCATCGACGTGCCCGAGCATTACAGCCATGACGGCATCCTGGAAAAGATCCGCATCGTCGGCAAGGCGCTTGGCGTCGACGCCAAGGCCGAGACGCTGGTGGCTGAGACCGACGCCAAGCTGAAGGCGGCCGAGAAGCAGACGGCGTCGATCAAGCAGCGCAAGCGCATCCTGTTCGTGCTGTCGATCCAGGGCGGCAAGATCCTGGCCGCCGGCACCGACACCGCCGGTGACGGCATCATCAAGCTCGCCGGTGCCGTCAATGCGGTCGAAGGTTTTTCCGGCTACAAGCAGATGTCCGACGAGGCGATCGTCACTGCCAGGCCGGACGTGATCCTGGCCATGAAGAATGCCGGCCCGCCGATTGCGGAGGCCGAGCTGTTCGCCATCCCGTCGATCACCTCGACGCCGGCGGGCGAAGGCCGCAAGCTGACCCTGATGGATGGCAGCTATCTCCTCGGCTTCGGGCCGCGCACGGCCGATGCCATCCACGATCTGGCCGCCTCGCTCTATGGCAGCCAGGTCACGGACTGAGCCGATGGTGGATCAGTCGATCGCCGGCGCGGCGGGCAAGGTGGCCGAGGGCGATCGTTCCGGGCGCGCTCGCCTGGTTATTGTGCTCCTGTGTGTGGCGCTTGCCCTTTCGATGTTCCTGTCGCTGAGGTCGGGCGCTTCCGATGCATCGGCCGTTGGTGTCATTCGTGACTGGCTGACCGGCGCCACGCCGGACGACGCCGCGCTTGGTGCCCGCGACCGGTTGATCGTCTACGATATCCGCATGCCGCGCGTACTGCTCGGTGTGCTCATCGGGGCGGCACTGGCCGTATCGGGTGCGGTCATGCAAGGCCTGTTTCGCAACCCGCTCGCCGATCCCGGCCTGATCGGCGTTTCCGCCGGGTCGAGCCTCGGCGCGGTCGCCGTCATCGTGCTCGGCACGACGTGGCTGGCGCCGCTCACTCTGGCGCTCGGCGGGCTGGCCTTGCCGCTCGCCGCTTTCTGCGGCGGCCTTGCGGTCACGCTGGTGCTCTACCGCGTCGCCACGCGGCAGGGGCGCACATCGGTCGCTACCATGCTGCTTGCCGGCATTGCGCTCGCAGCCCTTGCCATGGCGCTGACCGGTATCCTGATTTTCATGGCCGACGACCGGCAGTTGCGCGACCTGACCTTCTGGCAACTGGGCTCGCTGGGCGGCGCGACCTGGCCGAAGATCGCTTCCGTCGGTCCGATCATCATCCTGGCGCTTGCGGCAATGCCGTTCCTGGCCAAAGGCCTCAACGCCCTGGCGCTCGGCGAGGCGACGGCCGGACATCTCGGCATCCCGGTACAGCGGCTGAAATACACCGCGATCGTCGGCGTCTCGGCAGCGGTCGGCGCCTCTGTCGCAGTCAGCGGAGGCATCGGTTTTGTCGGCATCGTCGTGCCGCATCTGCTGCGGCTGCTGATCGGTCCGGACAATCGCTATCTTTTGCTCGCATCGGCGCTGCTCGGCGCCTCGATGCTGCTTCTTGCCGACGCAGTTGCCCGCGTCATCGTGGCGCCGGCCGAATTGCCAATCGGCATCGTCACGGCGATCGCCGGCGCGCCGTTCTTCCTCTGGATCCTGCTGCGCAAGCGCGGCGTAATCGACTTGTGAGGCGGCATGATCGAAGCACGCGATGTCTCGGTGGCGATCGGCGGCAAGCGCATTGTTGCCAATGTCGATTTCGTCGCGCGGCCGGGCGAAATTGCGGCAATCGTCGGACCCAACGGCTCGGGCAAGACGACGTTTTTGAAGGCGTTGTCGGGCGATCTGGCGTTTGCGGGGACAGTGGCCGTCAACGGGCGCGACCTCTCCGCGATGAAGCCGGTGGAGGCCGCGACTGTGCGTGCCGTGCTGCCGCAGGCCGCGACGCTGTCCTTTCCCTTCACCGTGCACGAAGTGGTCAGGCTCGGCCTTATCGGCGGCCGTTCCGGCGTTCTGCCGGGCGAAGATGATCGTCTGCCCGAGCGGGCGCTGGTGCGGGTCGACCTCGACGGCTTTGCCGGCCGCTTCTATCAGGAGCTTTCGGGCGGCGAACAACAGCGTGTGCAACTGGCGCGCGTGCTGTGCCAGGTCTGGGCGCCGGTGCTCGACGGCAAGCCGCGCTATCTCTATCTCGACGAGCCGGTCTCCAGCCTCGATATCAAGCACCAGCTGATCATCATGAACATCGCCCGCGATTTCGCCCGGCGCGGCGGCGGTGTGATCGCCATCCTGCACGACCTCAATCTGACGGCCATGTATGCCGACCGGATTTTCGTGATGCATCGCGGCCGGCTCGCCGCCGACGGTTCACCGCAGGAGGTGCTGAGCGACGATCTGATCGAAAAGGTGTTCGATTGTCGGCTAAGGGTCGGTGTGTTGCCGGCGGCGAGCATGCCGTTCGTCTTGCCGCAGTCAGCCGCCTAAAAGCGCGTCGCGTTTGAACGGACTCAGGCGACGCGCTTTAGGTCTTTGTTTTTATGCATGTCGTTGTCTCAAAACCGGGGCCACTTTTGAGCGACATGCACTAGAAAACTCAGGCGGCCGGAGCTCGCTGGACCAGCATGTCGATGCCGAGCAAATGACGCACATTCGGGCGCGCAGCTACCATATCGGCGATGGTGTAGCGGGAGAGTACGGCAAAGAAGGCGTTGAGCGCCTCGCGCAGCGCCGAATTCAGCTGGCAGCTGTCGACCAGCGGGCATTCGGCGGCGTCGTTTTCGAAGCACTCGGCCATGGCGAAGCTCTCTTCGGTCACCCGTACGACGTCGAACAGGCTGATCTGCTCGGCGGGGCGGCCGATCCTCACGCCGCCATTCCTGCCGCGCACCGTCTCGACCAGGCCATGCTCGACCAGCGGCTGCAGGATCTTGAACAGGAAAAGCTCCGACACCGAATAGGCGGCCGCAATCTCGGGGATGCGGCTCAGGCGATCGTTGTTGGCGGCGCAATACATCAGGATGCGCATGGCGTAGTTGGTCTGGCGCGTCAGCCGCATTTAATTCCTCACCCGAGTGCTGGCGCGCTGGAACTGCACCAGATTTTAGATTGTGCTGGTGCGGCTTTCTCACCCGGAGTTTCGGATTCGCCCACACTGGCCCGATCGGAATATGGCCTATACCTTGGAACAATTCCAGACTGGGATTGCATGATAGATGAACATTCTTGTCAACTTTGCGTGCGAAACCGGCAATTCCCGGACGAAATCGGCCCATCCGATCATGCTACGGGCCCAAACACCCCCTAAATAGCCCATGCCAGATAGCCAAGAGATCGATGAGGAGCGGCGTATCATGTCCCAATCGGCTTCGTCCCTGGCGCCTGGCGGTTTTGATGCCGAGACGGGCGCCAAGCTTTTCGCGTTGCGGCGGACAAAGTTCCTCGCCACGGCTGCGCTGGTGCTTTGCGTCGTGGTTTTTGCCGTGGCCAAATCGTTCGAGGCCAAGTATCCGTGGCTGGGCTTCGTGGCGGCCTTCGCCGAGGCGGCGACCATTGGCGGCCTGGCCGACTGGTACGCGGTGGTGGCGCTGTTCAAGCGGCCGCTGGGCCTGCCGATCCCGCACACCGCCATCATCCCAGCGAACCAGAACCGCATCGCCGATAATCTGGGCCGCTTCATCGAGGTCAATTTTCTGGCGCCGGAGCCGGTGCGGGAAAAGCTGGCCGAGGTCGATTTTGCAGCACTCGTCGCCGACTGGCTGACTGACGCCGAACGCTCTGCCGGCCTGTCACGCTTCGTCGTACGGCTGGTCCCGCAGACGCTTGCGGCGATCGAGCAATCCGGCCTGCGCGGCTTCGTCACCAGCCGCATGCTGGAGCAGATCGACAAGGTGCCGCTGGCGCCGCTCGCGGCCGAATTGCTGTCGGCACTGACCGACGACCGCCGCCACCAGAAACTCTTCGACGAATTCACCAGGGTGATCGGCCGGTTCCTGAACGATGAAGAGGCGCTGGCGACCATGCGCGAGAAAATCCGCGAGGAATTGCCGTCGCTGTTCAACCTGTTCAGAGCCGACGCCTATCTGCTGAAAAAGATCGTCGCTTCCGCCGGTTCGCTGCTTGACGAGGTGCGGGCCGACCCCGACCATCCGATGCGCGCCGAATTCGACCGTTTCGCGCACAGCTTCATCGAGCGGCTCAGAACCTCGAAGCAATACGCCAAACGGGCCGAGAAGCTGAAGCGCGATTTCCTGGCGCGGCCGGAAGTGAAGTCGCTCGCCGGCGACATGTGGCAGAGCCTCAGCGTGTTCATCGAACAGGACGCCAAGGCGGAGAATTCGATTGTTCGCGCGCATCTCGCCAACATGTTCGTCGAGGTCGGCCGCCATCTCTCAGGCGATCCGCAGATCAGGGCCGACATGAACCGGGGCTTTGTCGTGGCGCTGTCGTCGTTCGTGGAGAGCCAGAAGAGCGGTGTGTCGACATTCATCGCCGACCAGGTCAAGCGCTGGGACCTCGCCCAGCTGACGAGGCTGATCGAGATGAACATCGGCAAGGACCTGCAATATATCCGCTTCAACGGCATGATTATCGGCGGATTGGCGGGTATCGTGCTCTACACGGCGGAGAGGCTGTTTCTCGCTGGCTGATGCTGCATTTGCCGCTGAATTGCTTGGGCGTGCGAATGGACACACGGCGCGCGAGTGCTATTGTCCAGAACAGGGTTCAGCATTTGCGACAACTGGGGAGCACGAGCAATGGCCAAACAACCCGACTCCGATTCGTTCCTGGACATGTTCAGCCGGTTCGGCCGTGACCTGAAGGTGCCGAATGTCGAGGCGATCCTCGCGCATCACCGCAAGAACCTCGAGGCGCTGGAAAGATCCGCGCGGGCGGGAGCTGCCGGCGCGACCTCATTGTTGTCCAGACAGCGCGAGATGCTGCAGGACACGCTGCGTGAAGTCAGCGACATGGCGCAGAGCTACAAGGCGCCGGGCAATCCCCAGGAACTGATGACAAAACAGGCGGAGTTCGCCAGGAAATCCTTCGAAGCCGCCCTGAAAAATGCCGGCGAAGTGGCCGAGCTGGTCAAGAAATCCGGCACCGAATCGATCGAAATCCTGCGCAGCCGCATCAAGGAAGCGATGGAGGAAATCCGCTCGGGCTATGACAAGAAGTGACTCTCAACGCAACCATGAGAGGAGTGGCCGGTTGCGGCGCATGAGCATGGACGAGGGACGCTGTTTGGCGGAAAATGGCGGAACGGAATCGCAACGGGCGAATTGACAGGAGCCGTCCGTTCGTGGTCCGAGGCACTGGGAGCCACCGGGAAAGCAGGAATGACGGAACTACGGCCGAAAACGCCGCCGACCTTCGAGCAGTTAAGGGCGATGGCCGGGCAGGAGCTCGGCGTGTCGGAATGGACGACCGTCGACCAGAACCGCATCAACCAGTTTGCCGAATGCACAGGCGACCATCAGTGGATCCACGTCGATCCGGAGCGGGCGAAGCGGCAGAGCCCATTTCGCACCACGATCGCGCATGGCTATCTGACGCTGTCGATCATCGGCGCGCTGGCGCTGGGCATGGGCATCGTCCCCGAAAACACGCAAGCCGCCTTCAATTACGGCTTCGACAAGGTGCGGTTCCTGGCGCCCGTCAGGGTCGGCGCACGCATCCGGCTGCGCACGACGCTGTTGTCGGTGGAGGACAAGGGGCCGGGCCAGTATCTGATGAAGGCCGCCAATACGGTCGAGATCGAGGGCGAACAGAGGCCGGCGCTGACCGCCGAAACGCTGGTCATGCTTTATGAGCGGCGCAAGCGGGCGGGAGCGTAAGCTCCCTATCTTCGGTCATGATGGCTGTTGCCGCACCGACAGCCTGCCGCCGGCGCGGGTCGAGAGCAGTGCCAGCAACAGCGCAGCCACCGCCAGGACCGTTGCCGTCTGAAAGGTAACCTGCATGCCGCGCGCGGCTGCCGCTGAGGTCAGCATGTCCTGGCTTTGCCGTTCTGCCGTCGAGGCAGCTGCAAAAATGGCCCCCATAAGCGATGCGCCGGTGATCAGGCCGAGATTGCGCGACAGATTGAGCAGGCCGGACACCATGCCGCGCTCGCCGGCAGCGACACCGCTCATGACGGCGGCATTGTTGGATGTCTGGAACAGGGCGTACCCGAAGCAGGTGACGGCGATCGGCACGATATAGCTGGCAATGCCGAGTTTTGTTGCGGCGAGCGACAACAATGAGGTTCCGACGGCAAGACTGAACAGTCCGACGACCATCATCCTGTGCGCGCCGAAGCGATCGGTGAGGCGGCCGGCGATAAGCGCCGAGAGCGCGGAGACCAGCGGACCTGTCGACAGGACCACGCCGACCATCGCAGCATTGAGCCCCAGCGCTCGCGACAGATAGAATGGAGCGACCACCAGGGTCGCCATCATCACTGTGGCGACGACGAGGTTCGTGGCGAGGCTGGCGCTGAGCCGGATGTCGTACAACCGGGCAAGCCGGATCAAGGGATTCTTCGCCCTCTTCTCCGCGACGCCGAACAGAACGACGCCGATGCCGGCGGCAACCAGCAGGCCGGTGTTGAGGGCGCCGAAATGGCCGCGGCCAAGCGTCATGGCCAGTGCATAGGCGGCGAGCGTCAGGCCTAGCAAGACCGTCCCGATCGCGTCGAACCCGCCTTGAACGCCCGCAGCCTTGCCGCGGGCAGGCAGGGCCAGCCAGGCGAGGGCAAAGGTCAGGAGGCCGAGCGGCACATTGACGAGGAAGATCGCCCGCCAGCCAAAGCCAGCGATCAGCAAGCCGCCGAGCGAGGGTCCGAGCGTCGTGCCGATCGCCGACATGGCGCCGAGCAGGCCCATGGCGCTGCCGGTTCTCTCCCTGGTCACGGTCTCCGCGACAAAGGCCAGCGTCAACGCCATCATCAGCGCGGCACCCAGTCCTTGTACGGCGCGCGCCGCAATCAGCAGCCAGAGCGTCGGCGCCAGGCCGCAGAGCACCGAGGCCAGTGTGAACAGCGCGATGCCGCCGAGCAGCAACGGCCGGCGGCCGACCATGTCAGCCAGGCGCCCGGCGCTGACGATCAGGGCGGTGATGGCGAGCAGATAGGCGAGAACCACCCATTGCACGGACTGGAAGGACGCACCGAACGCCTGCATGAGGGAAGGCAGTCCAACGCTGGCAATGCTGGTTCCAAGCGAGGACAGCAGCGTGGCGAGCGACAGGCTGGCCAATGCCAAGACAGGAGAGTGGGCCAGGCCTGCGGACCGGGTTTTCTGCGGCGCCGATGCGCACTCGTTCTGCTCGGCAGTTGCCATGGCGATTTCCTCCTTGTCAGTCCCGCAACCGAGATCTAGTCGTCAGGGTGGAATGGCGGAAGGTGCAGCATTTGCATCTTATTCGTGCGCCAAACGCCATGGCATGTGCTACAATCCGCCGATGGCATCGCCCGATCTCAATCTGCTGTTCGCGCTCGACGTTTTGCTCGCCGAAGGCAGCGTGGCGCGCGCCGCCAGCCGGCTACGACTCAGCCCGTCGGCGATGAGCCGCACGCTGGCGCGGCTGCGGGAAGCGACCGGTGATCCGCTGCTGGTCCGCGCCGGCCGCGGCCTGGTCCCGACGCCGCGCGCGGAGGCATTGCGGCAGCAGGCCGGCCGTGTCGTCCACGATGCGGAAACGCTATTGCGTCCCGCCAGGCTGCTCGATCTGGCAAAGCTGGAACAGATCTTCACGCTGCGCACCAATGAAGGGTTCGTCGAGGAATTCGGGCCGCGTCTTGTCGCCCGCATCCAGGCCGAGGCGCCGGGCCTGCGGCTGCGCTTTGCGCCGAAAGCCGACAAGGATGTCGCCTCGTTGCGCGACGCCGACATCGACCTCGAAATCGGCGTTGCCGGCGAGGCCGGACCGGAAGTGCTGATACAGGCGCTGTTTCGCGACCGCTTCGTCGGCGCCGTAGGAGCCGGCCATCCCTTAAGCGAAGGCGCGGTGACGCCCGAGCGTTATGCGGCAGGGCGGCACATCAGCGTTTCACGGCGGGGCCGGGAAAGAGGGCCGATCGATCAGACTTTGGCGCTGCTTGGCCTGCAGCGAACCGTGGTGTGCATGGTCTCCGGCTTTTCGGCTGCACTCGCCATGGCGCGCGCTTCGGACCTGATCGCCAGCGTGCCCGAACGGCACACGCAAGGCGCACGCGCCGGCATGGTCAGCTTTCCGCTGCCGGTCGCCACGGTGGAGGTCACCATCTCGATGCTCTGGCATCCACGGCTCGATGCCGATCCGGCGCAACGCTGGCTGCGAGATTGCGTTCGGGAGGTCTGCGCGGCCTACCGCTGAGCGCTCAGCGCGCCATTGCCGCCTTGAGCACCCTGAAAATCCGCTCGTCTTGGCATTGGGCAACGTTGAAGCGCAGGAACCGGCTGGCGGTTCCCGACAGGCTGAATGCATTGCCGGGCGCCAGCACGATGTTGTCGGCCAGCGCGCGGCGTGCCATTTCAGCCGCGTCCACGCCATCCGGCAGGCTGCACCACAGGAACAAGCCGGCCGGTTGGTCGATCCAGGGCGTGATGCCGATCGCCTTCAGGCGCGCGCCCGTCTCGCCCATGGCGCGGGAAAGCCGCGCGCGCAGCAATTCCATGTGCTTTCGGTAGCTGCCGTCCCTAAGCAGCGCCAGCACCAGTTCGGCGGCCAGCCGGCCGCCGCCGAAGGTGGTGGCAATCTTGAGGTCGGTGAGTTGCTCGATCCAGTCGCGCGGTGCCGCGATGAAGCCGCAGCGAACCGATGCCGATAGCGTCTTGGAGAAGCTGCCGATATGGACGACGCGGTTGAGGCCGTCGAACGCCGCCAGCCGGGGCGCTGGGCTGTGCTCGAAATCGGCGAAGATATCGTCCTCGATGATGGTCAGGTCCGACTGGTCGGCGAGCTTCAGCAGCCGGTGCGCGGTCACCGGCGACAGGATCGCGCCGGTCGGGTTGTGGATGGCGGAATTGGTGATGTAGAGGCGCGGCCTGTGCTCGGCGAGCGCCTGGGCGAACAGCTCGATATCAGGCCCGGATGGCGTGTAGGGCACGCTGACGACCTTGGCGCGGTGGGCGCGCAGCAGCGCGTGGAAATTGAAATAGCAGGGGTCGTCGACCAGCACGGTATCGCCGGGTTCGATCAGGAAGCGGCACAGAAGATCGATGGCCTGCGTGCCCGATTCGGTCAGCATGATCTGTTCGGGCGAGACCTCGATGCCGTGGCCAGCCATGCGCCGCGCGAGCAATTGCCTGAGCGGCGGCAGGCCGAGCGGCGTGCCGTAATCGGCTAGGTCGACATCGTCGGCGCGCGCCACGGTGCGCAGCGCCCGGCGCAAGGCCGCCTGCGGCATCCATGAGGCCGGCATCCAGCCGCAGCCTGGTTTCAGCATCTCGTCGCCGGCTTCCAGCGACTGGCGCGAGACCCACAGCGGATCGATGGCGCGATCGAGCCGGGGTCCAATCTCGGCCAGCGACAGTGGCGCCAGCGATCCGGCGGCATAAAAACCCGAACCCGGCCGGGAGCGAATCGCGCCTTCGGCGGCAAGCCGTTCATAAGCTTCGACGACGGTGGATTTCGACACCTGCATGGCCTTGGCGAAGGCGCGGATCGAGGGCAGCCGCGCGCCCGGCGTCAGGCTGCGCGCCGATATCCGCTGGCGGATGGTCGCCATCACAGTTTCGACCAGAGTGATCGCGAGAACGGTGCGCGCGCCGTCCGCTTCCAAAGCGAGTTCCTTCATCCGTACTGCTCGACCTGCCATTACAGTTTTGCGGAATTGTACTGCATTGTCTCTGGCTGCACCATAGGCACTTGCCCGATAGAGGTCGAAAGCAATGGAGCCTGGAATGGACAAGACCGCGAGCGGCTGGCTGAACGGATTCGTCGGCGTGCTGATCTTCTCAGGCTCGCTGCCGGCGACGCGCGTCGCAGTGGCGGAGTTCGATCCGACATTCCTGACCTCGGCCCGCGCCGCGATTGCCGGGCTGCTTGGTCTCGCGATGCTCGTCCTGTTCCAGCAGAAGCGCCCGGCGCGCAGCGATTTTCTGTCGCTGGTGATCGTCGCCCTTGGGGTGGTTGTCGGCTTTCCCTTGCTCACCGCTCTGGCGCTCAAGCACGTCACCTCTGCCCACTCTATCATCTTCGTCGGCCTGCTGCCGCTGGCCACCGCGATCTTCGGCGTGCTGCGCGGTGGCGAGCGTCCGCGCCCGGCCTTCTGGCTGTTTTCCTGCATCGGCAGCGCGCTGGTCGCCGGTTTTGCCCTGATGCAAGGCGTGACGGCCTCACCTGTCGGCGACGGCCTGATGCTGGCCGCCATCATCGTCTGCGGCCTGGGCTATGCCGAGGGGGCGGCATTGTCGCGCAGGCTGGGCGGCTGGCAGGTGATCTGCTGGGCGCTGGCGATCTCGCTGCCGATCATGCTGGTTCTGACCTTTGCGACGCTGCCCTCGTCCTTCGCCGGCATCGGCTCTCACGCCTGGATGGGTCTCGCCTATGTCTCGCTGTTCAGCATGCTGATCGGCTTCGTGTTCTGGTACCGCGGCCTCGCCCAAGGCGGCATCGCTGCCGTCGGGCAGTTGCAGTTGCTGCAGCCCTTTTTCGGCCTGGCGCTGGCAGCGTCGCTGCTGCACGAGCAGGTCAGCCCGCTGATGGTGGTCGTGACGCTCGGCGTGGTGGCTTGCGTGTTCGGGGCGAAGAAATTTGCGCGCTAGGAGTTTGGTGGTGGAGGGCGACTCCGCCCTAGAACTTCGTCACCACCCCAATGCCAATCCCCTCGAACCCGCCCATTGCCACCAGCGCCGCAGGCGCCTCATCAAGGCTGATCTTCTTGCCGACCAGCAGTTCGGGCTTGAGCTTGCCGGTGCGGATCATCTCCATCATGGCGGGGTAGCGGTGGGCCTGCATGCCGTGGCTGCCGAGGATTTCCAGCTCGAAGGCGATCACCTTGTCCATCGGCACTTGCGGGCGGGCGTGTTCGCCCAGCATCAGGCCGACCTGCACATGGCGGCCGCGCCGGCGCAGATTGGCAATCGAGTTGAACGATGTCGTGGGGTGGCCGAGCGCGTCCATCGACATATGCGCGCCGCCATTGGTGATCTGCTTGATCGCCTTGACCACGTTCGGCGTGGTCGAGGCGTTGATGGTCGCCACGGCGCCGATCTTTCTGGCGAAGTCCAGTTTCTCGTCGGTGAGGTCGATGGCGATGACATTGGCGCCCATGGAACTGGCGATCATGATCGCCGACAGGCCGACGCCGCCGCAGCCATGCACCGCCACCCATTCGCCCGGCGTCACCCGGCCCTGGTCGACAATGGCGCGAAACGAGGTGACGAAGCGGCATCCGAGGCTGGCGGCGGTGGCGAACTCCATCTCCTCGGGCAGGCGCACGAGATTGGTGTCGGCATGCTCGATGGCGACATATTCGGCAAACGATCCCCAGGCGGTGAAGCCGGGCTGCGTCTGGTGTTCGCAGACCTGATGATTGCCCGAATTGCATTCGAAGCAGCGGCCGCAGCCGACGCAGAACGGCACGGTGACGCGCTCGCCGGCCTTCCAGCGGGTCACCCGCTTGCCGACGGCGACGACGATGCCGGCCAGTTCATGGCCCGGCACATGCGGCAGCGTGATGCCGTCATCATGACCCATCCAGCCATGCCAGTCGCTGCGGCAGAGCCCGGTCGCCTCGACCTTGATGACCACACCGTCTGCGGCCGGTTTCGGATCCGGCACGGTCTGGATTCTCGGCGCCTCGCCGAATCTTTCGAAGACGACGGCTTTCATCGGCAACTCTCCGTGCTCTGCTCCGGCATTGTGAGCCTATTCGGCATCTATCTGATTCTCCGGCGCCGCCTTCTGAAAGGCCGGCAGCGCCATGCAGGCGGCGTGGATGCGCGAGATCTCGGGGTAGGGTGTCAGGTCGACGCCGAAGCGGGCGTTGCTGGCGATCTGGGCGACCAGGCAGATGTCGGCGAGGCCCGGTGCGTCGCCATGGCAAAATGTGCCGGTCTCATCCGATGAAGCCAGAATCTTTTCAAGCGGCTGGAACCCTTCGTTCACCCAGTGGCGAAACCAGTGGATGACATCCTGGTCGCCGGCGCCGAACAAAGTGCGCAGCGAGGTCAGCACGCGCAGATTGTTCACCGGGTGGATGTCGCAGGCGATCATCTGCGCTAGCATTCGCACGCGCGCCCGGCCGAGCGCGTCCTTCGGCAGCAGCGACGGTTCGGGGTGGGTCTCGTCGAGATATTCGATGATTGCCAGCGACTGCGTCAAAAGCGTGCCGTCGCCCAGGATCAGCGCCGGCACCAGCCCCTGCGGATTGACCGCGCGATAGGCCGGCTCCAGATGGTCGCCATGCCGCAGATGATGCGGCACGTAGTCGTAGCCCAGCCCCTTCATCTCGAGCGCGATGCGCACGCGGTAGGAGGTGGAGGAGCGGTAGTAGTTGTGGAGGACGAGGTCGCTCATTGGATCACGGCTTGTCGGTGGAATTTTGGCCGATCGAATCTTGGCCGACAGTGATCTCGATGGTGCCGATGCCGTCGACACCGCCGGTCATCGTCTGACCCGGCGCCACCGCGCCGACGCCGGCCGGCGTGCCGGTGAAGATCAGGTCGCCCGGTTGTAGTACAACCGCACCGCTGCAGATCGAAACGATATCGGCGATCGGCCAGATCAGTTCGGCGAGGTCGCCCTCCTGTTTCACCGTGCCGTCGACGGCGAGCCAGATGCGGCCCTTTTGCGGGTGGCCGGATTTGGCGGCTGATACCAACGGGCCGCAGGGCGCCGATCGGTCGAAGGCCTTCGACCAGTCCCAGGGCCGCGCCGCTTTCTTGGCCTCGTCCTGCAGGTCGCGGCGGGTGAGGTCGATGCCGACGCCGTAGCCCCAGACATGCTCGAGGGCTTCAGCGCGGGGGATGCGGAAGCCGGCCTTGCCGATCGCCGCCACCAGCTCGATCTCATGGTGCAGGTTTTGGGTCAAAGGCGGGTAGGGGACCGTGGTGCCGCTATCGACCACCGCATCGGCCGGCTTGGTGAAGAAGAAGGGCGGGTCGCGCTCGTCATTGCCGAGTTCGCGCGCGTGCGCGGCGTAGTTGCGGCCGACGCAGAAGATGCGGCGCACCGCAAAACGCTGGGCCGAGCCTTCTATGGCGACCGATGGGGTTGCGGGCAAGGGGAGGACGAAGTCTGTCATGCCAGGTCTTTCTGCTTCAACTGCCGGCACATTTGACCGATTTGGACCGCCGGGCAAGGCAGGAGCCTCCGCAAAAGCGTCGGCTGCGCCTTGATTGTCTGATAAAGTCGGCTTCGCCTCCTGGGGTTAAGATGGCGATAGACTATTTGCCAATAAGCTGGCCATACCAGCGGGAGTATCGTGCCCAGGGAGGACTGAAACGAACACCATGACCGCAGTCAACGATCGCGCCCGGTTTCTGATCATCGACGACCATCCGCTGTTTCGCGAGGCGCTGCACAGCGCCGTGCAGATGGCGTACCCGGAAGTCGACACGGTGGAGGCGCGCTCGATCGCCGAAGCGCTTGATCTCCTGGGTGGGATAAAGCCATTCGATCTGGCGCTGCTCGATCTCAATATGCCCGATGTGCATGGCTTTGACGGGTTGCTGCAACTCAGGACCCGCCATCCGCGGCTGCCGGTGGTCGTCGTCTCGGGCTATGAGGAGCCGAAGATCATTTCAGAGGCGCTGTCCTATGGCGCTGCCGGCTTCATCCCGAAATCGGCGCGCAAGAGCGATCTCGCCGCCGCCATACGCTCGGTGATGGAAGGCGCGATCTACGTGCCGGAAAACTATGAGGGACAGCCGCCGGACGCCGACAGCACTGACCGCGCCGACATGGTGCAGCGGCTGGCGAAACTGACGCCGCAGCAGCTGCGGGTGCTGCAGATGCTGCGCCAGGGCCTGCTCAACAAGCAGATCGCCTACGAGCTGCAGGTCGGCGAGACCACGGTCAAGGCGCATGTCTCGGAGATCCTGCGCAAGCTCAACGTCTACAGCCGCACGCAGGCGGTGATCGAGGTGTCGAAGCTGGACAATGCGGAGCTGTTTCGCGATCAGGCCGGGTTTTGATCTTTACCCTCCCCCTTGTGGGGAGGGTCGATCCGCGAAGCGGAGCGGGGTGGGGGACCTTGGCGCTGCACCCCGCCCCGGCGTTGCGCGCCGACCCTCCCCATCGAGGGGAGGGTATGGGGCTCAAGCCAGCAAATGCGCCAGCAGCGCCCTTAGCTGCGCCGGTTTCAGCGGCTTGCGCATCAGTTCGATGCCGGCGGCGCGGGCGGCTTTGGCGACGGCCTCCGATCCGTCGGCGGTGACGATCAGCGCCGGCACGGCGCGGCCGAGATAATCGCGGACTTCGGCGATGGTGGCGGTGCCGAGGTCGCCGTCGTCGAGATGCTGGTCGGCAATGACGATGTCGGGCACCCAGTCGGTGTCGCCAAGCAGGCTGACCGCAGCCTCGGTCGAGGTCGCGGCGCGCACCAGGCACTGCCAGCGCTCGAGCAGGAAAGTCATCGCCTGCAGCACGTCGGCGTCGTTTTCGACCAGCAGCACCTTGGTGCCGAACAGGCCGTAGCCGCGCGGCCGCTCCATTTCGGCAAGGCTGGCGATGGCGTCGGCGCTGGCGCCGATGCCGACCGGCACGTCGATGTGGAAGATGGTGCCGCGCCCAACCCTCGAGGAGAACGTCACGGGATGACCGAGCGCGGCGGCCATGCGCCGCACGATGGCAAGGCCCAGGCCCAGCCCGCCGGAGATTCCGGTGTCGGCTGGAATGGCGGAGCCGCGATGGAACTCCTCGAACACCGCCTCGCGCTGGTCGTCGGGAATGCCGCAGCCGGTGTCGGCGACATCGATGCGGATGGTATCGCCGCGATGCCTTGTGCCGACAAGCACGCCGCCCGAAGGGGTATAGCGCAGCGCATTGGACAGGATGTTTTGCAGGATGCGGCGCAAGAGCGTGCGGTCCGAACGCACCACGGCGCTGACCGGGCGGAACTTCAGCGCCAGCCCCTTCATCTCGGCCACGGGCAGGAAATCCGACCGCAGCGAGGAAAACAGCGTCTCCAGATTGACATCGCCGATGTCGGGCTGCACCACACCGGCATCGAGCTTGGAAATGTCCAGCAGCGTGCGCAACAGGTCTTCCATGGTCTCCAGCGAGCGCTCGACCTGACGGACAAGTTTCTTGCCCTCGTCGCTGGTCTGCACTTCGGCCAGCGCCGAGACGGAGAGGTGGGCGGCGTTCAGCGGCTGCAGCACGTCATGGCTGGCGGCGGCCAGGAACCTGGTCTTGGACAGGTTTGCCAGTTCGGCGTTTTCCTTGGCGGCGCTGAGGTCGATGTTCGACTGTTCCAGCCGGCGCAAGGTCGAGTGTAGTTCCTCGGTGCGCATGCGCACGCGGTTTTCCAGTGAAATTGCGGTCTGGAACAGCGAGAAGGCGTTGCCCTGCTGGTCCATCGAGCGCTCGACGCGGCTGACCAGAGCGGCGTTGATCTTCTTCAGCCTGTCGACGTCGTTGATGTCCCTGAGCGGCATGCGCTATTCCGCCGCCTGGCGTTCGCCGAAGGCGATGCCGGTGAAGGTTTGGTTCAGATGCATCGAACGGTACTGTTCGCCATAGGTGCCGAAGCCGATGACATTGTTGACCCGGTAGAGCTCCGAAATGTCGCGGAACACCTGGCGGTTGCGGGCGTCGAGCCGGCGCAGCACGCAATCGAAGCCGAGGATCATGTCGATGCCGCCGAGCCGTTGCTCGACGTCGCGCAGTGCGGCGCGCGTCGATTCCACCATGTCCTTGGGCTGGGCGATGGACAGCACGACGCCGTCGTCTATGGCGCAAAAGAAAGACAGGGAACCGTCGGCATGCATCTTCTGGATCGAGCGGCAGTAATATTCGCCGCCCACTTTCACCACCACCGGGTGCGAGGCGAAGCTCATCGGCGTCAGGTTCTGCGCAACGATGCCGACCGAGGCTGCATATTCCTCAGCCGCGTTGGTGGCGTTGAATTCGCGCACGGTGCGGTGGTCCGGATCGGATGCCGTCACCACCAGCTTCTCGTCGGTTGGGATGAAATTGTCGGTCTTGAAGACATGGAACGGGATCTCGGTGGCGATCAGCACAATGATGGCGCTGTCGGACGCAACCTTGCCGTTCGAAATCAGCCTG
Source organism: Mesorhizobium sp. M0615 (assembly GCF_040320805.1). Classification (NCBI taxonomy): domain Bacteria; kingdom Pseudomonadati; phylum Pseudomonadota; class Alphaproteobacteria; order Hyphomicrobiales; family Phyllobacteriaceae; genus Mesorhizobium; species Mesorhizobium sp. M0615. The sequence goes on along the minus strand of NZ_JAMYQI010000005.1, from coordinate 123,864 downwards.
GTGGTTTCGAATTTCAAATCGTCGCCCGCCGAACCGCCGATCAGCGGGATGTCGTCCAGCCCCCAATGGATGGCCGAGGTTACAGCTTCCTCGGCAAAGGACAGGCCGTCGATGAAGCAGAGCGCGAAGGTGCTTTTGGCATGGCAACTGCCGGTGCGTCCGCGCAGCAACCGCCGCAAGCCCTCGACTTCATCAGTGATCCTGTCCATTCCCGACGAGGAGAGATTGTCGACCATGGTGCTGACCGCCGAAAACGACGCGGAGGGAAAGAGCAGCGCCAGCACATGGCCTTCCTCCAGGCCCTGGGGGGTGATCTCGCCGGCGGTCGAGCAAGCGGCGTAGGCCAGCGTCGGCGCGTGGGTCTTCAGCCCTTGCGAAAGGACGCTCGCGTCAAACAAGCTCTGGGAGAAGAACAGCAGGGCAAAGCCGGCATCGATGGCTGCGGCCTCGACGGCGACCGCCAGGGCGAATGCATCGGCGTCGGGCTCGTCGGTGGTGAGCGCCGACAAACCGGATGCATAGCTCGTCCGTGAACTGGCCAGAGGCTTCCTCCCGATATCCTCCGACGCTTCCTGCGCGCGCCCGTTTTATGTCTCTCGGCGCGCTGGCGTCGAGGGCATTGTTGCCCCCTATTCGCTCTTTGGCAATGGGGCGGACAGGCCCGTGATTTTCGTTTTCTCCATGACCGAAAGTACAATGAGCGCCGTGTGTTTTTTGCGCTTTGTGCAGTGTACCAATAGCGCATGGCCGAGCGCCAAAGCCGCATCGGCAGCATGACTACCAAGGTCATACCCAGGGAGGATGCATGTCGGACGTTTCGTTTGTCGTGAACGGAAAACGGATCAGCGGCGCTGCCGAGGACCGAACGCTTCTGGTTCATTTCCTGCGCGAAAATCTTGGTCTCACCGGAACGCATGTCGGTTGTGACACCTCTCAATGCGGCGCCTGCGTCGTGCATGTCGACGGCAGGGCAGTGAAGTCCTGTTCGATGCTGGCCGTGCAGGCCTCCGGGTCGACCGTGGTGACGATCGAGGGGCTTGCCAATGGCGGCGACCTGCATCCGATGCAGGCCGCGTTCAAGGAACATCATGGGCTGCAATGCGGCTTCTGCACGCCGGGCATGATCATGACGGCGACCGACATGATCGCGCGCCATCCCGAAGGCCTTGACGAGGCGACGGTGCGCGCCGAGCTCGAAGGCAACATCTGCCGCTGCACCGGCTACCACAACATCGTCAAGGCGATCCTCGCCGCATCTCAGACGATGGCGAAGGTGCCGAAGGGCAGGGCGAAACAGGCAGCGTAAGAAAGAAGCGAGTAGTGAATAGTGAATAGCGAGTAGTCGGTTTAGCCGAACCGCTCCGAGCACAATTCCCTACTCACTGTTCACTATTCGCTACTCACTATTCGCTATTCCGGAGGAATTCCTATGGGCATTGAAGGCATCGGCGCTCGGGTCGTGCGCAAGGAAGACAAACGGTTCATCACCGGCGCCGGCCGCTATGTCGACGACATGGTGGTTCCCGGCATGAAGCATGCCGCTTTCGTGCGCAGCCCGCACGCGCATGCTCAGATCAAGAAGATCGACGTCAGACGAGCGCAGGCGATGCCCGGCGTCATCGGCGTCTTGACCGGCAAGGAGCTCAAGGCCGACGGCATCGGCAACCTGATCTGCGGCTGGATGATCCATTCCAAGGACGGCTCGCCGATGAAGATGGGCGCGTGGTCGCCGCTGGCCGTCGACAAGGTGCGCTATGTCGGCGACGCGGTCGTCATCGTGGTGGCGGAAACCAAGGGCCAGGCCCGCGACGCGGCCGAAGCGGTCGAGATCACCTACAAGGAATTGAAGGCGGTGGTCGATGCCACCAAGGCGCTGCAAAAAGGTGCGCCGCAGGTCCATGCCGAAGCCGAGGACAATCTTATCTTCGACTGGGAGATCGGCGATGCCAAGGCGACCGACGCGGCGATCCAGGCGGCGGCCCATGTCACCCGCATGAAGATCGTCAACAACCGGCTGGTTCCCAACGCCATGGAGCCGCGCGCGGCCCTTGGCCATTACGACAAGGCCGAGGACCATTTTACCTGCTGGACGACGTCGCAGAACCCGCATGTCGCGCGGCTAGTGATGAGCGCCTTCTACAATGTCGCGCCGGAAAACAAGCTGCGCGTCATTGCGCCCGATGTCGGCGGCGGCTTCGGCTCGAAGATCTACATCTATCCCGAAGAGATCGTCTGCCTGTGGGCGTCCAAGAAAACCGGCGTCCCGGTCAAATGGGTCGCCGACCGCACCGAAAGCTTCCTCACCGACGCACATGGCCGCGACCATGTCTCGACGGTCGAAATGGCGTTCGACAAGAACAACAAGATCACCGGCTTCAAAGTCGACACCATCGCCAATCTCGGCGCCTACATGTCGCTGTTCTCGTCTTGCGTGCCGACCTATCTCTACGCGACGCTGCTGTCGGGCCAGTACAACATCCCGACGATCCACGCCAATGTGCGCACCGTCTACACCAACACGGCACCCGTCGATGCCTATCGCGGGGCAGGGCGGCCGGAAGCCACGTATCTGCTCGAACGGACAATGGAGACCGCCGCGCGTGAACTTGGGGTCTCTCCGGCGGAGTTGCGGCGCATCAATTTCATCACCGAGTTTCCGCACCAGACGCCGGTCATCATGAACTATGACGCCGGCGACTATGGAGCTTCACTCGATGCGGCGACACAGGCGTCCGACTATGCCGGCTTTGCCAAGCGCAAAGCGGCGGCCGCCAGCCAGGGCAGACTGCGCGGCATCGGCATGAGCTGCTATATCGAGGCCTGCGGCATCGCGCCGTCGGCGGCGGTCGGTTCGCTCGGCGCCGGCGTCGGTCTGTGGGAATCGGCCGAGGTGCGGGTCAATGCCGTCGGCACGATCGAGGTGCTGACCGGCTCGCACAGCCACGGCCAGGGCCATGAGACGACCTTCGCGCAACTCGTCAACCAGCGTTTTGGCGTGCCACTGGACTCGGTCTCGATCGTCCATGGAGATACCGACAAGGTGCAGATGGGTATGGGCACCTACGGCTCGCGCTCGGGCGCGGTCGGCATGTCGGCAATTGCCAAGGCGCTCGACAAGGTCGAGGCCAAGGCCAAGAAAATCGCCGCCCATCTGCTCGAGGCCGACGAGGGCGACATCGTCATCGAGAATGGCGAGGTCAAGGTTGCCGGCACCGACAAGAGCCTGCCCTGGTTCCAGGTGGCGCTTGCCGCCTACACCGCTCACAATCTGCCGGCAGGCATGGAGCCGGGACTGAAGGAAACCGCCTTCTACGATCCGGCGAACTTTACTTTCCCGGCGGGCTGCTACATCTGCGAGGTCGAGATCGATCCGGAAACCGGCACGACCGAGATCGTCCAGTTCGTTGCGGCGGACGATTTCGGCAACATCATCAACCCGATGATCGTCGAAGGCCAGGTCCATGGCGGCATCGCGCAAGGCATCGGCCAGGCGCTGCTGGAAGGCGCGCACTATGACGATAGCGGGCAGCTGCTGACGGCGAGCTACATGGACTACACCATGCCGCGCGCGGACGACCTGCCGTCATTCAAGGTGTCGACCTCGAACACGCCGTGTCCGAGCAATCCGCTTGGCATCAAGGGCTGTGGCGAGGCCGGCGCCATCGGCTCGCCGCCGGCGGTCATCAACGCCATCACCGACGCTTTGGGGATTGTGGACATCGCCATGCCGGCCTCGCCGTCGACGGTGTGGGCGGCGATTAGGGCGAAGAAATGAGTGAGTAGGGAGTAGTGAGTAGGGAATGGGCATTACCGGAGATGACAGCGTCCCTATTCCCTACTCCCTACTCACTACTGCCTAACCACTTCAGGGGAGGATCCCATGTACGCAGTCAACTACCACCGCGCCGCCTCGGTCGCCGACGCCGCCAAGCTGGTGAAGAGCGGCGACGCCAGGCTTTTGTCAGGCGGCATGACGCTGATCCCGGCGATGAAGACGCGGCTCGCCGCACCCTCCGACCTGATCGACCTGTCGCGGATCAAGGAACTGCAAGGCGTCAAGGTGTCGGGCAAGACCGTCACCATCGGCGCCGCCACAACCCATTACGACGTCGCCAATGACGAGAAGCTGCGGAAGGCCTGTCCGGCGCTTGCGCACCTTGCGTCGCTGATTGGCGATCCGGCGGTGCGCCACAAGGGCACGATCGGCGGCTCGGTCGCCAACAACGACCCAGCCGCCGATTATCCGGCGGCGCTCTTGGCGCTGGGCGCCACCATCGTCACCAACAAGCGCGAGATTTCAGCCGCGAAATTCTTCACCGGCCTGTTCGAAACGGCGCTGAAAGAAGGCGAGATCATCACCGCGGTGAGTTTTACCGCGCCGGCCAAGGCTGCTTACGAAAAATTCCGCAACCCGGCCTCGCGCTATGCGATTGTCGGCGTGTTCGTGGCCAAGGGCAAGGACGGGGTCAGCGTTGCCGTTACCGGTGCCGGCGATGACGGCGTGTTCCGCTCGAAGGAGATCGAAGCCGCACTGGCGAAAAATTTTGCCGCATCGGCGCTCGACGGCGTGAAAGTGCCGGCGAAGAATTTGATGACCGACCTCCACGCTTCGGCCGAATACCGTGCCAATTTGATCGCCGTGATGGCCAAACGCGCGGTGGCGGCAGCCAACGCCTGACATCATAAAGCTACTGACATGGAAAGGGGCCATCGCGGCCCCTTTGTTCGTCTGCGGCGGGCTGTAACTGCCCAGTCCTTGCGGGTTCGCTGCCACGCGCAAATCCGTTGTTTCAGGTAATTCCCGTGCAAGAACAGGCGCATACTTCCCAAGGGACTGCCCAGCCCCATTCTCGCACTTGCACAATCTGATATTGCACTGCAATATGTATAGCTTGGCGGAACACGGGGTGGATTCTGCGCGCGGCGGTGTGAGCTGCGCCAAGATCTTGGGTCGTAGAGGATCGGCATGGCCGACATCTCCGCAGCGTCTGTTGCCCTGCCGCGGGCCACAGCCGACAAAGCAGCCAGAGCAAGACTGGCCTATCTCGATGGCTGGCGCGGGCTTTCGATCGCACTGGTGCTGATCGGCCATTTCTTCCCCGTTCCCGGGATCAATCTCGGCGTGCTCGGCGTCGAGTTCTTCTTCGTGCTCTCAGGCCGGCTGATGGGCGAGATACTGTTCATCGAACGCTTTCCGCTGAAAAAATTCTTCAAGCGCCGCTTTTCGCGCATCTATCCCGCGCTGCTGGTGTTCGTGACATCAGCCATGATCGGGCTCTCCGGCACCTTTATCGGCTTCAAATGGAAGGCGGCGCTGACGGCGCTGACATTCACCTACAACTATGCCGGAATTCTCATCACCCGCGCCGGCGCGCTCGACCACATCTGGTCGCTATGCGTGGAAGAGCATGCCTACATCATCCTGGCGCTGATCAGCGTGGTGGTGACCGGGCGGGGTAATGTCGTTCGGCTGCTGGTGACGCTGTCGCTGCTGGCGATGGCCAATGGCGCCATTTCGTACTGGGCACTCGGCATGGATTACGAGCACAGCTATTGGCGCACCGATGTGCATATCGCCTCGATCCTGCTGTCGGCATCGATCTGCCTGCTCAAGCACGATGACCGGCTGCCGGCATTCCTGAAGAGCCCCTATGTCAGCCTCGTGTCGGCGGCGGCGGCTATATTGCTGTTCCTCGATCCGGTGCCGACGCCGATCCATTACCTACTGGCGGTGCCGTTGCTGGCGCTTGCCGTCAATACGCTGGACACCAGCAGCCGGCACCTGACCGGCCTGCTATCGTCCAGGCCGATGGTGATGATCGGGCTGTGGTCATACTCGCTCTATCTCTGGCAACAGCCCTTCTACAAATTCGTCGCCGAGCAGGGCAGTGCGCCGATCCCGATGCTGGCGGCTGTCTTCGCCTGTGCACTATGCAGCTACTATCTGGTCGAGAAGCCCGCGCGGGCCTGGCTGAACCGGAATTGGTGAGGGCTACGGACTCCTAATCTTATGCCGCCGTGGCGATCTGCTTGCCGATCATCAGCCAGCGACCCATCAGCCGGCGATCTCCTTGAGGTAGTAGCGCACCGCCTTCTTGCCGCCATGGATCACCGCGTCACCGACCTCGGCAAAGCCAAGCGCCGCATGGAAGGCGTCCGAAGCCGGATTGGGCGGTTCGACATTGACCTCGCAGGTGACGATGCTGTGGCCCGCGCGGGCGACTTCCCCGAACAGATCCTCGTAGAGCCGGCGGGCATGGCCGCGGCCGCGCGCTTGCGCCGCGACGACGACGCGGTCGACATAGACGAAGCGTGGATAGCGCTCGCGGAACCAGAGGAAATTCGGGCTGTCGTAGGCCGCATTCTGGTCGAACGTCATGATGAAGGCTTCGAGCGCGCCGATGCGCCTGATGTAAAACGCTTCGCCAAGCAGGAAGGACAGCCGTTCCGGCTCGAGCCATGACAGTTCGGCGGCGTGCTCATTGTTGAGCGCGAGGATGGCGGCTTCGTCCTGAGGCAGGACGCGGCTGATCGGCGATGGCCGCCCAGTCACGGCTTTGCTCATCATGCTCTGGCCGCCGCAATCGTCGCCGCAACCAGCGCCCCATCGGTGACTGTGGTGCGATACTCGCGGTCGAGATCGGTGCCCCCCATGCCGACTTGCGGGTTGCGGTAGGCCATGGCGCTCGGTACGTCCTTGAGCGCGGCGAAATGCATTTCCGTCAGCCCGGTTGATGCCAGCACCCCGGCGATGTTTTCGGGGTCCAGCGCGCCGCAGCCGAGGATGATGATGCGGCCGTCGGCCTGGCGGACGAGATCCGCCAACAGGCCGGCGCCTTCCACCGCGGTGTCCCTCTGGCCGCTGGTCAGCACGCGGCCGACCTTGCAGCGGATCAGCGCTTCCAGCGCCTCGGCCGGGTCGCGCGTCATGTCGAAGGCGCGGTGGCAGGTGACGGCGAGCGGACCGGCGGCATCGACCAGCGCGCCCATGCGGGTTTCATCGATGGTGCCGTCGGCATTGAGGCAACCGACGACGACACCGGCGACGCCGAGGTCACGAAGCGCTGCGACATCGGCGAGCATCGAGCTGTATTCGGCCTCGCTGTAGAGGAAATCGCCGCCGCGCGGCCGCACGATGACATGGAAGGGAATGGTCGCGCTCTCGAGTGCGGCGCGCACCGTGCCGAGGCTGGGCGTGATGCCGCCTTCGACCAGGCTGGCGCAGAGCTCGACCCGGTCGGCGCCGGCGGCCTGCGCGGCCAGCAGTCCATCGATGCCTTCGACGCAGATTTCGATCAGGGGGCGAGCATTTCCTGCCAAGGGGCGATCCTTCATGATTGCATGACGGCCAGCCCTAGCATCGGCTCGGTTGGTGGGGAAGCCGGAACAGCCAGTCGCTGCTTGGGCCAGCCCGGCAACCCTGCCTAGGTCCGTAGCGAGAGATCTATTGTTTCTGCAGCGCCGTGTTCTTGGCGCCTTGTTCGACCTGGTCGATGACCAGCAGCTTGACCGGGGCGTCGCCGATGTTGGTGGCCTGGTGCCATTGGCCGATCATCTCGATGATGAAATCGCCCGTCTTGTAGGTGTTGCTGTTGCCGGTCTCGACATTCGTCACTTTGAGTGTCCCGGCCTCGACATAGGCGTAGCGGGCAAACGGGTGCTTGTGCACCGGCAGAGTGGCGCCGACCGCAATGTCATAGGTTGAAACCAGGACCTGGACATTTTTCTGCGGCAGCACGATCGGCTGACCGGACGCCGTCTGGCTGCGATCCGCAAGCGGTGTGACGACAACCGGCGGGATGGTACTGTCCAGCGCCCGAGCGGGGTTTGCAAATAGCGCTGCCGCGAACAGCAGCATCGATGCCAGGATCTTTCGCATGGTTCCTCCAGGTTTTACCGCCACCGCGCGGCGCGACGCCAAAGTTCTAACTCTCGTCAGTTACTGGAGACACAACGTCATCCGCCGGTGCCGTCGTCCATCACCGTATTCGTGAGCGCTTCATAGATGTTGCTGCATACCTGAGACCGCGGACAGTGTTTTACGATGAATGCCGGCACGACAGTCAGTGCGGCGGCGATCAGGATTTGCAGGAAGAGAGGAGCAGGCTCGAAGCGTTTGCCAAGCAAGGCTCGGCAAGCGAAGTAGAGACTTTGAGCCAGGCATGGCCAGACAAGGACATGCAACAGCGTGCTCGTTGCTCGGGCATAGGGCGTTATGTATCCGTCGGGAACGCCGACCATGCCGAGGTCGACGAGCCACTGCAGAGCCAGAACGCAGGACAGGCATGCCCACAGAAAGAGCGCCACGCGGATGGCCAGGATTTTGCTGCGATCAACGCTCATATACAATCGAAGCACAACTGCGTGCTGCCTTCCAGAGCGGCTGCTGCGTGGCTTGGAGTATCGCCTATTTCAGAGTGCGCAGCGTGATCGAATAGCGGTGCCCGGCGACCGGCGGAATGCTGTGCTCCCACTCGTGGCGCGCCGGACCGTCCATGAGATAGAGGGACCTCGGTTCGACCTCGATCGTCTCGCGATCCCATTTCGAGCCGTTTTTGCGGCGCAGCCGAAAGCTGCAGGGCGCCAGCAGCGAGACGCCGGCGACGAGATCGAAATGCGGCTTGTCGCGATGCCAACCTATGCCCGCGCCCGGCCGATACTCGTTGATCAGCACCTGCGCGAACTCTGTGGCGGACCGGCCGGCAAAGTCCGCGACCTTGTCGCGGAGCGGCAGCAGGAATTGAGGTATGGGCGGCGCTTCGACGACCTGGCGCCGGTCGTAGTCGTAGCGCAGGCCGAAACCGGCCACTTGCCGGTTGGCAAGATGGCCGTGGAAATCGAAGGGCTTGAAGGACAGTTCATTGAGGTGACGGACCAGTTCCGCCTCTTCATCCGTTGTGATCAGGCCCGGCCGGTAGGAAAATCCTTCCGGCAGCGTGTCGGCCGCGCCGAAGAGATCGCCCTGGCTGGCATACGCTGTTGTACTGGATTTCGTCTGTGACATCTGACGGAGAGATAGGAAGCCTCGCGGCCCGGGCAAGATTTTCGGCGTTGTGGTGCGCCTCCCTGACGGAACCTCCGCATCGTTGCGGCATTACGCATGCTCGAAGCAGGATTTGGGGCGAAAGATTTGGGGACGAAGCAGGATTTTCGACATGCCGTCCACTGCCATTCGCAACACCCACTACGACCCGTCGACGAAAATCCTCTCGGTCTGGTTCGTCCCGAGCGGAGCCCGCTACGACTATGAAGAGGTCGAACCCGAGACCTATGCGGCGTTCCGCGCCGCCTTCTCGAAGGGGCAATTTTTCAACGAGTTCATACGCGATCGCTACCGGTTTCACCTGGTTGAAGAAGGGCGCCGGCGCGTGACTGGATCCTGAAGGCGCTACCAGGAGTCGCAGCGCAGGGATAGTTTTCGGGCTGAGAAGACCAGGGACCCAGGCAGCTATAGGCCCGCCAAGTGCGAGTGGAATGCCAAACGGGCGCCCGTATAGCCGCTCATCAAAGCCCTGTTCAACTCCTCAATTCGTGGTAAGGTGATTATACCAGTTAATAACATGACGATCGGCGCGGCCGTCGTTTAATGCGGGAGTAGGGATAGATGACGACGATTGCGCTGTTCGGTGCCGGCGGCAAAATGGGTTACCGCCTGTCGACCAATTTTCGCGGATCGCCCTACACGGTACGCCATGTCGAGGTCAGCGAGGCCGGCCGCGAGCGGCTGAAGACCGGACTGGGCTTCGACGCGGTCAGTGCCGATGCGGCGCTCGACGGGGCGGATATCGTCATCCTGGCCGTTCCCGACACGCATATCGGCAAGGTGGCGGCTGATATCGAGAGCAAGCTCGCGCCTGGCACGATGGTGATAGTGCTCGACGCGGCCGCACCCTTCGCCGGCCATCTGCCCAACCGGCCGGACCTGACCTATTTCGTCACCCATCCCTGTCATCCGCCGATCTTCAACGACGAGACCGACATGGCGGCCAAGAAGGATTATTTTGGCGGCGTCAAGGCCAAGCAGCATATGGTCAGCGCGCTGATGCAGGGGCCGGAAGCGGACTACGCCAAGGGCGAGGCGGTCGCAAAAATCATCTGGGCGCCGGTCATGCGCTCGCACCGTGTCACCGTCGAACAGATGGCGCTGCTGGAGCCCGGTCTATCGGAGACGGTGTGCGCGTCACTGCTTGTCGTCATGAAGGAAGCCGTCGACGAGGTCGTCGCGCGAGGCGTCGACCAACAGGCGGCGCTCGACTTCCTGCTCGGCCACATGAACGTGCTCGGCGCCGTGATTTTCGGCGAGACCAAGGGCGTATTCTCGGATGCCTGCAACAAGGCGATCGAATTCGGCAAGCCGGTGCTGATGCGCGACGACTGGAAGCGGGTGTTCGAGCCCGAAGAGATCGCCGCGAGCATTCGGCGCATTACCTGAGACAGGCCGAGTCGGGCGCTTGCCGGAGCGCCTCGATGGCTCGACACACCCGCCATGACGAACAGATGTTTTGCTCAGTGGGAACATGTCACCTCAATTAGTGATTGACTCATCATACCAGTTGGCTTAGCTGTTGATGGCTTGAGCAAGGGTTCGCGGGAAGTACGAAGCCTGGGCGAGTGGAGGGACGGCGGGGGAGCAGCGATCCTTTGGGAAGCCGGCACCGGCATTCAGCCTGAACCGATCGGCGGCCCGCGTTGCGCGATGAATTCGAATGCAGAGGCCAAGGCAATTTTTCAAACGGGAGGACATCATGAAACTCACACGCAGAATGACACTTGCGGCGTTCGCCGGCATGCTGGCGCTTGGCACGGCGGTACCCGCCTATGCGGCCGACCTCATTGCCATCATCACGCCCTCGCACGACAATCCGTTCTTCAAGGCGGAAGCCGTCGGCGCCGAAGCCAAGGCCAAGGAACTCGGCTACGAAGCGCTTGTGCTCGTCCATGTTGACGACGCCAACAAGCAATCCGAATTGATCGATACGGCGATCGGTCGCGGCGCCAAGGCGATCATCCTCGACAATGCCGGCGCCGACGCCACTGTCGCTGCCGTGCAGAAGGCCAAGGACGCAGGCGTGCCGTCGTTCCTGATCGATCGCGAGATCAACGCCACCGGCGTCGCCGTGGCTCAGATCGTCTCCAACAACTACCAGGGCGCCCAGCTCGGCGCGCAGGAGTTCGTCAAGCTGATGGGCGAGAAGGGCAATTTCGTCGAGCTGGTCGGCAAGGAATCCGATACCAATGCCGGCATTCGCTCGAAGGGCTATCATGACGTCATCGACGATTATCCGGACCTGAAGATGGTCGCCCAGCAATCGGCCAACTGGAGCCAGACGGAAGCCTATTCCAAGATGGAATCGATCCTGCAGGCCAACCCGGATATCAAGGGCGTCATCTCCGGCAACGACACGATGGCCATGGGCGCGTATGCGGCGCTGGTTGCGGCGAACCGCAAGGAAGTCATCGTCGTCGGTTTCGACGGATCCAACGACGTGCGCGATTCGATCACCGCGGGCGGCATCAAGGCAACCGTGCTGCAGCCGGCCTATGCGCAGGCGCAGATGGCGGTCGAGCAGGCCAACGACTTCATCAAGAACAAGAAGTCGCCCGAGAAGGAGAAGCAACTGATGGACTGCGTCCTGGTCAATGGCGACAATGCTGCCAAGCTGGAAACGTTTGCGCTGACCAACTGAGCCGGCGTGACATGAATAGCGAGGGGCGACCCTAGGTCGTCCCTCGCCGCCATTTTCCGTGGGTGCCGACCACCATGCTGAACAACAAACCATCATGCTGAACAACAAGCCGAACTGGCCGATCCTTGTCGTTGCAGTCGGCATCAGCCTGACCGCCTGCAAGATCCTCCCGACCCCTTCGGGGGACAGCGGCAATGCCGCCGTCTTCAACCCGGACAAGATGGTCGAGGAGATATGGGCGGCGAAGGTCGTGCCTTACCTCCAGCAGAAAGCCGGGCCGTTTGCCGAAGTCCACGCTCTGGCGAAAACCGATCCTGCTTCCGCCGGCGCCAAATATGGCAATCCGAAGAAGCAGGCGAATTCGCCATGGACCTTCGCGGTTCGCGTCGAGGGCAAGATCATCGCAGCCAACACGCAGTCGCGGGCCGCGACCATGGATATCGATGTCGACGGCGACGGCAAGGCCGATGCGCGGGTACAGATCGGACCGGCGATGCGCGGAACCGCGCTGCGCGACAGCCTCGATTTCATCCAGTTCAACGATTTTACCAACCAGATCGACTTCGCCCAGTTCGGCAAGGCGTTCAACGCCTATGCCGTCAAGGCCCTGTTTGCCAAACTGCCGCGTGACGCGCTGGAAGGCCGGACCGCCAAGGTTCTCGGCGCCTATACGCTCGAGAGCGGCCAGGACCTGCCGCTGGTGACGCCGGCGGAGGCAGAAATCGGGCCGAAGCCATGAGCGCTGCGGTTGCTCACGATGTCGTCTTGAAGCTGGAGGACGTCTCCAAGGTCTATTCCGGCACCGTCGCGGTCAAGCGCGCGAATTTCGAGGTGCGCAAGGGCGCCGTCAATGTGCTGGTCGGCGAAAACGGCGCCGGCAAATCGACGCTGATGAAGATCATCGCCGGCGTCGAACAGCCGACGCTCGGCCGGATCCTCCTGGAAGGGGAGGAGGTCTCCTTCTCGTCATCGGGCGACGCGGTGAACCGCGGCATCGGCATGGTGTTCCAGGAGCTGAACCTGTTTGGCAATATGACCGTCGCCGAGAACATCTTCGCCACGCGCGAGATCACCAACCGGTTCCGCAAGATCGACCGCAAGGAGCAGGAGCGTCGCGCGGCGCAATTTCTCGAACGCCTGCAGGCCGGGATAAGGCCCGACATGCTGGTCGAGGATCTGCGCATCGGCCAGCAGCAGCTGGTCGAGATCGCCAAGGCGGTTTCGCTCGATGCGCGCATCCTGATCATGGACGAGCCGACCTCGGCGCTCAGTGCGGCGGAAGTCGAGATCCTGTTCAAGGTGATCGCCGACCTCAAGGCGCGCGGCGTGGCGATCGTCTACATCTCGCACCGGCTGGAAGAACTGATCCGCATCGGCGACTACATCACCGTGCTGCGCGATGGGCACATCACCGGCCAGGAAGAGATGAAAAACGTCGACACCCGGTGGATCGTGCGGCAGATGATCGGCTCCGACGCCAAGGATTTCGCCAAGGCCGACGGCCATGTTCCCGGCGAAGAAATATTCCGCGCCGAGGACATCTGCCTGCCGCGCGCCACCGGCGGGCTGGCGGTCGATCACGTCTCGCTGTCGCTGCGCGCCGGCGAGATCCTCGGCATATACGGCCTGATGGGCGCCGGGCGGAGCGAGCTGTTCGACTGCATCATGGGCCGCCATGGCCAGGCTACCGGCGCGATCTTCATCGCCGGCAAAAAGGTCAAGGAGCGCGACACGACGCGGCGTATCCGGCGCGGGCTGGCGCTGATCCCCGAAGACCGCCAACGCGAAGGGCTGGTGTCGATCCTCTCCGTCGCCAGCAATCTGACACTGGCCAGCCTGTCGCGTTTTGTCCGCCTGTTTCACATTCGCGGCGGCCAAGAGAAGCAGGCGGTGACGCAGATGGTGCGGGAACTGGCGATCAAGGTCGCCGACCCGGCGCAGGAGGTCTCATCGCTGTCGGGCGGCAACCAGCAAAAGGTGGTAATCGGCAAGGCGCTGCTCACCGGGCCGAAGGTGCTGCTGATGGACGAGCCCAGCCGCGGCATCGATGTCGGCGCCAAGGCCGACGTCTTTCGCACCATGCGCAAACTGTCGCGAGACGGGCTCGGCATTCTGTTCGCCACCTCCGATCTCGATGAGGTGATGGCGCTGTCCGATCGCATCGCGGTGATGAGCAACGGAAAACTGACCGGCATGTTCGATCGCGCCGAGGCGACGGAGGCAGCCCTTGTCGCCGCCTCGGCACTTGGCCACGGACTGGCCCCGCACACGGAGAACCCATGACTGACATCCCGGCCAAGGCGGCTGCCCCCTCCGTCTCGAGCGGCTCGCTGCTGCTGACGCTGATGAAGGCGAGGACCTTCATCGCGCTGATCGCCGTCTTGGTCTTCTTCTCGATCGCGGCGCCGAATTTCCTGTCGACCGCCAACCTGGTCCTGATGTCGAAACATGTGGCGCTGAACGCCTTCCTCGCCATGGGCATGACCTTCGTCATCATCACCGGCGGCATCGACCTGTCGGTCGGCTCGATCGTCGGCCTGTGCGGAATGGTCGCCGGCTACCTCGTGCTCAACGGCATCGACCTGCAATTCGGCTACACCGTCTATTTCAACGTGGTCGAGATCGCGCTGATCACGCTGGCGGTCGGCATATTGATCGGCGCCGTCAACGGATTGCTGATCACCAGGCTGAACGTCGCGCCGTTCATCGCCACGCTTGGCGTGCTCTATGTCGCGCGCGGCCTGGCGTTGCTGTCGTCGGACGGCCGCACCTTCCCCAACCTGGTCGGCAAGCCGGAGCTTGGCACCACCGGGTTTGGTTTCCTCGGCGCCGGGCGGCTGCTCGGCCTGCCGGTGGCGATCTGGATCCTGATCGTCGTTGCGCTGGCGGCGGCATATCTCGCCAAATACACGCCGCTCGGCCGCCACATCTTCGCCGTCGGCGGCAATGAACGGGCGTCGCGAATTTCGGGCGTTCGTGTCAACGTGGTGAAAATGTTCGTCTACATGTTCTCCGGCTTTTGCGCGGCGATCGTCGGTTTGATCATCTCGTCCGAACTGATGGCCTCGCACCCGGCAACGGGCGAAAGTTTCGAGCTCAACGCCATCGCGGCGGCAGTGCTCGGCGGCACCTCGATGTCAGGTGGGCGCGGCACGATCGGCGGCACCATTGTCGGCGCCTTCGTCATCGGCATTCTTTCGGACGGGTTGGTGATGATGGGCGTGAGTTCCTTCTGGCAGATGGTGATCAAGGGCCTTGTCATCATCGTCGCCGTCGTCGTCGACCAGGCGCAGCGCCGGCTGCAGAGCCGGGTGACGTTGATGCAGATGGCAAAGGCAGGCTGAGCATGGCGGAGTTGCGGGGAGGGCTCATCGGCTGCGGCTTCTTTGCCATCAACCAGATGCATGCCTGGCGCGACATTGAAGGCGCCGCGATGGTCGCCATTTGCGACCGCGACCCGGAGCGGCTGCGCATCATCGGCGACCAGTTCGGCATTGCGAAGCGCTACACCGACGCGGCAGAGATGTTTGCAAGCGAAAGCCTCGACTTCGTCGATATCGCCACTACCGTTCCCAGCCATCGTCCGCTGGTCGAGATGGCGGCGCTGCACCGTGTGCCGGTGATTTGCCAAAAGCCGTTCGCGCCGACGCTTGCCGACGCCAAGGCGATGGTGAGGGCCTGCGTGGAAGCCGGCGTACCGCTGATGGTGCATGAGAATTTTCGCTGGCAGTCGGCGATCCAGGCGGTGCGTGCCGTGCTCGACAGCGGCGAGATCGGCACGCCGTTCTTCGGGCGCATCTCCTTCCGCTCTGCCTATGACGTGTTTTCCGGCCAGCCCTATCTCGCCAAGGGAAAGCGCTTCATCATCGAGGACCTCGGTATCCACAGTCTCGACATCGCCCGTTTTCTACTGGGCGACGTGTCGACGATCACGACGCGAACCGCGCGCATCAACCCCGGCATCGCGGGCGAAGATGTCGCGACGATGCTGATGGACCACAAGAGCGGGGCGACGTCAGTGGTCGACTGTAGCTACGCGACGAAGCTCGCCACCGAACCGTTTCCCGAAACGCTGATCGAGATCGACGGCAGCGACGGCACGATCCGCTTGGCGCAGGGATATCGGCTCACCGTCACCGGCAGGAGCGGCACGAAGATCACCGACGTTTCGCCGCCCGTACTCGCCTGGGCATCGCGCCCATGGCACAACATCCAGGAGAGCGTCGTCGCCATCCAGCAGCACTGGGTCGACTGCCTGGCAAAGGGAACCGAGCCGGCGACCTCGGGCGCCGACAATCTCAAGACATTCGCGCTGGTCGAGGCGGCCTATCTGGGCGCCGCGAGCCACGAACCTGTCCACCTGGATGGCTTGCTGACATGACAGCCGACGCCTTCCTCCTATACGGCACACGCGTGGTCGAGGCCGAGCCGGTTAGGCTGAGTGCGGGCTTGCTCAGCGCCGACTTTGTCAACGGCAGCCTGCGCACCATCCGTTACGGCGGCATCGAAGTGCTGCGCGCCATCGCCTACATCGTGCGCGACCGCGACTGGGGCACCTATGAACCGGCGCTGACGGACCTTGCCGTCGATCAGAACGCCGACAGCTTCTCCGTCAGCTACTCCGCAACTTGCTTAGCACCGGGCGGAAGCCGGCTCGACTTTCGCGCTACGATCAAGGGCTCCGCCAACGGTCACCTGGTGTTCGACGTCAGCGCGGTCCCTGAAAGCGATTTCGAGACCAATCGCTGCGGTTTTTGCGTCCTGCATCCGATCGCCGGCCTCGCCGGCAGCCCGGTCACGGTCGAGCATACCGACGGCAGCGTCGTGGCGACGAAACTGCCGCTGTTGATCGATCCCTGGCAGCCTTTCAAGGATTTGCGCGCGATCACCCATGAAGTCCGGCCGGGCATTACTGCCGAATGCCGGATGGAGGGCGACACTTTCGAGATGGAGGACCAGCGTAACTGGTCGGACGCGTCCTACAAGACCTATGTGCGGCCACTCGCGCTGCCTTGGCCCTATGTACTGCCGGCCGGCCAAACTGTAAGCCAGACGGTCAGCCTGCGCATCACCGGCGAGGGGGGAATGCCGGCCGCAGCATCTGCCGCCGAACCGGTCAGCGTCGAACTCGGCGAGACCGGGCAGAGGCTGCCGGATCTCGGCGTGATCATCTACCCGGATGAGGTCGAAGCAGCGCTCGCAAATCTTTCGACATTGACCGAGCTCGGCCCGCAGCAACTTGTCTTCCACTACGATCCGACGCGCGGCCACGGTCTCGAAGCATTGCAGTCTTATGCAAGGCTCACCGCCGCCTATCCGGTGCAGACGACGCTGGAATGCGTCGTTGCCTGCGCGGGCGACCTCGATCCCGAGCTGTCAGGCGTTGCCGACATGGTGCGTCAAGCCGGGTTGAAGCTTTCGGCCATTGCCGTCTCGCCTTCGGTCGACCGGCAGTCGACACCGCCGGGCAGTGCGTGGCCGGACTGTCCGCCGCTCGAAGACGTCTATGACGCGGCGCGGCGCGCCTTTCCCGATATCCGGCTTGGCGGCGGCATGTTCAGCTATTTCACCGAGCTCAACCGCAAGCGCGTGCCGGGGGGCCTGCTCGATTTCGTCACTCACTGCACGTGCCCGATCGTGCACGCCGCCGACGATCTCAGCGTCATGCAGTCGCTGGAGGCGCTGCCCTCCATAACCGCGTCGGCGCGGGCGATCTTTGGGGAAAAGCCTTACCGCATCGGTCCATCGACGATCGCCATGCGCCAGAACCCCTATGGCGGCGCGACCAAGGGCAATCCCGGGGGACAGCGCATCGCCATGGCCGATCGCGACCCTCGCCATGCCGGCCTGTTCGCAGCCGCATGGGCGATCGGCTATGCCGCGCGTGTCGCGCCGGCCGGGCTGGAACTGCTCACGCTGTCCGGCTTCGCCGGGCCCTTCGGCGTGCTGGCAGCATCCGGCGAACCCGTCGCGGAAGGATCGCCTCGGCCGATCTTCGATGCCATCAAGGGGCTTTGCGAACTGGCCGGCCTTGCCCATGTTGCGGCAAGGACGAGCGACGAGACCAAGGTGCTGGCGCTGGCCGGCCGCTCCGCTTCGGGCAAGACCGTGGCGTGGCTGGCGAACCTGACGGCGGACGACGTGACGGTCGACATCTCAGCGTTTGGCCGAGGCCAACTGGTGATGACCCCTTACGCGATCACGCGGATCAGCTGAAATCAGTTGCCGGAGTTCATCACATAAAGCGCGCGCGATCGCTCGAGGTGCTTGATCATCGCCTTCTCGGCGCCGTCGGCATCCTTCTTCTCAATGCGGCCGATGATCTCTTCATGCTCGGTCAGCGTGAACTGTTCCTTGCCGGTCCAGATCAGCATTTCGGTGTGATATTCCTTCAGCCAACCGAGCATCGCCTCGCTGACGGCGATATAGATCGGGTTGCCCGAGATCGCCGCGATCTGGGTGTGAAACTTCATGTCGGCGGAGATGAAGGCTTCGGAATCGCCGCGAAAGCCACGCTGTTCGGCAATTGTGGCCCGCAGCTGCTCAACGTCCTCGGCAGTGGCGTTTTCGGCGGCTTCCCTGACCATACCGCGCTCGAAGAAGATGCGCGCCGTTTTCAGGTGTTCCAACGTGTCCTTCGACGACGACAGGATGATCTTGGCTGCGCCATCGACCTGCTTGATGATCGACTTGGCGGTCAGCTGCAGCACCTTGGCGCGTTCCCCATGCGAGATCGCGACGAGGCCCATATTGCTCAGTGCCTGCATCGCCTCGCGGATCGCGGGACGGCCGACCTCGAAGCGCTCCATCAACTCGCGCTCCGACGGCATGTCGTCGCCCGGCGTCAATTCTCCGCTGGTGATCAGGCGCTTCAGCCGCAAAAACACTTCGTCGGAAAGTTTGCGCCGGACGATCGGCTCCGAACGGTTCATCGTCGCGAATCACTCCCTTGACCTGTCTCTATCTAGCATTGCCACAGCCATTCCCGGAATGGCCGTCGCCCCCATCGGCGATAGCCGCAAGACAGGATATCGCTTGCAAAGCTTATGTACTCATTATACCAGATTTCGACGGTCAAGGAACTCTTTTCGAACCTTCCGCCCCTCAGACAACGAACCATGATCACGCTCACCTACCGCATCGAAACATCAGGCAGCATCGAGGCGCTGGCAGCCAAGATCGCGAGCGACCAGTCGACCGGAACCTTCGTCGCGCTGCCCGGCGAAACCGAGGAACTAAAGGCCCGGGTGGCCGCGCGCGTCCTGGCCATCCGGCACCTGCCGGACGCACTTCGCCCCTCCATTCCCGAGGCCGGTAACGGGCCGTTCAAGCGCGCGGATGTCGACATCGCCTTTCCATTCGATGCCATCGGCCACGACCTGTCGGCTCTGATGACCATTGCCATCGGCGGCGCCTATTCGATCAAGGGCCTGTCCGGCATTCGCGTTGTCGACATGAAGCTGCCGGAGCAATTCCGCGGCGCGCATCCAGGGCCGCAATTCGGCGTCGCCGGCAGCCGCAGGCTGACAGGTGTCACGGATCGGCCGATCATCGGCACCATCGTCAAGCCGGCGCTGGGGCTGCGGCCCCCCGAGACCGCCGCGATGGTGGGCGAGCTGATCGCCGCCGGTGTCGATTTCATCAAGGACGATGAGAAGCTGATGAGCCCAGCCTATTCGCCGCTGGCGGAGCGGGTAAAGGCAATCATGCCGCTGATCCTCGACCACGAGCAGAGGACCGGCAAGAAGGTGATGTATGCCTTCGGCATCTCGCATGCCGACCCGGACGAGATGATGCGCAATCACGATCTGGTGGCCAAGGCCGGCGGAAATTGCGCGGTGGTCAACATCAACTCCGTCGGTTTCGGTGGCCTGGCCTTCTTGAGAAAACGCTCCAGCCTGGTGCTTCACGCTCATCGCAACGGCTGGGACATCCTCACCCGCCATCCCGGCCTCGGTATGAACTTCAAGGTCTGGCAACAGTTCTGGCGGCTGCTCGGCGTCGACCAGTTCCAGATCAACGGCATCCAATCGAAATACTGGGAGCCGGACGCGTCTTTCGTCGAGTCCTTCAAGGCGGTAACGACCCCGATCTTTGCGCCTGAGGATTGCGCTCTGCCGGTCGCCGGTTCCGGCCAATGGGGCGGGCAGGCGCCCGAGACCTATGAACGGACCGGCCGGACGGTCGATCTGCTCTATCTGTGCGGCGGCGGCATCGTCAGCCATCCGGACGGGCCGGGCGCCGGGGTGCGTGCCGTGCAGCAGGCCTGGCAAGCTGCGGTCGACGGCATTCCGCTGGCGGATTTCGCCTTGAGCCATCCCGAACTGGCGCGGTCGATCGAAAAATTCGGCGACGGCAAAGCGGCCTGAAGCGATGCAAGATCTGCTTCTCAGCTATTATGGCGATGACCTCACCGGTTCGACCGACGTCATGGAAGCGCTCGAACTCGGCGGCGTGCCGACCGTGCTGTTCATGCGCCAGCCGGACGCGGCCATGCTTGCGCAGTTCGCACATTGCCGAGCCGTTGGCCTGGCCGGCACCAGCCGCAGCGAAACCCCGCAATGGATGGACACCCATCTCAAGAGTGCCTTCGTCTGGCTGAAGACGCTCAACGCAGCTCTCTGTCACTACAAGGTCTGCTCGACCTTCGATTCCAGTCCGACGATCGGCAGCATCGGTCGCGCCATCGAGATCGGCCGCTCGGTTTTCGCTCAGGACAGCGTGCCGCTGCTGGTTGGGGCGCCGCAGCTCAAGCGTTACAC
The DNA here is from genome assembly GCF_040320805.1 of Mesorhizobium sp. M0615. Classification (NCBI taxonomy): domain Bacteria; kingdom Pseudomonadati; phylum Pseudomonadota; class Alphaproteobacteria; order Hyphomicrobiales; family Phyllobacteriaceae; genus Mesorhizobium; species Mesorhizobium sp. M0615. The sequence goes on along the minus strand of NZ_JAMYQI010000005.1, from coordinate 103,415 downwards.
CGCCTTTGGACATCTGTTCGCCGCCTATCGTGACAAGTATTTCCGCATCGACCGCCATCCGGTGATGAGCCGCCACCCGACGACGCCGATGGATGAATCCGACCTGCTGATCCATCTGTCGCGGCAGACGGAGCTCACATCGGGGCTGGTCGATCTCGCGACGTTGCAGTCGGCGTCGCGCTCGGAAGCCTTCGACCGCTTGCTCGCAAAGGGCACCGACATCGTACTTGTCGATGTCGACAGCCTCGAGACGCAGGCGCTTGCCGGCAAGGAGATATGGCGCGCCCGCAAGCCGGGCGGTTCGTTCGTCGTCGGCTCGTCGGGGATCGAATATGCGCTGCTGGCCGAATGGGTGTCGAACGGGACAGTCAGAGCTGAACCAGAATTTTCGCCGCCGGGTGCCGCCGACCGGATCGCGGTCGTCTCGGGCAGTTGTTCGTCGACGACCGAACGACAGATCCGTCACGCTTTGACTGACGGCTTCGACGGCATCGAGGTCGATCCCGTCGAACTGATCTCCGAAGCTTCCGGAGATGCGATCGCACGCGCAGCGCTAGCCGGTCGCGCCAGCCTGGAAGCCGGGCGCAGCGTCGTTCTCTACACGGCCCTTGGACCCACGGCCGACAGGGGGGGCGAAATCGACCGCCAGGAAGGCGCCCGCCACAAGCTCGGGCGGGGCCTCGGCGAACTGCTTCGCGCGCTGACCATCGAGCAGAAGTTGCAGCGCGTGGTCGTTGCCGGCGGCGATACGTCGAGCCACGCGCTCGGCCAGATGGGTGTCGATGCGCTGACCGTGCGGATGCCGTTGCCGGCGTCGCCGGGCTCGCCGCTTTGCGTCGCTCACTCGCGCGTCAAGGCGATCGATGGGCTGGAGGTGGCACTCAAGGGCGGGCAGGTTGGAACCGACCGCTATTTCAGCGCCATCCGTGACGGCCTTAGCAGCTGATTACGCGTCGCCTGGCAACCGCGAGATCCATCCGTGGCTCCCTGGCGCCGAAGCCTTTTTGTCGCGTATGTTGACGTTAAATTCACATAAAGATATGAGTTCTTTGTTGCGGCGAGGTGCTTTTGCCGTTTGTCCCCCTTGCTCAATCGGGGTTGTCGCCATGTGTTTCGCCCTTGCATCAGACTGCAGGATCGCCCTGTAGCAATCGCCAGTTGCTGAAAGAGGCGGTGATCATGCCCAGCCTGCTCGGAATCGATAACGGCCTCACGGTCACCAAGGCGGTCATCTTCGATGCCGACGGCACGCAATTGTCCGTGGCCCGTCGCCGGGTGCCGCAATCGATGCCCCACGCGCGCTGGGTGGAGCGCGACATGTCAGGCCTGTGGCAAGCAACAGCCGACGCCATCAAGGAGGCGATCGCGCTCTCCGGCAGGCCGGCGGAAGACATCAAGGCGGTGGCGGCGACCGCGCATGGCGATGGTCTCTATCTGCTCGATCATGATCGTCAGCCTTTGGGACCAGGCATCCTGTCGCTCGACAGCCGCGCCGGCGACATTGTCGAAAGGTGGTCCGCCGGTACCGTTTTCACCGATGCACTGGCGACGACAGGCCAGACGCCGCATGTTTCGGCGCCGTCGGCGCTGCTGGCGTGGCTTAAGCAGAACGATCCTGATCGCTATGGCCGCATCGGCCATGTGCTGGCCTGCAAGGACTGGCTGCGCTTTTGCCTGACCGGCACGATCGGGACCGACCGCACGGAGGCCAGCACTTCATTCACGGATTTTCGCACGCAAGCCTATGCGCCTGAAGCGCTGCGCATCTTCGGGTTGGAGGATCTGTTCAACGCGCTGCCGCCGGTGGCGCATTCCGCTGACATCGCCGGTCAAGTCACAGCCGATGCCGCCGAAAGGACCGGCCTTCGCAGGGGAACACCGGTCGCCTGCGGCCTGCACGACGTGGCCGCCTCGGCGCTTGGCATGGGCGGCCATGAAGACGGCGTGCTCGCCATCGTCGCCGGCACGTATTCCATCAACGAAGTCGTCTCTTCGCAACCGCGCGTCGACCGACGTTGGTTCTGCCGCAACGCCATCGATGCGGGGCGTTGGAACAACATGTCGATCTCGCCGGCCTCGACCGCGAACTACGACTGGTTTCTCGACACTTTCTGTCGCTTGGAGCAAGACAGGACAAACGCGGATGGCGGCTCGCTCCACGAATTGCTGGCGGGAGAGATCGACGCGGCGTTGAAGAAGCCTTCGACCATCCTGTTTCATCCCTATCTGTTCGGCTCTCCCTATGGCGATTTGGCCAGCGGCAGCTTTGTCGGCCTGCATGGCTGGCACAATCGCGGCGACATGCTGAAGGCGGTTCTGGAAGGCATCGCCTTCAATCACCGCACCCATGTCGAGGCTTTGCGCGACGGCTTTGCCGTCAGCGAGATCCGCCTGACCGGCGGCGGTTCGCGCAATCCTGCTTTCGTCCAGATGTTTGCCGACGTGCTGAACGCCCCGGTCACCGTCACCTCGACGGATGAGACCGCGGCCCTCGGTGCCGCGCTTTGCGCAGGTGCTGCGGTCGGCTTGTTCAAGACGCCGCAAGAGGGCGCCAGGCAGGTCGGCATGACGGAGCGGACGTACCAAACCGTGCCCGCCTCCAGTGCTGTGTTCAATGAGCGGTTTTCGCTCTACTGCCGCATAGCCGAGCAGCTGAAGTCGCATTGGCCTGATATCGAAAGGCTGGCGGGGGTAAACGCATGATCAAGGCCGACGAACGACGCGAAGAGATCGCCGATTATGTGATCAAGCTCGGCCAGGTGCGCATCGATGATCTGGTCGAGCATTTCGGCGTGTCGCGCATGACCATCCACCGGCATATCGACCGGCTGGCGCAGCAGGGCGTGCTCCGCAAGCTGCACGGTGCGGTGACGGTCCAGCCTTCCGGCCTCTACGAGAGCGCTTTCCGCTACCGGGTGACCGTCAATCGAGCCGAGAAGGATGCACTGGCGCGGGCGGCACTGGATTATATCGAGGCCGGCCAGGTGGTGATGCTGGACGATTCATCGACGGCAAACGCGGTCGCGACGCTGCTGCTCGACGTCAAGCCGCTGACCGTCATTTCCAACAGCGTCTCGACGGCGGGCCAATTGATCAATGTGGACGATATCGATTTCATCTGCCTCGGCGGCCAGTATCATCCCACTTACAATGCCTATATCGGCATTGTCTGCGAGAACGCCGTGGCGCAGTTGCGCGCCAATGTGCTGATCTGTTCGGCTTCGGCCGTCACCGGAACCACTGCTTTCATCCAGGATCCGAATGTCGTGCGGGTCAAGCAGGCGATGATGACCGCCTCCGTGAAGCGCATCCTTTTGGTCGACCACGCAAAATTCGACCGGATCGCGCTGCATGTCTTCGACGATCTGACCAGTTTCGACGCCGTGCTGGTGACCGAGGGCCTGGGCGATGCGCAGGCGCAGAGCCTCGAACGGGCGGGGGTGAAGTTGCGCATCGTCAAGACGAAGGCGCCATGAACCCAGCAGATGGAGCCGGGGCGGACAATCCCGCAGGGCGTCTCGCCGCGATGGCCGGGACCGGCGAAGTCGACGTCGTCATTCTTGGCGCCGGCATCAACGGGGCTGGGCTGTTTCGCGATCTGTGCGCGCAAGGTGTCAGCTGCCTGATCGTCGAAAAGGCGGATTTCGGCTCGGGCACCAGTGCCGCGCCGTCGAGGCTCATCCACGGCGGCTTGAAATATCTCGAGACCGGCGAGTTCGGGCTGGTGGCGCAGTCGACGCTCGAACGCAATCTGCTTCTTCAAAACGCGCCGCACTATGTCAGCCCGCTGCCGACCGTCATCCCGATCTTCTCGTGGAGCAAGGGCATGCTCGCGGCGTTGCGAACGCTGTTCGGCTCGACCAGCGCGCCGCGCAGCCGCGGCGCCATACTGATCAAGATCGGCTTGATGATCTACGATTTCTACGGTTCACGAAACCAGGTCATGCCGCGCCACCGCATGGTCGGGCGGCGGCAGGCGCTTGTTGAGATGCCGGCGCTCAATCCGGCGATCGTCGCCACCGGCACCTACTACGACGCCAAGATAAGTCACCCGGAAAGGCTGGTGCTGGAACTGATCCTCGACGGCTTGCAGGCTCACGCGGCGTCTGCCGGTGCCAACTACACGACACTGGCGGCTTCAGCCAATGGCGTGCTCACCTTCCAGCCGGAAAACGGCGCGGCCTTTTCGGTGCGGCCGAAGCTGGTGGTGAACGCCGCCGGTCCGTGGATCGACGACGTCAACGCGCTGCTTGGTGCTCCATCGAAGATGATCGGCGGCACCAAGGGCTCGCATATCCTGTTAAGGCATGACGAACTGGTCAAAAGCCTCGCCGGGCGCATGCTCTATTTCGAGGCCGATGACGGCCGCATCTGCCTGGTCTACGACTATCTCGGCCTGGCGCTGGTCGGCTCGACCGACATCAAGGCCGACAATCCGGACGCGGTCCGCTGCGAACCCGAAGAAGCCGACTATCTGCTCGACAGCGTGCGAACGCTGCTGCCGGGCATGGCGTTCGAGCGCGACCAGATCGTCTACGCCTATAGCGGCATCCGGCCGCTGCCGACGTCTGAAGCAGCGACGCCCGGACTGATCAGCCGCGATCATTCGGCGCCGGTCGCCGAGCCGGACGGCAACAGGCCCTTTGCAGTCATTTCGCTGGTCGGCGGCAAATGGACGACGTTCCGCGGCTTTGCCGAGGAAGTCACTGATACCGTACTCAAGCGCTTGCAGCGCAGCCGCAAGGTGTCGACACGATCGATGCCGATCGGGGGTGGCCGGGATTTTCCGGCCAACGCCGCGGCGCGCGCGAACTGGCTGGCTGAGGCACAGCAGGCAGCAGGCGCCGGGGAAGGGCGCCTCGACCAATTGCTGTCGCGCTATGGGACCAGAGCCGTTGAGATCGCCAGGCACGGGTCGAATGATGAGGGTCGTCTGCCGGACTCGGACGGCTACGGCAAGGCGGAAATCGACTACATCGTGCGCAACGAATTCGTCGAACATCTGGCCGATGTCGTCATGCGCCGCAGCACGTTGGCGATAGGCGGCTCGTTGACGAGCCGCGACCTGACGGAGATTGCCGCGATCGCCGGGCGGGTGTTGGGGTGGAGCACCGAGCGCCTCGCGCGGGAGGTCGAAGCCGCTGTTGTCGAGCTCGAGGGCAGGAACCTGATGCGGCTGGACTGATCGCTTGATCGCTGACGCCGATAGCTTTCCTGAGGCAACCCATCGGTTTGCCCTCGTTGGGCCGTGTTGCTCCAAACTTCCCATCTTAAACCCAGGATTTTGCCCGCGCCTACGGGTGCCACCACCGGGATGGATAACACAAATTGACGTTAATATAACGCTGCCATATGGTCATATTATATGCTTACCTTCTAATAGGCGCGTTGGCTGCCGAACGTCGGCTGGAGGCTACCATCTGCGGAGGGATTGACAGCGATACAAAGGTATGAAAATTTTTGCACACAAAGATAATATTATCACCCTGGGGAGGGAATGGCTTGAATTCCGGCGGATCCGCGAACCGCGGCCATGAGTCCAGTCTCGCCACGCGCGCGGCCTGGCTGCACTATGCCGGTGGTCTGACCCAGGCCCAGGTGGCCAAGCGGCTTGGCCTGACCAGTCTCAAGGCGCATAGGCTGATCACCAAGGCCAACCAGGAAGGTCTGGTCAGGGTCTTCATCGACGGCGACGTCGCCGAATGCGTCGACCTGGAACAGCGCCTGATCGCCGCCTATGGGCTCCACTATTGCGAGGTGGTTCCCGATCTCGATCAGGACGAACTGCCGCTCAAGGGGCTGGGCATTGCCGGCGCCCAGTTCCTGAAGCGCGAAATCGATCGCGGCGAAGACATGCTGATCGGCGTCGGCCATGGCCGCACGCTTGCCGCCAGCGTCGAATATCTGACGCGCGCAACTGCTGCTCACATCCGTTTCGTCTCGCTGCTTGGCGGCGTGACGCGCAAATTCGCCGCCAACCCGCACGACGTCATGCATCGCCTGGCAGAGCGGACCGGCGCGCAGGCTTTCGTCATGCCGGTGCCTTTTGTCGCCAATACCGCCGAGGACCGCGAAGTGCTGCTTGGCCAGCGCGGCATCAGCGATGTGTTCGCTCTCGCCAGCCGGTCCGACCTGATGTTCGTCGGAATAGGCACGGCCGAGCGGGAGGCGTCTCTGGTCGCCACCGGCATGATCGAGCCTTCCGAAATCGACGAGGTCAAGCGTGACGGCGGCGTTGGTGAATTGCTGGCGCATTTCTTCGACGACAAGGGGCGTCCGGTCGAAACGGCCCTGTCGGAAAGAATACTGGCGCTTCCGCGCGATCAGTTGAAGGGCCGCAGGATCGTTGCCGTTGCCGGCGGCAAGGTGAAGGTGCGCGCCATCAAGGCAGTACTCGAAAGCCGTTATCTCAGCAGCCTGATCACCGACGAATGCACGGCCCGCGCCCTGGTCGAGCTCGACGATGCAGCCGGGGCCGCGAAGCGCCGCGTGAACGGAGGAACTTCGAATGCGTGACAACGCACAATCCGCACCGCTGGTGGTTGCATCATGAGCGCGAAAGCCACCGCCCGGCAAGCTTCGCCCGGCCTGCGCCGGGTGCTTGCCGGCGCCGCGGCTCTGGTTCTGCTCGGCGCCATGGCGCTCGACACCAAGGTGATCAAGATCGGCTCTGCCGGCGATGTTCGCAACGCCGTGTTTTCGGCAGCCGACTACGGCAAATCTGAATTCCCCAAGGTGCAAGCCGATGTCGAAGCGCGTGCCGCCGACGCCGCGACGGTGGCGACGGCGATCGCCAAGGACAGGGCGACGGCCGAAAAGGAATATGGCGTGCCGGCGGGTGTCGGACCGGTCATTTCGGTCAAGTTCACCGGCGTCGTCGGCGAGGGAAAATCGGGCATCTACAAGGTCGCCGTCGACGGTTTGCCCGACACTTTGACGGTCCGCGTGCAGACTGGGCCGGCGATCAACGGAACCGAGCTTCGCGACGCCACCGGCAAGATCACCTTTGGTCAGTTCACCAATCAGATCGAGTATCAGGACGCCGGCTCGGCGCTGAACAACGAGATGAAGAAGGAGGTGCTGGCGAAAGTCGATACCAGCGCCTTGACCGGCAAGACAATAGCGGTGGTCGGCGTCTTCAAGCTGGTCAATCCGAAGAGCTGGCTGGTCACACCGGTGAGGCTGGACGTCAAATGACAATGACTGCCGGCACAGAACCCGCGACTGGCGATGCCGTGCTTTCGGCGCGCAATGTCGTCATGTCGTATGGCGGCGTCCACGCGCTCAAGGGCGTCAACTTCGACATCCATCGCGGCAAGGTCACCACCCTGTTCGGAGAGAATGGCGCCGGCAAATCGACGCTGATGAAGATCCTGTCCGGCGTGGTGACGCCGACATCCGGCGACATCGTGCTCGACGGCAATCTCGTCAGCTTTGCCTCGTCTTCGGACGCGCGCGATCGCGGCATTTCGATCATCCACCAGGAGCTCAGCCTGGCGCCGAACCTGAGCGTTCGCGACAACATCTTCATGGGCCGCGAACTGCGCACCAGAACCGGCCTCGACTTCGCCGAGGAGGCGCGCCAGGCGCGGGCGCTGATGGCCGACCTCGAAGAAGACATCGATCCGATGACCCTGGTCGAGGACCTGCGCCTGGGGCAGCAGCAGATCGTCGAGATCGCACGCGCGCTGTCGGTCGATTCCCGCATCCTGATCATGGACGAGCCGACCTCCGCGCTGAGCGCCACGGAGGTCGAAGTGCTGTTCAAGGTGATCCGCGACCTGACCAGCCGCGGCGTCTCCATCGTCTACATCTCGCATCACCTCGAAGAGGCGCTGCAGATCACCGACTACGCCGTCGTGCTGCGTGACGGGGCGATCACGGCGACGGCCGAGGCCAAGGACATCGACCTCGAATGGATCGTCCGCAACATGGTGGGCGAGAATTTCGATCTCGGCTCGCCGCCGACCGGCCACGAGTTCGGCGCGGTGGCGCTGTCGATCGAGGATGTCAGCGTCACCGACGCTTCGGGTTCAGGCTACGTCGTCGATCATCTGTCGCTGGATGTCAAAGCGGGCGAGATCGTCTGCATCTATGGGCTGATGGGCGCGGGCCGCACGGAATTGCTGGAGGCCGTCGCCGGCCGTGTGCCCATGGCGGGCGGGCGGGCGCTGCTGGAGGGTGAGGACGTTTCGGGACTGACCATTGCCCAGCGCATCGCCCGAGGTCTGGTTCTGGTCCCCGAGGATCGCCAGCGCGATGGCCTGGTTCAGACCATGACCGTCGGCCGCAACCTGTCGCTTGCCAGCATCGAGGCATTCGCCAAGGGGCTCTTCCTCTCCCGGCAGAGGGAGCGCGCACTGATCGACGATTCGATCCGCAAGGTGACCATCAAGACCGCGGGCGGAAACGCCATGATCGGATCGCTGTCGGGCGGCAACCAGCAGAAGGTCGTCATAGGCAAGATGCTGACGACGAATCCCAAGGTCATCCTTCTCGACGAGCCGAGCCGCGGCATCGACGTCGGCGCGAAGGCCGAAGTCTTTCGCTTGCTCAGCGAGCGTGCCGCGCAAGGCCTGGCGGTCGTCTTCTCGACCTCGGAGGTCAATGAGTGCCTCAGCATCGCCCACCGCATAGTCGTCATGCGGCGCGGCAAGATTTCCGCCGAATTCGGCGCCAACGCCACCAAAGAGCAGATCATGGCCGCCTCCGGCGAAGCCGTGGTCGCCTGATCGTAGATTCCGGAGCCCCGATCATGAGCGATGTCAGCCAGGCCAGCAAACAGTCCAGCCCCAATGCGGGCGGCGAGGGCTTCGACGTGGCCAAGCTGCTGCTCGAAGGCCGGGCCTTCTTTGCCCTGATCGTCATCATCGTCGTCTTCTCGATCCTGTCGCCCTATTACCTTTCGGTGGCGAATTTCCTGACCATGGCCTCGCATGTCGCCATCTTCGGGATTCTCGCCGTCGGCATGCTGCTCGTCATCCTCAATGGCGGCATCGATCTGTCGGTGGGGTCGACGCTCGGGCTTGCCGGCGTCGTCGCCGGGTTTCTGATGCAGGGCGTGACGCTGACCTGGGTTGGCGTCGTTCTCTACCCGCCGGTCTGGGTGGTCGCGGTGCTGGCCTGTATGCTGGGTGCGGCCGTCGGGCTTATCAACGGCGTGCTGATCGCGCGGTTCAAGGTTCCGGCCTTCGTCGCCACGCTCGGCGTCATGTACATGGCGCGCGGCCTGGCACTGCTGATGACCAGCGGCCTGACCTACAACAATCTCGGCGGCAAGCCGGAGTTGGGCAACACCGGTTTCGATGCTCTCGGCTTCAACCGCCTGTTCGGCGTGCCGACCGGCGTGGTGGTGCTGGCGGTCATCGCGCTGATCGGCAGCATCGTCCTGAACCGCACCGCCTTTGGACGCTGGCTCTACGCCTCGGGCGGCAATGAGCGCGCCGCCGAACTCTCCGGCGTTCCGGTCAAGACCGTGCAGATTTCGGTCTATGTGCTGTCGGGCATCTGCGCCGCCATTGCCGGCCTGATCCTGTCCTCGCAGCTGACCTCGGCCGGGCCGACCGCCGGCACCACCTACGAACTGACGGCCATTGCCGCCGTGGTCATCGGCGGCGCCGCACTCACCGGCGGGCGCGGCAACATTCGCGGCACCTTGCTCGGAGCCTTCGTCATCGGCTTCCTGTCCGATGGTCTGGTGATCATCGGCATCTCATCCTACTGGCAGACAGTGTTCACCGGCGCCGTCATCGTGCTCGCCGTGCTCCTCAATGCCGTTCAGTATCGCCGCCGTAGCAAGCTTCCAGCTTCGACGGGCGGCCAACCGACTTCTCAGAAACGGGGGAAGGCCGAACCGGCCAATCCTGCCCAAGGGAAGACTGCCAGCTGACTGGCAGCAAGACCGCGTAAAATCATTGGAGGAATGTACATGAAAATCGTGCTTAGAAGTTTGCTTGCCGCCGCGATGGTGGTCGGGTTTAGCGCAGCCGCATCGGCCGCAGGCCTGATCTCGATCATCGTCAACGATCCGGCCAACCCCTACTGGCTGACCGAAGGCAACGTCGCCAAGGCCGAAGCCGAAAAGCTTGGCTATACAGCCAACGTCGCCGCCCACAAGGGCGACACCAATACCGAAAGCAATCTGATCGACACCGCCATCACCAACAAGTCGGTGGCGATCATCCTCGACCCGGCCAATGCCGATGGTTCGGTCGGCGCGGTGAAGAAGGCGATTGCCGCCAACATCCCGGTTTTCCTCGTCAATGCCGAGATCAACCAGGAAGGTCTTGCCAAGGGCCAGCTCGTCTCCAACAACGCCCAGGGTGCGGCTCTCGGTGCCCAGCAGTGGGTGCAGGCGGTCGGTGAAAAGGGCAAGTATGTCGAACTGCTCGGCGCCCCGTCGGACAACAACGCGGCCACGCGCTCGAACGGCTACGCGACCGTGCTGAGCCAGTATCCGGATCTCGAAAAGGCCGCTTCGCAGGTCGCCAACTGGGATCGTACCCAGGGACACGACAAGATGCAGAGCATGCTGCAAGCCAATCCCGACATCATCGCCGTGATTAGCGGCAACGATGAAATGGCGCTTGGCGCGGTTGCGGCGCTGAAGGAAGCTGGCAAGCTCGCCGGCATCAAGGTCGGCGGCTTTGACGGTTCCCCGGATGCGGTTGCGGCCATCAAGTCCGGCGAACTGCAGTACACCGTGCTTCAGCCGGTGGCCATCTTCTCGGCCAAGGCTGTGCAGCAGGCCGACTCGTTCATCAAGTCGGGCGCTACTGGCGCCACCAGCGAGAAGCAGCTGTTCGATTGCCTGCTCATCACCAAGGACAATGTGGACAAGTACACCGCACCCTTCGTGCTGTCGGAATAAAACGTGCTCAGGGGGTGTCCTTTGCGGACACTCCCTGGCTCTTCCACGGCTCCAGACAATAAAGACTGCTCCTTGTGAATTGCCTTCATAACCATCCGGAACGTGCGGCATGAAAGACCTGCTGATCGGGATCGACGCGGGAACGTCCGTGATCAAATCGGTCGCTTTCGATCTGTCGGGGCGGCAGCTTGCCATGGCGTCGGTGACCAACAGCTTCGTCACGCTGGAAGGCGGCGGCGCCGAGCAGGACCTTAATCAGACCTGGCGCGACATGGTGCTGACCGTTCTCGATCTGGCGACGAAAATTCCAGACCTCGCGCGGCGAACCGCGGCCGTCGCGGTCACCGGGCAGGGCGACGGCACCTGGCTGATCGATGGCGACGGCATGCCGGTCGGGCGCGCCTGGCTCTGGCTCGATGCGCGCGCCGGACATCTGGTGGACGAGATGCGCGGCGATCCCCGGGATCGCACGCGGTTCGCGATCACCGGCACCGGGCTCAACGCCTGCCAGCAGGGCGCTCAGCTCAGCTGGCTGAAGAAAAACAGCCCGGAAATCCTGGAGCGCGCCGCCAATGCCTTTCACTGCAAGGATTGGCTCTATTTCAAGATGACCGGCGAGCTCGCCACCGATCCTTCGGAGGGAACATTCACCTTCGGCGATTTCCGCTCGCGCAGCTATTCCGACGAGGTGCTCGACATTCTCGATCTGACGTCGCACCGCCGGCTGCTGCCGCCAATGCTCGAAGGCACGACCGACCATCATCCGCTTTCTGCGTCGGCAGCAAATGAGACCGGCCTGCTTGAGGGCACGCCGGTGGTGCTGGGCTATGTCGACATGGTCAGCACCGCGCTTGGCGCCGGCCTCTATGATCCAAGCGGCAATGTCGGCTGCACGGTAATCGGCTCGACCGGCATCCACACACGCCTGGCGCGCACTGCCGACGACGTCGTTCTCAACGACGATGCATCAGGCTACACGATCGCCATGCCGGTTCCTGGCGCGTATGCGCAACTGCAATCCAACATGGCGGCGACGCTCAACATCGACTGGCTGCTTGGCCTGGCGCGCGACGTGCTGACCGCCAGCGGCGCCAAGCCTTCGCGCGACGAATTGCTGAAAGCGCTCGATGTCTGGGTCGAAGGATCGGAACCGGGGTCGCTGGTCTATCAGCCCTACATCTCGCTTGCCGGCGAACGCGGACCGTTCGTCGATCCAGACGCGCGCGCCGGCTTCATCGGGCTTTCCGTCAAGCACGGTTTTGGCGATCTGGCGCGCGCAGTTCTCGAAGGATTGGCCTTCGCGGCCCGCGATTGCTACCAGGCAATGGGCAGCATGCCCAGCGAAATCCGCCTGTCTGGCGGCGCCGCGCGCAGCCCGTCGCTGCGCCGTATCATCGCTGCGGCGACCCGCGCGCAAGTCAGGACCAGCAGCCGCCAGGAAGCCGGCGCCGCGGGTGCGGCGATGATGGCCGCGGTCGGGCTTGGCGTCTATCGCTCGATGGATGTTTGCTGCGCCGAGTGGGTGACGCCGCTGCTGGGCGAATGCGACGCCTATGACGAGGCGCTTTCGCAAACCTACGATGCGCTGTTTCCGTCCTTTGTCGCGGCGCGTCAGGCGCTGCATCCGGTGTGGAAATCGATGGCGCACCGCACAGGAGCTAAGTCTTGAGCGATACAACGGATATTGTCGATCTCTTCGTGATCGGCGGTGGCGTCAACGGCGCCGGTATAGCGCGCGATGCCGCGGGTCGCGGGCTGTCGGTCATCCTGTGCGAGAAGGACGATCTGGCGCAAGGCACCAGCTCGCGTTCCGGCAAGCTGGTGCATGGGGGCCTGCGCTATCTCGAGTACTACGAGTTCCGGCTGGTGCGCGAGGCGCTGATCGAGCGCGAGGTGCTGCTTGAGGCGGCGCCGCACATCATCTGGCCGATGCGCTTCGTGCTGCCGCACAGCCCCGAAGACAGGCCGGCATGGCTGGTCCGGCTCGGGCTGTTTCTCTACGACCATCTTGGCGGCCGCAAGCGCCTGCCGGGAACGAGGACGCTGAATTTGAGAACCGCGCCGGAAGGAGCGCCGATCAAGGATGAATTCAAACGAGGCTTCGAATATTCGGACTGCTGGGTCGATGATGCACGGCTGGTGTTGCTCAATGCGCTCGACGCCAGTCAGCGTGGCGCAAAAGTCTTCACGCGCACGGCCTGTATTGCCGCCAGGCGCGAAGGCGGCCTGTGGTCGATCGACATGCAGGATGGCCGCACGGGTGCTGTGACGAGGGCCCGCGCACGCGGGTTGGTCAACGCGGCCGGGCCATGGGTGAATGACATCGTCAGCCGCGTCGCTGGACAGAATTCCACCCGCAACGTTCGCTTGGTGAAAGGAAGCCATATCGTCGTGCCGAAATTCTGGGAGGGACGGCAGGCCTATCTCATCCAGAACAACGACAAGCGGGTGATCTTCGTCAACCCGTATGAGAACGATCTGGCGCTGATCGGCACCACCGACATTCCTTATGAAGGTCGGCCCGAAGAAGTGGCCGCCGAGGCAAGCGAGATCAATTATCTGATCAAGGTGGTCAATCGCTACTTCAAGCGGCAGCTGACCGCGCAAGACGTGGTCTACAGTTTCTCGGGCGTGCGTCCGCTCTATGACGACAATGCCGACAACCCGAGCGCGGTGACGCGCGACTACATCTTCGAACTCGACGCCCCGAACGGTGGCGCGCCGCTGCTTTCTGTGTTCGGCGGCAAGATCACCACCTTCCGCAAACTGTCCGAACATGCGCTCGAAAAAATACAGCCCTTCTTTCCGACCATGAAGAAGGCCTGGACGGCCAAAATTCCCCTGCCGGGAGGCGACCTGCCCAACGCGGATTTCGAGCAGTTCCTGGGTGATCTGCACGCCGAGTTTTCGTGGCTTAGCCCGTCGCTGGTGAAGCACTATGCTCGAAGCTACGGCACGCGCACACGCGCTTTGCTGAAAGGGGTCAAAGACGAAGCGGATCTCGGCCGTCGTTTCGGCCCGGATTTCTACGAGCTCGAAGCTGTCTTCCTGTTCGAGACCGAATGGGCGATGACCGCCGCCGACGTTCTCGAGCGCCGGACCAAACACGGGCTGCATATCAATGCGGCCGAGCGGAAAACATTCGAAGACTGGTGCACAAAGACAATGGCGGCGGTGAACTGATGACCTTCACGCTTTCGCTGAACACCAACCCGCTGGTCAATCGCTTCGCCGATCCCGACGATCTGATCGACGCCATTGCCTATGGCATCGGCATCCGCGACGTGCAGCTGACGCATGAATTCGTCAATCCGGGCTGGCCGGCGGCAACGATCGCCAAGTTCGTTCGCCTGTTCAACAGCGCCCTGGCGCGGACCGGCGTGCGGATCACTTCGGGTATGACCGGTCCCTATGGCCGGCTCAATCATTTCGGCCATCCGGACGCGGATGTGCGCCGCTATTATGTCGATTGGTTCAAGACCTTCGCCGACATCTCCGCCGAACTCGGCGCGTCGGGCATGGGCACGCAGTTCGCCATATTCACCTACAAGGATTTTGACGATCCGCAGCGGCGCGCGGCGCTTCTCGACATCGCGCTCGAATGCTGGCGCGAAGTGGCCGAGCACGCCAAGGCGGCGGGCCTGACCTACCTTTTCTGGGAACCGATGTCGGTCGGCCGCGAGTTTGGCCACACGATCGAAAGCTGCGTCGAATTGCAAGGCGCCGTCGATGCGGCCAAGCTGCCGATCCCGATGCAGATGATGGTCGACATCGACCATGGCGACGTGACCTCGCCCAATCCTGACGACACTGATCCCTATGCCTGGGCGAAAGCGTTCCCGTTGCAATCGCCGATCATCCACATCAAGCAATCGTCGATGAACAAGGGCGGGCACTGGCCGTTCACCGCCGCCTACAACAAGGATGGCCGCATCATCCCGCAGAAGCTGCTCGACGCCGTGCGGGCGGGTGGCGGAACCGACAATGAAATCTGCCTTGAACTTTCCTTCCGGGAGAGGGAACCGGTCGATCATCAGGTTATTGCAATGATCCGTGAGTCGGTGGATTTCTGGGCGCCTTACATCGACAGCGGCCGCGAAAGTCTCAAGCCTCGCGCTTGAGGCAAACCGCCGGCCCGAAGGCGGCGCAGACCCGGAAACACGCATCATTCGAATTTCGGATCGAAGGAGAGAAGAATGGCCCCATATTGGGTCGGCACGAGCTGGAAGATGAACAAGACGCTGGCGGAGGCGCTGCAGTTCGCCGAGGCATTGGCGGCGTTCGTGCCGGGCTTCGATCCGGCGATACAGCCTTTCGTCATTCCCCCCTTCACCGCGGTGCGGCAGGTCAAGGCGGCGCTCGCCAACACCCGCGTCAAGGTCGGCGCCCAGAACATGCATTGGGCCGATGCCGGTGCCTGGACGGGCGAGATTTCGCCGGTGATGCTGAGGGATTGTGGGCTCGACCTGATCGAACTCGGCCATAGCGAGCGCCGTGAGCATTTTGGCGAGACGGACAAGATCGTGGGACTGAAAACCGCAGCGGCAGTCAAGCACGGCTTCGTACCCTTGATTTGTGTCGGCGAGACGCTGGCCGAGCGCGAGGGCGGCCGCGCCGACGAAATCCTGACCGCGCAGGTTTTGGGCGCGCTGCAGGGTCTCGCAAACAATGAGTTGTCGGCAGAGATACTCTTTGCCTATGAACCGGTGTGGGCGATCGGCGAGAAAGGCATTCCGGCCAGCGCCGACTATGCCGACAAGCAGCAGGCGCTGATCAAGCAGGTCGCAGCAACCCGGTTGCCGACCGCCCCGCTTGTGCTCTACGGCGGCAGCGTCAATCCCGGCAACGCGGCCGAACTGATCGGCCAGCCGCATATCGATGGGCTGTTCATCGGCCGCTCGGCATGGCAAGCGGAAGGCTATATCGACATTCTCAAAAAGGCGTCGGCCGCCATCGCGCGCTGACCACGAAAACGAAGGAGTTAATTGCCATGAAGATCGCACTCGGAGCCGACAGCGCCGGCAAGCCGCTGCTCGATGTCATCGCCAAGCATCTCGCCACCAAGCCAGAACTGCAGGTCGTCGATCTCAGCCAGGCCGGATTCTACGCCGATATTGCCGCTGCGGTCGGCCACGAAATTGTCGACGGCAATTACGACCGCGCCATCCTGTTTTGCGGCACCGGCATCGGCGTCAGCATCTCGGCCAACAAGGTGCCCGGAATCCGTGCCGCGCTAACCCACGACACCTATTCGGCGGAACGCGCTGCGAAATCCAACAATGCCCAGATCATCACCATGGGTGCGCGCGTCATCGGCCCCGAACTGGCCAAATCGATCGCCGACGCCTGGCTGGCCTCGGAGTTCGATCCGAACGGTCCCTCTGCCGCTAACGTGCAGGCTGTCGACAAGCTCGACGCGAAGCGCTGAGGATCCGCTCCCGACCTAGCCGGTCAAGGCGATCCGCATCGCCTCGATGACGGTTACGGCGGACGCCGCGCCTGGATCCATATGGCCAAGCGAGCGTTCGCCGAGGCGGGAGGCCCGGCCCTTGGTGGCGATCATCGCCTTGGTGGCCTCCGCGCCGGCCTTTGCCGCCTCGGCTGCAGCCGCGAGGCTGCCGGCCAGCCCCTTGCCGGCGGCCAGTGCCTCGCCCGCAGCCGTCGCGGCCGGCGCCCACGCATCGATCATCGTCTTTTCGCCAGGCTCGGCCTTGCCGCGATCCTGAATGCCTCTGGCCATCGCTTGGAACATAGCGACCGCGTCGGCGTCGTCGAGCGTCGCCTTGCCCTTGACGGCGGCCGCGCCGCGCATGAATGCCGTGGCATAGAGCGGGCCCGAGGAGGCGCCGACGGCATTGAGGAACGACTTCGCCGCCGTGTTCAGCAAGATGGTCGGATCGGTGGTGCCGGTATCCAATGCGGCCACCGCATCGCGTGCCGCGGAAAATCCAAGCTCCATCGCAATGCCGTGGTCGGCATCGCCGATCACCCCGTCAAGCGCGCACAACCGATCCCGGTCGGCTGACATAGCGTCGGCGATGGCCGCGAACATCGCGGCAAGGCGGGTGGTGTCGATTGTCGTCATCTCTTGTTCCTTGCCGTTCGCCAAGTTTACCCGGCGCGAAACATGGCGCAGTCGCAAGGGTGGTCGAGCATCGTTTGCAACTCGTCGTCGAGGTGGTGCAGCGTAATCGAAGCGCCGGCCATTTCGAGCGAGGTGCAGTAATTGCCGACCCAGCTTGCGTGAATGGATACACCGATATCGTCAAGCCTCTGCTTCACGCGCCGGTTCATGATGTAGAGTTCCATCAGCGGCGTCGAACCCAGCGAATTGACCAGCACGGCGACCTTCTCGCCGCGTGCCGGCGCCATCTCGGCGAGAATCCTGTCCAGCATTTCGTCAGTGATCTCGTCGGCCGTTTTGAGTTTTCCGCGTGCGATGCCGGGTTCGCCATGGATGCCCATGCCGATCTCCATCTCGTCGGGTCCGATTTCGAAATTCGGCCGGCGGGTTTGCGGCAACGAACAGGGCGCCAATGCGACGCCCATGGTAAAGGTGTGGTCGTTGGCTTTCCCGGCAATGCGTTCGCATTCATCGAAAGACAACATGCGGTCGCAGGCGGCGCCTGCCGCCTTGAAGATGAAGAAGTTCCCTGCGACACCGCGCCGCTTGTGCCTGTCGCCAACGGGCGCGGAAGCGACGTCGTCGGTGCTCAGCACCGTGCGCACCTCGATGTCGTCCATCGCGGCCATCTCGGCCGCCATGTCGAAATTCATGACGTCGCCGGCATAGTTGCCGTACATGAACAGCACACCGGCGCCGCCGCTCGCCGCCTTGGCGCATTCGAGGATCGGGTCGGGCGGCGGAGAGGCGAAGACATTGCCGATCGCCGCCGCGTCGGCCAGCCCCTTGCCGACGAAGCCGAGAAAACTCGGCTCGTGGCCCGAGCCGCCACCAACGACGAGGCCTACCTTGCCTTGGCGCGGTCCATCGCGGGCGATGATCGAGCGCGGGCTTCCGTCAACGGCTTTGAGATGGCGGGGATGCGCAGCCAGGATGCCTTCCAGCATCTCGTCGACGGCCCGATTGCCGTCATTGATGATCTTCTTGGTTTGCACCAACGTCCTCCCGATTTGGTATTTTCATAGATGATACCGGGCGTTATCAGGCTGCCTTCGGGCGAGGGCAGGGGCGCGATGCCCACCAAACTGCCTCGATCGGCTTCGTAGCTGTTAAAGCCGTTCTGGCAGAAGCTAAGCGGACCGAAGTGCGCGGACAATGGCGCTGTAGTGTACAAGATCGCACCACGGCTTAGAAAAGGCGGTGGCTCCCCGGGCCGGATTCGAACCAGCGACCAACCGGTTAACAGCCGCTCTCGGGATAGCCCACCAGCGCCATATCCCGGTTGTTCCACTCCTGAAAAACCCCTTGTTTCATAACGATTTCAGCTTTCCTGTTGCACATTAGAGCACACAGGGCAACATAGGCAGCAGTTGCATCCTGTTGCCCCGACGTTGCCCCGGAGAGCCCTAATGCCCCGCGAGACCCTGACCGACAACCGCCTGAAGGCTTTGAAGCCGGCTGCTCCTGGCAAGCGATACGTGATCATGGATGCCCAAGTCCCGAGCATGGGCGTCCGCGTAACCGACAAGGAGCCGTCCAACGGTTCAAAGCTTAAGGCCGGACAAGTCAGCTTTGTCTACATCGCCCGTTTCGGTGTTGCAACTCAGCCAGCCCGCCGCGCGCTGGGAGAGTACGACGTCATGTCGCTTGAAGCGGCACGCACCAAGGCGAGGCAGTGGGCAGCGCTCATTGATCGCGGCATTGACCCGAAGGTCCAGGCTGACGAGGAGCGGCAGGCGGCGGCGAGGGCAGCGACAGAGAGCCGTGACCGGTCTTTCGAAACCATCCTTGAACGGTTCATCAAAGCCCGGCGCCGCGATGGCATCCGCAAGGCCGACGAGGACGAGCGCGACCTCAACCGGGAATGCCTGCCGAAGTGGAAGGGCAGGGACGTCGCCACCCTCACCAATGCCGACATCATGGAAGTGGTCGAACCGATCTATGCGCGCGGCGCGCAGCGGCAGGCGCTCAACATCGCCCAGAAGATCGGGACGTTCTTCGGCTGGTGTGTCGATGACGACCTGATCACCGCCTCACCCTTCCGGGCAAAGAAGGTGCGCACCACCATCGGCGAGAAGGGATCAAGGGACCGCGTCCTGACCGATGCTGAGATTGGGGCGCTCTGGACTGCCACGGCCGCTGGCGACGTCTACAGCGCCGTCTATCGGCTGCTGCTGCTGACCGGCCAGCGCCTCAACGATATCGCCCAGGCGTCATGGACCGAAGTCGACGTTGACCGCAAGACGCTGACTGTGCCGGCGGCGCGCTTCAAGTCCGGCCGCGATCACGTTGTGCCTCTCACTGACGAAGCGCTCGGCATCATCGCCAAGTTGCCGCGGTTAAAGAAATGCAACTGGCTTTGCTCGCTCGACGGCGCGGGACCGGTGACGATCGGCCATAAGGTCAAGCTGCGGATTGACGCCGCCATGCTCGCAGCGCTTCGGAAAGACGATCAAGAGGCCAAGCTGCCGGCGTGGGTCAATCATGACATCCGCCGGACGGTTCGCACCCGGCTGTCCGAGCTCGACGTGATGGGCGAGGTTGCCGAGGCTGTCATCGGGCATGTGCCTACGGCGCTAGTCAGGACGTACAACCAGTCTGACCGCCTCAAGGTGAAGCGAGACGCCCTGACGCGCTGGGAGGGCGCGCTTGTGGCGCTGACAGGCCGCAAGACGGCCAACAATGTCATCCAGATAAAGGCGGCCGGTCAATGACCCTCAATTTCAACTATCCGCACGATTTCTCGGAGCGAGCCGAACGAGAGATCCTTTCAATGCTGGAATCCCAAGGGTTTTCCATGCCTCATGGCGATTGGCTGAGAACGAAGCTGCACGACATTGCAAATACGTTTCATTGGTCGGCCGAGCGGCGGAAAAAGGACACATCAAGGGACCGTCGATGAATGGAAAAGGCTCCAGGAGGCGGTGTCGTCCACCGTGCAGTATTCGGATAGCCAAAAGCTCGAGTTGTCGACGGCTACCGAGTTTGGGGCGGGTGTGCGCCTGCCTGATAGTTGGGACGACGCAGCTCCGGTCCCCATGTCGGAAGAAGAACTAAACGCATGCCTCGTTCCGGCTGAGTTCACCGAGGGTGACGTCGAGATCGCTAAACGGGTGCTTCACCGCCTGCTTGCGAGCGTGACCGCTATGGCTGACGGCATGGAAAAATGGTTGGAAGGTCGACCGACGAAAAACGAGCAGCCCGAGATCGATGGGCTCATACGTGGCCTTGCTCGGCTCTGGTGCGCGGCGTTTAAAGTGCCGATTGCTCATATAAGATATCGGGGAGCGCCGGCAGCCCTACTGCCAATTTCATTGAGACCGGTGCCAAGCTATTCCTTGGCGCCGCGCCGCCTCGCAAGTCGATCGTCACTCGCATCATCGCTTATAGGGATGAAGAGAAAAGCAAGCTATCCTGATTTGCCAGTGCTGATTGCGCTCTAAACCAGCACGCGGGTTTGTTCGCACAAAATTTCTTCAAAGAAGTGTATTTCCCGACGCTGAAATGACTACGCTATGAGGCCTTCGATAGCAACGTAAGGCACTCCAATGCAAACTCTTGTCGCCTTCAGTGAACGCCCCTCAAAGGGGATCGTGTACTCTCGAAATTACATCGACCGCATGATCAAGGAGCACCGGTTTCCTAAGCCGGTGTTCCTTTCGCCCCGTCGGCGCGCCTTTGTCGAGGCTGATTTAGATGCTTGGGTGAAGGCCCGCGTCGACCAGCGAGACGCGGTGGCCTAATGACCACTGATCACGAACATAGCGCCGCTATCGATGAGGCTGCAGCCTGGCTGCGATCTGACAGCCGGGAGCGCATCAGCCGGCCAATTATCCCCCACCGCGCGCGAGGCTCCTCATTGCCCCTGTTTGCATTGAAACTGAGTTCTGAGAAAACCGCCCAATGCTCCTGCTCGGAACGCGACTTTTTCTCACCCGCTGCTAAGCGTCAAAAAATAGCGCACACTAGCGCCCATCCGGCTTCAAACCGGTTGTTCTCACCCGTCGAACCCTTGCAAATCAGCCATTCTTGCCGCATCGTCTGCGTCGATAATTTATCTGGGGCAACGCAAGGGCAACGAAAGTGCTAGCCATCAACCCCGCTCAAGCGCCTGACATGGCCCGCAAGCATGGCGGCCTTGCTCAAGGCATGCTGGACCGCCGCACGCGCGAGTGGCGCCGCCGGCAGGAGCTTGTCGACATGTTCGCCCAGGCGCTCGGCGGTGCCGACACGCTGACCCCTGTGAAGGGCAAAATTCGAAGCGTCGACGCGATTTCGAAGGCGATCCGGGAGAACCCGGAACGTGCCATCCGGTTTGCAAGGCAGCCGGGGAAAACCTCGACGCCTGGTTCCCGATGAACCCGAAATAGACGCTAGAAGACGCTCTGCGGACGCACGGCCTGATCAACTAGTCCAGGCCGACCCTGCGCCGGATGCGTGTTGCCAGCAGGCTAACCAGTTCCCGCGTGGGGATGGTGTCTCTGGCGGCCGGCACCTTGACGATTTCCCGCTCGATCTTCACCGGCTGGATTTCGCGATAATCCGGCCCGACTTCGGCATCGAATTCCGCGTGATGCCGCAGAGCGAGCTTGATGCGGACGGCGTTTAGGGCGTCGTTGGAAAGCGCCGCATGGGTGTCGCTGCGGCGCAGCTGCACCACGAACTCCGAACCGATATTCTCTTCGATGAAGGCGATCTTAAAGTTGACAAGCTTGAGCGCGTTCAACTCGAAAATCGCCAGCTCGAACATCGCCGGCGTGAAGAACCATGCGTGGTTGTCGACATAGGGCCTGCTGTCGGACATGTCGCCTTTAAGGTCGCCCTGATATTCCGTCCATGCCGCTTCAAGGCTGTGGGCGTAGCCGAGCGGCGAGTGATCGCCTTTGATCCACGCCGACTTTCCGCCCCGTGTCGCCGCCGAGCATCGCCCCTCAAACAGCGCTTCCGGTGAATGCCTGATGCGGCCTTCCCGGTAGGCGGTGAGAATTTCGCGCAGGCTGGTGGGAGACTTGAGCAGGTCGAAGCATTTTCGCATATCGGGAACGGCCAGCGAAATGATGCCGTCCGGCTTCAACAGGCGGGAGCATTGCTGCAGGAAGCGAATAAGGTCCGGCGTATGCTCGATCACGTGGCTGGCGATGAGGCAATCAAAACCATCCGACCGGACGGCCAGGGCGGCTTCGTCCAAGGGCTGGCCGGTCCAGACGATGTCGACATTTTCAATCTCGTCAACCTTGTTGCGGATGACTTCGGCCGTGTGACCACGGGCCATCTCGCGCAAAGCATCGCCGTCCTGGAAGTCCACTATTGTCGTATCCCAGCCGTCCGCCCTCGGAGCGATCGGGCTGAAGAACGGCCCGATTTCAATTATCGACATGCTGGTTTTGTCGATATTTCTCCGCAACTGTTCGAGACGGTCCAAAGTTGTTTCCTCCGCAAAGTAATACCCCGCCCGGCCGTCTGATATTTGCTCGCGCGCGCTTCGTCCAGCCCGCCAGTTGGCGGAAAGGAACTCGCATGGCTGTTTCTCGCGAGAAGCAAAGCCTTGACCTCGTGCTGGTGCACGAACGCGGCTACTCCAACCATCCTGCCGACGGCCCGACCATGAAGGGCGTGACCCAGCGTGTTTATGACGGCTACCGCAAGCGCAAGGGCCTTGCGCTTGCGGTATAGCAAGACGCCGGCAGCGGTTGGCGCAGCCGGGTGATGTCGTCGAACCGAAAGTCAAACGGCAGTTCCGCTCCACTCTCCAATCGGAGAAATTGGCTACAGTGCCGTCCTCTTTGATTGCGTGGCCTTCCACGCTGCCGTTGAAAGACAGTTAAAAGAAGGGCATGAGGAGCGCTGCCAAAGCTAGTTAGATTGGATGAGTCCTATGACGCAGAGCATTCTCGATAAGACATTGGCAGGGGCCCAGAAGGATCAGGAGACGGTTCGATCCGGCGAGCCGATCGGCAAGGTCCCCGACGGCGTGACGTTTCACGACATGACCGCTCACCTCGACGACAGGGGAAGCGTCACCGAGGTCTACGACCCTCGCTGGAATTGGCATCCCGATCCGCTTGTTTTTTGCTACATGTTTACCATACGACCGAGAACGGTGAAGGGTTGGGCGCTGCATAAGCTTCACGAGGATCGATACTTCGTTGTCGATGGCGAGATGGAGGTCGTCCTGTATGACCCAAGGCCCGAGTCGAGCACCTGCGGACAGGTATTTCGGATTGTTCTGTCTTCAGCCCGGCCACGCCTGATGAACATCCCCAGATTCGTCTGGCACGCGGACCACAACATCGGCGCGAGGGACGTTAGAGCAATCAATTTTCCTACAATGCAATATGACCACGCCAATCCCGACAAATACCGGCTGCCGCTGGATACCGATTTGATCCCGGTCGACTTTGGCGGCCTCAAGGGATGGTAGACGACGCTCCGCCGCTCTTCAGCGTTCTGATGCCGACCCATAATCGTCCCGACTCTCTTGCCTATGCGATCCAGTCGGTGCTGGCGCAGACGGAGCAATCGTTCGAGCTTCTGGTCGTTGGCGACGGTGCAGCACCGGAGACCGAAGCGGTCGTGAAAAGCTTTTCCGACCCGCGCATTCGTTGGTTTGATTTCCCCAAGGCGCCTCACTTTGGCTATGCCAATCGAAATCTGGCGCTTCGATCGTCACGCGGGGAATTGATAGCCTTCGCCGCCGACGATGACCTGATGATGCCGGATCATCTTGCACTCATGCGCGGCCAGTTCGTCGATCCGTCGGTGGCACTTGTCTACGGCCAGGTCCTCTGGGTCTCGACCGACGGCATTTGCGGTCCTGATCTTACCAACCTGTTTTTTCCCGAAGAGCGGCGCCAATTCATGGCGAGAGGGAACACGATAGCGGCCTCAGGCGTCGTATATCGCGCCAGCGCTCTTGCAGAGCGGACGGTGTGGCCAGAAGATGTGAACGGGGCGGGAGACTGGGAGATCTGGCGTCGGATCGTGCTCACAAAGGGCTTCGCCGCCGTGCGCTACCTTCGCCTTCCTACGTGCCTGCATTTCTCCGCTAAGTGGAAAAACTTCAGAGACTCCGGATTCGCGAGGCTGACGGGCTTCATCAAAGCGTGTGAGACGTCGATCTGGTTTCCGGCGCCGCTACGGGTCGCCATTCCGACAGGACACCTGGAACAAAAGGTCTTCTGGGACATCATGTGTGTCGATCCCGATGGCTGGACCGCGCTCATTCGGGAAGCCGCAGCCGACGCCGTGAACCGACTTGCGCTCGACCGTCTCGAAAACCTGGCTACACCCGACTCGCCGCCCACACCACCTCCTCCCCCCGCTGCCCCAGATGACGGCCGAGCCGAGGCGCTTGCGGTAGAAGTACAGGCTCTCGCGATTGAAAGGGACGCTATGAAGATGGAGATGGAGGCGCTCAAGCGCTCGAAGAGTTGGCGTTGGACTGCCCCTTTAAGGCAATTGCGAAGGCATATCGGCCGATAGGAGCCGGCGCCAAAGGGCATGAAGCGGCCGGATAATCCTATTCGTCCCCGTCGCCGAGGTACGCCTTCACACGTCCGAAATCGCGGTACATTCCGCCGTCCGGGTGTTTCTTCTCATGCCAGGTGATCGCCCAATAGCCGGTGTCCTGAAGACCCTCCATGACCATCACCCGATCGCGGTCGGTCGGGAAATGCTCCTTGAGAAGATCGTTGACGGCATTCAAGCCGCCGTCTCGGTAGGCTTGCAGATATACATCATCGACCATGGGATAATTCCCCTTTTCGCGGACTGTTGCTACCGACAGGGATGTTGCAGCCGGTGCTCTAGCAAGAGGGTTAAGACCTCTTCGGTTTTGTCCCGCCGGTGCTTCTCTGCCAAAGCGACTCTATCATTGCTAGGCCCCAGCGGCATCGATATCAGGAGGTCGGTGAGTTGCGGGTTGCACTCGAAGAGGATTGCCCTGGCCAGTAGGTCGGCCGGCTCGCAGAGGCCTTTGAACCGGTCGATCCCGGCGCCAAGGCAGGCTTCGAACGCCTCCCGCTTAGTAGTTTCGGCGCCCGCGGTGCAGATCGTCGCACCCATCACCAACGAACAAAGCATCGCTTTCATGGCTGAAGCATCGCGCGCAAGCTGCGCCCCCGCAAGGGCGTGCTTGAATTTTTAAGGATGTCGGCGCATCATCATCGGCGGAGCGTGAGAACTCCCGCGGATGGCCCTGCCGGGCTATTTGCACCCAGAGCGTTGGCGGGGCGATCCCTGCAAGGATTGATATTGCCAACGGGTAGAACGAGCCGACTTAGCCGTCGGAGCGAACGGCAGCACTATGCGGGGAGAGCGGCGGCTATACAAGACCCGAAAGGGAAAGGCCGTTCGCGCATGGTCTCTGGCCATGTTCTCACCCTCAGAGAGCCTACATCATGACCATCCATCAACCTGAAATGCGCCGTGGCAATCGCCACCTCGATCGAGCGGCTGATTGACCTGCTCGACGCCATGAGCCCGGATCCTGACCTCGAGGAAAGCCTCGGATGGGGATATGGCAGCCAACTGGAGTTGCACGCCCAGGACGGCGAGCGCGAGGAGGAGAACGAGCACGGCGGCGACATCAACGACGAGCCGCACGACGATAACGAGTATGAGCAAGACGCCGTAGACTGTGACTGGCCCGGCTTCATATGGGGCGGCGGGGAAGGCGGCGGCCGAGCGCACGAAGGTGCTTGAACCGTAACAATGTTACATTTGGCCCGCTGCCTCACGGTGGCGGGCCTTTTAGGCGCGCCGGCTTACTGCGACTGTCTTGACCGGTCCCCACATTCCGCCTGTAAAACTTTCAGAATCGGCGATCTGCAACATGTTCGGCCGGTCTCTTCTATATTTTTCTCCGAACCAACCTTCATACTCGATCTGAATTAGGAACTCGGCCTGTGCAATCCAAAAGCTCTGACGCGGATCTCTATGGGTTAGACCAAAGGAACATGAGGTCCTAGCACCGTTCTGGAGGAGACGGATCACGCTGGAAGGCTCGAAACAAGCCAACCATCGGCCCTTGTTCTCGTCATTGGCGCCGGCGCCCAACGCCGCCCGCAGCGCTGCCTGATCGGTAACAAGGAGCCTTATGTTCTTTGCAGGGATCGATCCGGAGTTAAGGATGACCAGGTCATACGCGATCCCTTCAGTGCCGCCGTGGTGCGTCTCAACCATTGCCGTTACAATCGGCCGAAACTGACGGTACCAAAAGAAGATGGAAAAACCTAAGGCCACCGCCGAGACAACCAGTGCAACGGCTGCGACTGCAAGATTGAGCAAGTCTGCGTATACGCCCATTATTGCCCTTTTCCGTAACCTCAACAGTAGCAAGAACCAATTCACCCGCATCGCCGCTGCCTTTCCCTGGCGGCCGGGTGTATCATTTCGTACCCGAAACGCTTGCGCCTATTTCTTTTTCCCGCCACTGCTGGTGGTGGGCGTCACCTTCGGCGCGCCGCCGCCAGAAACCGGCTTATACCCGCCCTGCACATTGCTTTTGGTCGGGGAGTAGCCCTTCTTGACGGCAGCCTGTTGTACCGTCTTGGTCGTCCCTTTCTTGTCAGTCATTTCCTTCCTCCGTTCGATCAATGTCTAAGAACTCAAGGGTGCTCACCTCTGATGCCTGGACCCAAAGGCCATTTGGCATTGGCACCCAGCTGCCGCCTCTGCCCCGACTGAAAATTTGCTCGACGTAAATGTCGCGGTCGTTGTCGGAGGAAGCGAACGACCGGCGCCCGTAATATCCATGGAAGACAGTGCCGTCTTTCAACGTGATGATGAGCCAATGCTCGGTCCGCTGGGCAAACTTCCAGTCCCATGCGGTCGGCATGGTGTGGACGACCTCAAGGTTCAGTTTCTCACAAATTGTTCCATACCATCCCTTTTGTGCCCTAGTCCGAGTAGAAGGCCGATGGCCATGGGCACGATGATGATCAGGCCGGCCCATCCAATCCAGACCCACCACGGCGCTGAGTCCTTATGAATGCCTAGGGCGAACAGCGGCAGGACCGCCGCATAATAAATGACGGTCACTACCAAGTAGGAGAGCAGGGCTTCGGTATGAGAGGGGGTGCGTCCAGTGAGGAATTGTGCACGCACGTAGAGAATGAGCAAACCCGGGACGAGCAGGGCGAGGCCATTGGCGACCTTAGACAGGTCTTCCACCTCGAACCCCATTGTCGCGAATCACTCCTGTTTGTCGGGCGGCGGACTTTCGCGCGCGAAATTGCAGGAGTTCAATGAGCCTTCGTGATTAATCACAGGGAAGATTGTTGCCCCAATTGTTGCCCTGGATCTTGGGTTGCCAAATCGGTCGAGCCGCTAACTTCAGTAAGTGTTTGGAAATGTTGGCTCCCCGGGCCGGATTCGAACCAGCGACCAACCGGTTAACAGCCGGTTGCTCTACCACTGAGCTACCGGGGAATAGAGGCTCTCATGTGAGTGGCGCAGCCTATAGCAAACCCTTTTCGGCTTTGCAAAGAAGCATTTCGCATTTTTTAGCGCATTTTCACCCAATGGTTTCTGGCAATCGCCGGATGACACCACATATGAGCCGTCTTGGGCGCCGTCGGACCTTGGTCGGCGGAACCTGAACGGCGATTGCAGCCTTTAGCGCATATGGCTTTATCGAAGGCAACCGGATCGACTTTCGACATGACTGCAGCAGACGAAAACCAGGCACCGGCGCGGAAAATCTCGGTGTTCGGGCGCGAGTTCACCATGCCGCGCTCGCGCGGGCTGAGGATCGCCATCGGTATCGTTCTGGTGTTTTTCGGCCTTCTCGGCTTCCTGCCGATTCTCGGCTTTTGGATGATTCCGCTCGGCCTTTTGGTGCTTTCCTACGAATTTGCCGCGGTGCGCCGCCTGCGGCGCCGGTTCGTCGTCTGGTGGGAACGGCGTCGCCGGCCAAGTTGAAAGCGATGGCGCGCGATCCCGGAGCGGCCGCTTCGCTTTTCCAGCCCGTCGCAGATTTCCCCCTCAAGATCTCCTTGAGAACGGCAACTGCTGGTGCCAGCCGCGCGCGATATGCGGTGAAAGCCGGTTTGCACCCGCTGCGTAAAGCTGCGGGTTCGAGTTTCGCCGGTCGCGCAGCCATGCTTGACGAGCGGCCAATATGCCGGCGCCAGCCGCTGAAACCGCTCGGGAACCACGTTGCGGAGGCTGATGAGGAAAGCACGCCGGAATGCCGCGCGCACGCTTGACGACCTTTCGCTGCCACCATATTGAGTTCGCTCGCCGGGAGCGATGAGGCCTCGTGGCGGAGTGGTTACGCAGAGGACTGCAAATCCTTGCACCCCGGTTCGATTCCGGGCGAGGCCTCCAGTCGCTTCAGCTCCCGCATGTCGGGGGCTTGAGTTCCGGGCGAATGCGCCGCAGTGTCGGCGCGACAAGCGCATTTCAGCGCATTGGCTTTTTGACGGATTGGTTGGGACATGAGCGCTGATTTTTCCGAACTTCGCGTCAAGATGGTCGACGGCCAGGTCCGCACCACGGATGTGACCGACGCAGCATTGCTCGATGCCATGCTTGCCGTGCCGCGCGAGGCCTTTGTCGGGGCCGGCCAACAGGCTCTCGCCTATATTGACGAGGATATCCGCATCTCCGACGGCACCAATGGCAGCGGTGCGCGCTACCTCATGGAGCCGTCGCCATTGGCCAAGCTTTTGCAGTTGGCCGAGATCGACGCTGGCGATTCGGTGCTCGATGTCGGCTGCGGCACCGGGTATTCCGCGGCGCTGCTGTCCAGGTTGGCCAAATCCGTCGTGGCGCTGGAAAGCGATACAGCACTGGCGGAAGCAGCCAAAGCGGCGCTTTCGGCGCAGGGCTGCGATAACGTCACGGTGGTCACCGGCCCACTGCCGCAAGGTCATGCCGCCAAGGCGCCCTACAATGTGATTCTCATCGGCGGCAGCGTCGAGAAAGTGCCTGCGGCGCTGCTTGACCAGCTTGCCGAAGGCGGCCGGCTGGTGGCTGTGGAAGGGCAGGGCAATGCGGGCGTAGCCCGGCTCTTTTTCAACGCAGGGGGGGTTGTAACCGGAAGACGGGCATTTAATGCGGCAATTAAGCCACTACCCGGATTTGAACGCATTCATGCCTTCGAGTTCTAAGTGATTTTGCCTTGCAGCAAAGACTCTGTCATGTTGGCTTACGATTGAACAATCGTTGCTGATTGGTTAACCGGGGTTTCGGGAGCTGTCAGCGGGGGAACGATAGATCGACGCGGCGCTGGCCGATCCCTAGGGATGGGCTGGCGTGGCGTGGTTCCCGTGCAAAACGAATGAGGGATATAAAGTGCCGTCCTTAGCCAAGAGTCTGTTTGTTACCGTCCTCATTTCCGCGACAGCGCTTTCGCCGATAGCCGCCTCGGCGGAAACCATTCTCGGCGCGCTTTCCAAGGCCTACCAGAACAATTCCTCGCTGAATTCGGCCCGTGCCGGCGTGCGCGTCACCGATGAGGGCGTGGCGATCGCCAAGTCGGGCTATCGCCCGGTGATCACTGGTTCGGCTGACATCGATTACACCTCCAGGCACCTAAACGGCAGGAACGCGAGCCTGGCATTGACCACCGGCAGCTTCGGCGTTCGGATTGACCAGACGCTGTTCGACGGCTTCCAGACCAAGAACAGGGTCGCGTCGGCCGCTGCACAGGTGAGGGCCTCGGTCGAGGGCCTGCGCAACACCGAAGAGAACACGCTGTTCAACGCGGCGAGCGCCTATATGGACGTGATTCGCGACCGCCAGGTGGCGGTGCTGACCGAACAGAATCTGCAGTTCCTGACCGAGCAGGCGCGCGCGGCACGCTCGCGCTTCGAGGTCGGCGAGGGCACGCGCACCGATGTGGCGCAGGCCGACGCGTCTCGTTCGGCCGCGGTGGCGCAATTGAGTGCTGCCCGTGCGCAGGCTCTGGCCAGTGCAGCAACCTATCATCAGATCGTCGGTGACGAGCCGGGCAAGCTCAAGGCCGCGTCGCCGTTGGCGAAGCTGTTGCCGAGGAGTCTCGAGGCGGCGATCGGCATTGCATCGAACGAGCATCCGGCCATCCTGGCCGCCCTACATTCCGTCGATGCAGCGGGATTTGATGTAAAGACGCAGGAAGGTGCGTTGCTGCCGCAGTTGACTGCCAGTGCCGGCCTTTCCCATGCCTATCAAAATACTGTACCTGGCGCGGGGAATTCGGACGGCGACTCCAATGCCGCCACGGTCGGCGCGACGCTGACCGTTCCGATCTATTCGGGCGGCCGTACCTCCGCACTCGTTCGTCAGTCGAAGGAATCGCTCAGCCAGGCTCGCATCGAGGTGGATGTCAGCCGTGACTCGGTGCGCCAGGCCGTGACCTCGGCATGGACGCAATACATCGCAGCGCGGGAAAGCGTCGACGCTAATCGGCAGGTGATCGCGGCCGCACAGTTGGCCCTCAACGGCGTCATCGAGGAGCGCAATG
This sequence comes from Mesorhizobium sp. M0615, assembly GCF_040320805.1. Taxonomy (NCBI): domain Bacteria; kingdom Pseudomonadati; phylum Pseudomonadota; class Alphaproteobacteria; order Hyphomicrobiales; family Phyllobacteriaceae; genus Mesorhizobium; species Mesorhizobium sp. M0615. The sequence continues at coordinate 72,971 of NZ_JAMYQI010000005.1, read as the reverse complement.
TCGGACAGCGCACCACGCTCGACGTGTTGAATGCCCAGAACGCCGTCATCTCGGCAAAGATCGACCTCGCCAGCTCCGAGCGCGATGTGGTTGTAGCCAGCTACGCCATCCTGTCGGCCATGGGCCGCCTGTCGGCCGATCGCCTGGCGTTGAATGTGGTGAAGTACAAGCCTGAAGAGCACTACAGAGCCGTCAAGGACAAATGGATCGGGCTGCGTACGCCGGACGGTCGTTGAGCCCACCTGGGCGGCTCAAATCCCGCCAGGGTTGAAGCATTTCACGCCGCGCTTCCCATGGATGCGCGGCGTTTGTCTTTTGTAGCCTAAATTGTTGAAATCCGGCGTCTTCCGAGATTGGGGATTCTCGGATGGCGATCCGTCGGCTACGCTGTCGCCATGATTCGTATCCGGCTTTGCCGGACAGGAATCCAGGAACGGGTCACTACAGCGCCACGCGTCCGATGGATGCGCAAAGGACGCTGTAGAACTTTGATTTGCGCCTGATCCTCTTCGAAAATCGAAAATCGATTTTCGGGATCATGCGCGGGGGCGGCGGATGTGACGATGGCGACGGCAAGCAGCGCACAGCGCGAACCTTCCATGGAAGAAATACTGGCTTCCATCAGGAGGATCATCGAAGACAGCGACACCGGCCGCAAGCTGCCGGGCGACGCCGATGAGTTGCGCCAGGACCTTGTGCCGGCCGCCGGGCCTGTTTCGGATGTCGAGGCATTCCGCAGCGAATTGCACAGCTCGACCGAAAGCAAGAAGCCGGTGACGCTGGCCGAGGTGCAGGCCCAACTGGCCGAGCCGGTGGTTGCGCGGCCGGAGCCGCGCTCCGAGCCGTCGCCAGTGAAGCCTGCCATTGCGGCAAATGCCACGACCGCCGCGCCACCCGCGCATGCTCCGATGACCCTGGCGGAAGTGAGCGCCAGGATAGCCAGCGAGCCTGCTCCCGCCGTCAGGGCAGAAGCTGCAGTGCGGGCAAAGGCGGAAACCACCGACTCGATCGTCACGGATTGGCGCCGCGAAATCGCGGCGGTTGGCAATCAGACAAAACCGGCTGAGACAGTACGGCAGCCGGAGATCAGGCAGCCAGAGACTGAAAATCGGCAGGCAGCAATCGCGGAGGTCGAGGCTTTCGAAGACGATCTCGCTGCCGAGCCGGCTTTCGAGGCTCATCCTTCGCGCAGCGAGCACGCGCGCCCGGCCGATACAACTCCGGTTCGGTCGGCGATCGTTTCGGAACATACGGGACGGCAGGTCGCAGCCGCCTTCGGCGAGCTCTCCGACGCCTTCGCCAGCCGCAGCAAGAAGACCGTCGACGAGATGGCCGAGGAGATGCTGCGGCCGATGTTGCAGGACTGGCTGGACAACAATCTGCCGACGCTGGTCGAGCGCCTGGTACGCGAAGAAATCGAGCGCGTCGCGCGCGGCGCGCAGTAGACATCACCATAGCCCGTTCCGGATTAAGGCGCCGCCTTCGGGCGACGCTTTCGCTGCAGGTCAGCTTCCGGCCGATGTCGCGAACACGATCAGGTTACCGTCGGGATCGCTGACGATGAAGGTGCAGGCATGGCCTTCCCGTTGAAATGACCAGGGCCCCGCCTATTTGCGTTGAAGGACTGAGGCCGCCCTCGCGGTTGACTTGGCCAAAACCTTCCGATTTACACCGGGTCAGCAAAACTCCCGACCGCGCGGACCATTTTCCCATGCTTGAAAAGACCTACGACGCCAAGACCGTCGAGCCCAGGATCGCCAAAATCTGGGAAGAGGCGGACGCATTTCGCGCCGGCGCCGGCGCCGAGGAGGGGGCGGAGGCCTTCACCATCGTCATCCCGCCGCCCAACGTCACCGGCTCGCTGCATATGGGCCATGCACTCAACAACACGCTGCAGGACATACTCGTGCGCTTCGAGCGCATGCGCGGCAAAAACGTGCTGTGGCAGCCCGGCATGGATCATGCCGGCATCGCCACGCAGATGGTGGTCGAACGCCAGCTGATGGAAAAGCAGATACATCGCCGCGATCTCACCCGCGAACAGTTCATCGACAAGGTCTGGGAGTGGAAGGCCGAGTCCGGCGGCGCCATTTTCAACCAGCTGAAGCGGCTCGGCGCCTCGGCGGACTGGTCGCGCGAACGCTTCACCATGGATGAAGGCCTGTCCAAGGCCGTGCTCGAAGTTTTTGTCAGCCTCTACAAGGAAGGGCTGATCTACAAGGACAAGCGCCTTGTGAACTGGGACCCGAAGCTGTTGACGGCGATCTCCGACCTGGAGGTCGAGCCGCAGGAGGTCAATGGCAATCTCTGGCACTTCCGCTATCCGATCGAGGGCGAGATTTTCGATCCGGAAAATCCTGGGACATTCATCACCGTGGCGACGACACGGCCCGAGACGATGCTGGGCGATACGGCAGTCGCCGTGCACCCGGACGACGAGCGCTACCGGCATCTGGTCGGCAAGAATGTCGTGTTGCCGATCGTCGGCCGGAAAATTCCGGTTGTGGCTGACGAGTATTCCGACCCGGAAAAGGGTTCCGGCGCCGTCAAGATCACGCCGGCGCACGACTTCAACGATTTCGAGGTTGGCAAGCGCCACAAGCTGCCGGCGATCAACATCCTGACCATCGAGGCGGCAATAACGCTCAGGGATAACGAGGATTTTCTCGCCGGGCTCGACGTGACGCCGGAGCGCCAGGCCGTCTGGGACGAGCTCGACGGTCTCGACCGTTTCGTCGCGCGCAAGAAAATCGTCGAGCTGATGGAGGCCGGCGGCTTCCTCGACAAGATCGAGCCGCATCGCCACGCCGTGCCGCATGGCGACCGCGGCGGCGTGCCGATCGAGCCGTTTCTGACCGAGCAGTGGTATGCAAACGCCGCCGAGCTGGCCAAGCCGGCGATCGCATCGGTGCGCGAAGGCCGTACCAACTTCGTGCCCAAGAACTGGGAAAAGACCTATTTCGACTGGATGGAGAACATCCAGCCCTGGTGTATTTCACGCCAGCTATGGTGGGGTCACCAGATCCCGGCCTGGTACGGGCCGGACGGCCGGGTCTTCGTCGAGAAGACCGAGGAAGAGGCGCTGGGCGCCGCGATCGAATATTATCTGGCGCTGGAAGGTCCATGGAAGGCCTGGGTCGAGGACAAGCTCGAGACCTTCAAGCCGGGCGAGATCCTGACCCGCGACGAGGACGTGCTCGACACCTGGTTCTCGTCGGCGCTTTGGCCGTTCTCGACACTGGGCTGGCCGGATCACACGCCGGAGCTGAAAACCTATTACCAGACCGACGTGCTGGTGACCGGTTTCGACATCATCTTCTTCTGGGTCGCCCGGATGATGATGATGGGCCTGCATTTCATGCACGAGGAGCCGTTCCACACCGTCTATGTGCATGCGCTGGTGCGCGACAAGAACGGGCAGAAGATGTCGAAGTCGAAAGGCAACGTCATCGATCCGCTCGACCTCATCGACGAGTTTGGTGCTGACGCACTGCGCTTCACGCTGACGGTGATGGCGGCGCAGGGGCGCGACGTAAAACTCGATCCGGCGCGCATCGCCGGCTACCGCAATTTCGGCACCAAGCTGTGGAACGCGACACGCTTTGCCGAGATGAACGAGGTCGCGCGCAATGACGATTTTTGGCTGAACGACGCCAAGTTGCCGGTCAACCGCTGGATCCTGACCGAATTGACCCGGGCGTCGCACGCGATCACCGAGGGCATCACCTCATACCGCTTCAACGAGGCGGCAGGGGCTGCCTACCGCTTCGTCTGGAACCTGTTTTGCGACTGGTATCTCGAACTGCTCAAGCCGGTGTTCATGGGCACTGACGAGGCGGCCAAAGCCGAAAGCCGCGCCTGCGTCGCCTTCGTGCTCGACGAGATCTACAAGCTGCTTCACCCGATGATGCCGTTCATGACCGAGGAGTTGTGGGCGCAGACGGCGGGCGAGGGCCGGACGCGCGCAACGCTGCTTTGCCACGCCGCCTGGCCGTCGCCGGACTTCGAGGACGCGGACGCGGCCGCCGACATCAACTGGCTGGTCGATCTGGTGTCCGGCATCCGCTCCGTGCGCTCCGAAATGAACGTGCCGCCGGCGGCGATCGCACCGTTGGTGGTGGTTGGCGCCAGCGTCGAGACCCGGCAGAGGCTCGACCGCCATGCGTCCGCCATCAAGCGGCTGGCGCGGGTCGGCGATATCTCGCTGGAGGACGCGGCACCCAAGGGCTCGGCCCAGATCGTGGTCAACGAGGCGACGGTCTGCCTGCCGCTCGGCAGCCTGATCGATCTCTCCGCCGAGGCGGCGCGGCTGCAGAAAGAACTGGCCAAGGTGACCGAGGAAATCGCGCGGTTGCACAAGAAGCTGTCGAATGAACGGTTCGTCGCCAGCGCGCCGGAAGAGATCGTCGCGGCCGAGCGCGAAAAACTCGACGAATACCGCGATCAGCAGGAGAAGCTTTCGGTGGCGTTGACCAGGGTGCGCGACGCTGGTTGAGCGCTGGATTCGCAAGGCGCCGGCAAGTGCTTGGCGGCGGTTCTTTTGCTCGAACAACAGGCATTCCGTAAGGTTAATATTGACGTAAACGGAAAGTTTCAGCCCCATTGTTGCCATAATGTAACAATCGGGCCAAATAGCTCCGAAAGGGCTTGTTTGAGCTTTTTGTGACGGGTTTCACAGAATTCTTTCGCTGATCTGCCCCCGGAAAGTCGTTTTTCGGCCTTGCTTCGGAACCAGCCGCTGTGCCGGAAAGGCAGCCGGCTCAGGTGTACATGTACGCTATGTGAATTCATTGTTGCGCCGTTAACCCGAATTGGTTCTAGCTTGACCCACTAGTATTTCGGGGAGGATATCCATGAACAATCTGCGTTTTAAAACACTGCTGGGGGCGGGGTGTTTTTCGCTGGGCTTGATCGGTTCCGTACATGCCGGCGGCATCGAGCGCGGTGGCTACGACATCGACCTTCTGTTCGATCCGGCGCGCTTCGCCACCGAAGCCGAGGCGACCTACGTGATGCCTGAGCGCAAGCTCAAGAATGCCGTCGACGGCAACGCGACGCTCAACTTCAAAAGCACAGCTGATGACAGCGAAGGCTACTGGGTGCCGCGCATAGGCTTCAAGGCCGAGGTGGTTAAAGACGTCGACTGCATGGCTGACTATTCGCAGCCTTGGGGCGCGCATACGAATCCTGGCATCTGGAACGGCTCTTTCTCCAACATCGAAACCGATATCAAGAGCAATAATTACGCAGCCACCTGCTCCTACAAAATGGATGCCGGCAAGGGCCAGCTACGTTTTATCGGCGGTGTCTTTTACCAAGAAGTCTATGGTTTCAAGGAAAGCTTCATCACGCCGCTGGCGCCTGGCGCCGTTGGTCGCGTTGACCTAAAGGGTACCGGCTGGGGCTGGCGCGCCGGCCTTGCTTATGAGATCCCCGAAATCGCGCTGCGTGCCAGCCTCGTTTATAACTCGCAGGTCAAGTTGGACAATCTTGAGGGTACGCTCGACCTATCGCAAGTCGGCCAGGGTAAACCTGACATCTACGGTTCCGCGTCTATGCCGGATTCGGTGGAATTGAAGCTTCAGTCAGGCATCGCGCCTGGCTGGCTCGCTTTCGGCTCGATCAAATGGGTCAACTGGAGTGTGCTGCAGAGCATTCCGATCTGCTCGCAAGCAACCAAGGGCCTTGCACCTTGCACGACGATTTCCCCATTTCCAGTTAGGCTAACCTCGCTCGACCTGATGTACCGCGATGGCTGGACGGTGACCTCCGGCATCGGCCACAAGTTCAATGAGCAGTGGAGTGGTGCCGCCCAGCTATCTTGGGATCGCGGCACGTCGCACGGTGTTGGCTCGCAGACCGATACCTGGACGCTCGGTGGCGGCGTCGCTTACACGCCAACCGCCAACATCGAAGTGCGGTTGGCCGGCGCGGTTGGTGTACTGACCAGTGGTCACTCAGGCACGTTGACTGACGAGAATGGCTATGAGGCCGGTACCGACGTCAGCTACGACTTCGGCAACGATCTGGTCACGGCAATTTCGGGCGGCGTCAAGATCAAGTTCTAAGGCTCTGAAAATTATAACGAAAGGCCGGGTATAGCCCGGCCTTTTTGTTTTGTGGGTGGACCATCGAGCGATGACGGAAAACTTGGTGTTGCAAATCCGTCGCATCACTTTCACCTCTCGCAATTGTGACGTTTTGGCAACAGTTCCCGACCAACCCCCGCGCTACAGCCTCGCCCGAAGAAATTGCCCATTTCCCGCCATAAACCCGGCGCACCTCGAATTCGTCTCGGGACACGCGCCACAAGGCTCGGCGATGAGGCAGGCCGCACCGCCCGCGGCAAGGAAGAGAATGGACGCCAAAGTCATTTCCAAGGCCAAGCTGCCTAGCCGCCATGTGACCGTCGGTCCGGCGCGTGCGCCGCACCGTTCGTATCTCTATGCCATGGGCCTGTCTGCCGCCGAGATCGCGCAGCCGCTGGTCGGCGTTGCCTCCTGCTGGAACGAGGCGGCGCCTTGCAACATCTCGCTGATGCGCCAGGCGCAAGTGGTCAAGAAAGGCGTCGCGGCCGCCAACGGCACGCCGCGCGAATTCTGCACCATCACCGTCACCGACGGCATCGCCATGGGCCACCAGGGCATGAAGTCGTCGCTGGTGTCGCGCGATGTCATCGCCGATTCGGTCGAACTCACCATGCGCGGACATTGCTACGATGCGCTGGTCGGCCTTGCCGGCTGCGACAAGTCGCTGCCCGGCATGATGATGGCCATGGTGCGGCTCAACGTGCCGTCGATCTTCATCTATGGCGGCTCGATCCTGCCGGGCTCCTATCGCGGCCGCCAGATCACCGTGCAGGACGTGTTCGAGGCGGTCGGCCAGCATTCGGTCGGCACGGTCAGCGATGCCGAACTGCTCGAGATCGAGCAGGCGGCGTGTCCGTCCGCCGGCTCCTGCGGGGCCCAGTTCACAGCCAACACTATGGCCACCGTCGCCGAGGCGATCGGCCTGGCGCTGCCGTACTCCTGCGGCGCGCCGGCGCCCTACGAGATGCGCGACCGCTTCAATTTCGCCTCCGGCGAAAAGATCATGGAGCTGATCGCCAAGAACATCCGGCCGCGCGACGTCGTCACGCTGAAGGCGCTGGAGAATGCGGCGACCGTGGTCTCGGCCACCGGCGGCTCGACCAATGCGGCTTTGCACCTGCCGGCGATCGCGCATGAGGCAGGCATCAAGTTCGACCTGTTCGACGTTGCCGCGATTTTCGAGAAGACGCCCTACATCGCCGACCTCAAGCCGGGCGGCAAATATGTCGCCAAGGACATGTTCGAGGCCGGCGGCATTCCGCTGTTGATGAAGACGCTGCTCGACCACGGCTATCTCCATGGCGACTGCATGACCGTGACTGGCCGTACTTTGGCCGAAAACATGGAGCATGTTGCCTGGAATGATAGCCAGGATGTGGTCCGTCCCGCCAACCGACCAATCACCCAAACCGGCGGTGTCGTGGGCTTGAAGGGCAACCTTGCCCCCGAAGGCGCGATCGTGAAGGTCGCGGGCATGACGGAGCTGAAATTCTCAGGTCCGGCACGGTGTTTCGATTCGGAAGAGGAATGTTTCGAGGCGGTCACGCACCGCAACTACCGGGAAGGCGAGGTTCTCGTCATCCGTTACGAAGGTCCGCGCGGCGGCCCGGGCATGCGCGAGATGCTGTCGACGACGGCGGCGCTCTACGGCCAGGGCATGGGCGGCAAGGTCGCTCTCATCACCGACGGTCGTTTCTCGGGCGCGACGCGCGGTTTCTGCATCGGTCATGTCGGGCCCGAAGCTGCCGTTGGCGGCCCGATCGGGCTCTTGAAAGACGGCGATGTGATTTCGATCGATGCAACCAAAGGCACGATCGAGGTCGACCTGTCCGAGGCCGAACTGGCAACGCGGGCGAAGGCCTGGAAGGCGCGCACGACCGACTATCAGTCGGGCGCGATCTGGAAATACGCACAAACGGTAGGGCCTGCCCGCGACGGCGCGGTCACCCATCCGGGCGGTGCCAAAGAAACACATTGCTATGCGGATATCTGAGTTGTTGAGGTCGTCTGTCCTTCCGGCACTGGTCGCTGTTGCGATCTTTGGCGCCGTGGGCCAGGCCATGGCCTTCGACGACAAGGTGTTCGACGACAAGACCGGCGTGAAGCCGCAATCGAGCCCATGGGCCGTGTTCCAGTTCGGCTTCTCCGCTTACAAGAGCGGCCACAAGGAACAGGCGGTCGAGGCCTATAAATACGCCGCCGAGAACGGCCAGATCGGCGCCACCTGGAAGCTCGCGCGCATGTACGCCGAAGGCGACGGCGTGACGCGCGACGACTATGCGGCCTTCAAATTCTTCTCCGAGATCGTCGATCAGGATGTCGAGCCGGGATCGCCGGAGGAAAGCTATGTCTCCGACGCGCTGGTGGCGCTGGGCGACTATCTCCGGACAGGTATCCCCGGCAGCCCGGTCGAGGAAAACGAGGTCGCGGCGCAGGAATATTACATGCGCGCGGCCGCCAACTACCGCAACCCGAACGCCCAGTTCGAGATGGGCCAGATGTTTTTGAAGGGCGAGGGCGGCGTCAAGGCCAGCGTCAAGCAGGCCGGCCGCTGGTTCCAACTCGCCGCCGAAAAAGGCCATGCCGGCGCCCAGGCGACGCTCGGCAATCTTCTGTTCCAGAGCGGCAAGATCGTGCGCGGGCTGGCCATGATGACCGCCGCGCTCGAACGCGCCTCGCCGAGCGACCAGCCGTGGATCCGCGGCATGCAGGAAGAGGCATTTGCCGCCGCCGGCGAAGCCGACCGCCGCACGGCGATTTCGCTTGCCGACGATCTTCTCACCAAGGGTGGTGACGACCAGTGAAATTGCCAATCTCCCCCCTTGAGGGGGAGATGCCCGGCAGGGCAGAGGGGGGCGCTGTCCCGCTGGCATTTCAGTTGACTAAAGTTTGCCCGGGTTGGACTGAAAGGGTGAGCTTGTTTGACCGAAAGGTCGCCTTTCTTCGCGCCCCCCTCTGGCCTGCCGGCCATCTCCCCCTCAAGGGGGGAGATTAGCTCACATCCATCAGTTCTCGGTGAGTTCCGCCGGCACCGCTCTGTACACCGGCATCGAGATCGGCGTGACGTGCAGATGCGGCTTAATCGTGGTGTCGGGGCAGCTGTCGTCGATCTTGGTCCATGAGGTGTTGTTGAGCACCAGGTCGCAGCGGGCCATATGGCTCTGGTCTGAAACCGTCAGGCAGGTGACCTGGCCGACCTGGTAGGACTTGCCATTGGCCAGGCACTGCTGGTCGGCAAGTGCCGCTGCAGGGGAGGCCATGGCAAATGCCAGGCCGATCGGGCAAAGGAGGAATCGTAGTGCCATGGAACCCCAGCCGCCATGCTGATCTCTGACTGAATGGCGCGATTGTGGCGATATCAGGGTTTCGGCTGATATCAGGCCGGCAGCAGCGCCAGATCGATCGCCACCGGCACGTGGTCGGAAGGTTTTTCCCAGGCGCGCACATGCTTTTCGATCGAGGCCGAGGAAAAGCGGTTGGCCGCTTCGGGCGACAACAGCAGATGGTCGATGCGGATGCCGTTGTTCTTCTGCCAGGCGCCGGCCTGGTAGTCCCAGAAGGTGTAGACGTCGGCCGCATCGGTGACGGCGCGCACCGCCTCTGTAAAGCCGAGATTCTTCAGCCGCCGGAAGGCCTGCCGGGTCTGCGGCTGGAACAGCGCATCGCCAAGCCAGTTCTCGGGGAAGCGCGCATCGACCGGCTCGGGGATGACATTGTAGTCGCCGGCCAGCACCAGCGCCTCCTCCAGAAGCAGCCGCTGCTCGGCCCAGCGATGCAGCCGTTCCATCCAGGCCAGCTTGTAGGGAAACTTCTTCTCGTCATCGACCGGGTTGCCGTTGGGCAGATAGAGCGAGGCGACGCGCAGCGCGCCCTGGTCGGTCGAGAACACGCCCTCGATGAAGCGCGCCTGCTCATCAGTCTCGTCGCCTGGCAGGCCTCTGATAACCTCGTCGAACGGAAGTTTCGACAGCAGGGCGACGCCGTTAAAGCCCTTCTGGCCATGGGTTTCCACGTTGTAGCCAAGCGCCTCGATCTCGGCGCGCGGGAACTGCTCGTCGACCGATTTGATCTCCTGCAGGCAGACGATGTCGGGCTGGCTTTCGCTCAGCCAGTGGGTGAGGTTGCCGATGCGGGCGCGAATGCCGTTTATGTTCCAGGTGACGATTTTCATGGGCGGCCTCAGGGATGTTCGGGCGAAAGACGTTCGACAAGCCCGATCGTATTGCCTGCCGGGTCCTTTAGAAAGGCCATCCACTCGCTTTCCCCCGCCGTTCCGAACGTGCCTTCGGTGTCGTTGTGGACGAGCGCCGGCGGTGCGGTGAAGGGAACGCCGGACGCTTTCGCCTCGGCGTGGAAGGCTTCGAGCCCGGCTATATCGAGATAGACGGTGCCGGCCGGAACGCCATCGGTGAACAGCAACCTGATATCACCGGCCATGATGAAGGCGATGCCCGGCGGATCGTAGCGGGCATGAACGCTGAGGCCGAGCACATCGTGCCAGAAGGCCAGCGTGACGTCGAGGTCGCGCCCGGCCGACAGTGCGACCTGACGGACCGCGCCGACGCCGGACATCTGCCTAGATGGAGAAACTGGTGCCGCAGCCGCAGGAGGCGACTGCATTGGGGTTGCGGATCTGGAACGACTGGCCCATCAGATCGTCGACGAAGTCGATCACCGAGCCGCCCATATAGACCAGCGACAAATCGTCGATCAGCACGGTGGCGCCGTCCTTTTCGATGGCGACGTCGTCGTCGTTGCGCGTATCGACCAGGTCGAACTTGTAGGAAAAGCCGGAGCAGCCGCCGCCTTCGACGGAGACGCGCAGCGCCGTCTTGCCGGCCTCGCCAGAGACGATTTTCGCGATCCGCCTGGCGGCGGACTCGGTCATCTCGACTTTCATGGCAGTCTTGGCATCAGCGCCCATGGGCGTCACCTTGCTTTCGGTTTCACATGATAGGTATGAAGCGGGAAGGGGCAAGTCAACTGCGGCGGCATCAGCCATGACAAATGAGCTTGGCGACATTGGGTTCGGCTATCGGCCGCGCGCGGCCTATGCCAGCGACCCAGCCAGGTCGCGCGGGCGGCTCTATGACGAGGTCGAGAGCCCGACTCGCACGCCATTCCAGCGCGACCGCGACCGCATCATCCATTCCACCGCCTTCCGCCGCCTGAAGCACAAGACGCAGGTGTTCGTCGCCCATGAAGGCGACCACTATCGCACCCGGCTGACGCATTCGATCGAGGTCGCGCAGATTGCGCGGGCTCTGGCGCGAGCGCTGCGCGGCGACGAGGATCTGGCCGAGGCGGTCGCCTTGGTGCACGATTTCGGTCACACGCCGTTCGGCCATACCGGCGAGGACGCGCTGAACGAGCGGATGGCCCAATGGGGCGGCTTCGACCACAATGCGCAGTCGCTGCGCGTGGTGACGCGGCTGGAGCGGCGCTATGCCGAGTTCGACGGGCTAAACCTGACCTGGGAAACGCTGGAAGGGCTGGTCAAGCACAATGGGCCGCTGACAGATGCCAAGGGAAAAGGGCTCAAAGGCCCGGTGCCGCAGGCGATCCGCGACTATTCCGAGCTGCACGACCTCGAACTCGACCATTTCGCCGGCATCGAGGCGCAATGTGCTGCGATCGCCGACGATATCGCCTACAACACCCATGACATCGACGACGGCCTGCGCTCCGGCTTCCTGACCTTGGACATGCTGGAAACGGTGGCGCTGCCGGGATCGATCCTGGCAAGCGTGCGCGCGCGCTATCCGGGCCTGGACGATGTGCGCACCGGCCATGAGCTGATGCGCCGGCAGATCACGATGATGGTCGAGGACGTCATTGTTTCCACCACCGCCAATCTTGAGCGCATCAAGCCTGACAGCGCCGAAGCGGTGCGGGCGGCGGGCGAAACGATGGTGACCTTTTCCGCTGACGTGGCGGCGACCGAGAAGGAATTGAAGACCTTTCTCTACAAGCATCTCTACCGGCATGACGAGGTGATGCGCGTTCGCACTGAGGCCGAGCAGATCGTGCGCGACCTGTTCGATGTCTATTTCGCCGATCCGCGCGCCATGCCGGACGGCTGGCGGGAGGGGCTCGACCGGGCGGAGGACCGCATCAAGGCGCGCAGCGTCGCCGATTTCCTGGCGGGGATGACGGATACCTACGCCTTGAAGGAACACCGCCGTCTGTTTGACCATACGCCCGATTTAAGCTAGGGCGGGCGCGATTTGCCGGCCAATGAGCCGGTTCCCCTGCACAGTCCGCCAGAGCAAGACCCATGAACATCTTCGCCGATTTCAGCGCGCGAATCACAAAAGCCGTCGAAGCGCTTGATTTGAAAGACAGTAATGGCGTTTCGCCCGACCTGTCGCGCATCGCCGTCGAGCCGCCGCGCGACGCCAGCCATGGCGATCTCGCCACCAATGCGGCGATGGTACTGGCCAAGCCCACCGGGCAGAACCCGCGCGCGCTGGCCGAGCGGCTGGTGGAAGTGCTGCGCAGCGACGCCGATGTTGCCGAAGCCGACGTCGCCGGTCCCGGCTTCGTCAATCTCCGGCTCAAGGACGCTTTCTGGCAGGCACATCTGACTGCGCTGCTGGGCGAGGGGCAAAACTACGGCCGCTCGACCGTCGGTGGCGGCAAGAAGACCAATGTCGAATATGTCTCGGCCAATCCGACCGGGCCGATGCATGTCGGCCATTGCCGGGGCGCGGTTGTCGGCGACACGCTCGCAAATCTGATGGCCTTCGCCGGCTATGACGTCACCAAGGAATACATCATCAACGACGCCGGCGCGCAGATCGACGTGCTCGGGCGTTCGGCCTTCCTGCGCTACCGCGAAGCGCTGGGCGACGACATTGGCGAGATACCGGCCGGTCTCTATCCCGGCGATTACCTTGTGCCGGTCGGTCAGGCGCTGGCTGCCGAATTTGGCCGCAAGCTCTTGCAGATGCCCGACGATGAGTCGCTGGCAATCGTCAAGGACCGCACGATCGACGCCATGATGGTGATGATCCGCGAGGATCTGGCGTTGCTCAATGTGCATCACGACGTTTTCTTCTCCGAGCGCACGCTGCATGCCGACAATGCCAAAAAAATCCGCTCGGCGATCAACGATCTGACGCTGAAGGGCCATATCTACAAGGGCAAGCTGCCGCCGCCCAAGGGCGAGAAGCCGGACGACTGGGAAGACCGCGAGCAGACGCTGTTCCGCTCGACGGCGGTCGGCGACGACATGGACCGGGCGCTGGTCAAGTCCGACGGCTCGTTCACCTATTTCGCCGCCGACGTCGCCTATCTCAAGGACAAGGTCGACCGCGGTTTCGTCGGCCTGATCTATGTGCTGGGCGCCGACCATGGCGGCTACGTCAAGCGGCTGGAAGCGCTGGCGCGGGCGATTGCAGGCGATGATCTGAAGCTGCAACTAACGGTGCTCCTGTGCAATCTGGTGAAGCTGTTTCGCGATGGCGAACCGGTTCGGATGTCGAAGCGGTCGGGCGACTTCGTGACGTTGCGCGAAGCGGTGGAGGAGGTGGGCCGCGATGCGATCCGCTTCATGATGCTCTACCGCAAGAGCGACGCGCCGCTCGACTTCGATTTCGCCAAGGTCACCGAACAGTCCAAGGACAATCCCGTGTTCTACGTGCAGTACGCTTCGGCGCGCTGTCATTCGGTGTTCCGGCAGGCGAGCGAGCAACTGGGCGAGGCCAATTTCGACCGCAACAGCCTGGCCGCGGCCTCGGCGTCGCTCACCGACGAGGGCGAGATCGGCCTGATCCGGAAGCTGGCTGAATATCCAAGGCTGATCGAATCCGCGGCCCTTGCGCTGGAGCCGCACCGGCTGGCATTCTACCTCTACGATCTGGCTTCCACCTTCCATGGACACTGGAATCGGGGCACCGAGAATCCCGACTTACGTTTTGTTAAGGTTAACGACCGACAATTGACTCATGCCAGACTAGGGCTGGTGCAGGCTGTTTCGGATGTTTTGACTTCCGGCCTGACGCTGATTGGGGCTGATGCGCCCACTGAGATGCGTTAGGTTTAACTAAAACACCTGTCACCATTTGCCCACATTGCGCTGGTAAGGGCCAACCCTACGCGACGTCCATGGCGTCCGAATGAGTGCGAGTTCGGGAACAATAATGGCAGACAGAACCCAGCTGAGAGTAGCCGACAACAACGACATCGCCGAAGATGATCCGTTCGCTGAACTGACCAGGATCATGGGTTTCGATCCGCGCCAGCCGGTCAAGCCGCAGGCGCCAGCCGTCGAGACGGCTGCAGACGAGGGCGATTTCGACATCGACCTCGAGAAGGAGTTGATGGGCGAATTCGGCGATGAAGTCGGTTCCATGGAGGCCAGCCAGCCAGCTCCCGAGGTTCACCAGCCTGCCGCTGAGCCCTACGAACCTGCTGCCGAGATTCGCGAGCCGGCTTTCGAAACCACCGATGCCGCGATGGACGATGCGCTGGCTGCTTCGCTGGAATATGATTTCGTCTTCGACGATGCCGCCGATCTGGATTTCGGCGCTGCCCCGCAGGCTGCGGCTGCTCCCGTTGAACCCTCGTTTGCGGAACCTTCGTTTGCCGAGCCCGCATTCGACGAAGCTGCATTCGACGATGATTTCGACAATGCCGTCGCCAGCTCGCTGGAAAACGTATCGCCGCTCGAAGACGACCTGCCGATGGATGACGAGCTTGCCGCTTCGCTCGAGCAGGGGTTGCTGCTCGATGACGATGCGACCGTCGCCCATGCCGCAGATGTCGCCCAGGTTGCTGCTGCGCCCGCCGACTATGTCGCGTTCGACGATGATTTCGACAATGCCGTCTCGATGTCGCTGGAAGACGAGCTGACGCTGGACGGTCCTGCGCCGGCGCAGGACCAGTATGCCGCGCCAGTAGCCGAGGCGCCGATCCATACCTTCGACGCCGTCGGCGCCGCCGACTACGCTGTTGCCGACGAGGATTTTGCGGGTCATTTCGATGACGCGATGGCCGATGTCGACATGGACTTTGCAGCTCAGGATTTTGCAGCCCAGGATTTTGCAGCCGAGCATTTCGAGCCTCAGGCTTTCGAGGCTCAGCCTGTTGAGGCCGAGGATCCGGAAGAGCGCGATCTGGATGTCAGCGATCTGCAGGTCAGCGCGCCGGTTGAGATGGATGCGCCGGAAGTGGACGAGACGCCGGCCTGGACCGTGGAGGCCAGCCCCTCTCATGAGACTGCGCACGAAGCATTCGACGATTTCGATCTGAGCATCGATGATGCGCTTGCCGATCACGAGCCGGTGGCCGAGACCGCACCCGCTCTGGTTCAGCCAACTCCGGTCGCACCAGCCTATGTGGCGCCTACCAATATGGCGACCCCGGCCGCTCCGGTCGCTGACGAACGGACGTTGGAAGATGAACTCAACGCGTTGCTTGGCGCCATGACCACACCACGCCCGGCGCCAGTCGCGCCGATTCCGGTCGTCACCGAGCCCACCAGGGCTGCCGCCATCGAGCCCACCAGGACTTATGAGGCGGTTGCCCCGGTGCAGCGGTCCGTCGCAACGCCGGTCGCTCCGGTCGATAATCTCGACTGGGACCTGGACGAACACGCGCCGGCTCCTCAGGAGGCCCAGGCGGACGATGCCGATTTCGACGATCTGCTTGCCGGCGAACTCGAGGGCCATGAGCCCGAGATCGAGTTCGATGATCATGCCTTCGATGCGGCGCTCGCCAAGGGCATCGATCTCGGTAATGACACGGCAGCACCGGTCGCTGGCGACTGGCGCTCGACGCCGCCGGAGCCGGCGCGTTCGTGGAGCCGCGTGACTCCCACCCCGGCCCAGCCTTCCTTTGCAGCGCAGCCGCAACCTTCTTTTGCAGAAAAGCCGTCCATGCCGCCGGCGGCAGCGCCAAGCTATCGCGACCAGCCGGTTGCAGCTGCTGCCTATGTGGCGCCGACGCCATCGCGCCAGGCGCCGCCTCAGGCCTATGACGAGATGCCGGATGTCGAGACGGTCGATGTGCCGGAGCGTGTGGTGGCGATTGCCGACGACCTCGACATTCCAGAACTCAGCTTCGAGCAAGACGAGCCGGCCGCCTACGACGACATCGACGCCGAATTCGCCGGCATGCTCAACGAGATGAACGCGGTGGAAGTGGCGCCGCCCACTGCCGCACGCAGTGCCGGCTATGATGACGATTCCTACAGTTCCGGCTTCAGTTCGGGCCACGAGCTCGACCAGCGCGCCTATGCTGCGCGGCCAGCCGAAGTGCTTGCAGCCACGCAAGCTCACCACGCCGATTCCGCCGGCGGCTTCGACATGGACGATCTGCCCGGCAGCCAGCCGGTTTCGCAGGCCGACGATTTCGCGGTCGACGAACTCGACTACGATCCGGATCTGGACGAGGCAATGGCGGTGCCGGGCCTCGCCGAGCAGGAAGCCGCACGGCCGCGCAGGAGCGGGCTGCTGGTCGCGGGGGTCGTTGCTGCGGTTGCGATTGCCGGCGGCCTTGGCGCCTTCGCCTTGTCGTTCGGCGGCAAGGGCGGCAGCGATGCGCCGGTCATTGTCAAAGCCGACAACAGGCCGATCAAGGTCAAGCCCGAAAATCCGGGCGGCGCCGTGGTGCCGAACCAGGACAACAAGGTTTATGATGCGGTCGCCAAGGGCACCAAGCCGGCCGAGCCGGTTCAGGAGAAGCTGGTCACCAACACCGAAGAGCCGGTCGATGTGAAGGCGCAGGAGCCTGAAAGCCGCGTCGTCGATCTGTCGCCCGACGACACTGCCCCAGGCCCCGACGCTGCCGGCAACCCCGAAGCTGCCGTCAACCCCGACGCTGCCGGCAACCCCGACGCGGCTGTCGCGCCGGCGCCAAAATCCGAGGACCGCATTGCGCAGGTGCTGCAGGAAGCCGAGAAGAACCCCGATACGGTCGCCGTTGCCCCGCGCAAGGTGCGGACCATGGTGGTCAAGCCCGACGGCTCGTTGGTGGCACGCGAGGACTCGACGCCGGCCGCGCCGCAGGTTGCGGCGACTGAGCCGCTTGACCCGGCGCCGCAGCACGTCGCCCCTTCGGCCGATGCCGAGCAGACCGGCACCGTGGCGCCTGCCGATCAGGCAAATAGCGACCAGGCAAGTGCCGAGACCGCCAAGCCGGTCAAGCCGGTGAAGCCGGCGGCTGCGCCGAAGGCTGAGACCCAGTCCGCCAACACGCCGCAGACGGTTGCCGTGGCGCCGCAGCGCCCGTCCGACCAGCCGGTCGACGTGGTCGGCGAGGTCAAGCCCGACCAGGTTGCCTCCATCCCGGCGACGGCTTCGACATCGGGCGGTTCGTGGTCGATGCAGATCGCTTCGCAGCCGACGGTCGAAAGCGCCCAGGCCAACTACGCCGACCTGCAGCGCCGCTATGGAAATGTGCTCGCCGGTCGCACCGCCAACATCGTCAAGGCGGAGATCGCCGGCAAGGGCACCTTCTACCGTGTCCGGGTGCCTGCGCAATCGCGCAACGATGCGATCAATCTGTGCACCAGCTACAAGGCTGCCGGCGGCAACTGCTTCGTGTCTCGGTAAGGCCGGATCCAATTATCAGAGCCGGTGCGTTCCCAAGGGTCGCGCCGGCTTTTTCATGTGGATGGGCGAGAGGTTGAGGCGCTTGCCGTCCGGGGAGATTCCCTTTGCCGGCGCGAAGCCCTAAACTGGTGGAATGACCGAATCAAAATCCATGATCCTCGGCTGTGCCGGGAAATCGCTGACCCGCGAAGAAATCCGTTTCTATCGCAATGAATGCCCGTGGGGCTTCATCCTGTTTGCGCGCAACATCGGCGAAACCGAGCAGATCCGCGATCTGGTCGCCGAAATGCGCGACTGTATCGGGCGCCCCGATGCGCTGGTGTTCATCGACCAGGAAGGTGGCCGGGTGCAGCGCCTGCGGCCGCCGCTGGCGCCGAACTATCCCGCCGGCGGCGCGCTCGGCGCATTGTGGCGCAAGGACCATGATGCCGGCACCCGCGCTGCCTGGCTGATGGCGCGGCTGCACGCCTTCGACCTGTTACGCTACGGTATCTCTGCCGATTGCCTGCCGGTGCTGGACGTGCCGATCGAGGGCGCCAGCGACGTCATCGGCGCGCGCGCCTATGGCAAGGAGCCGCGCCCGGTCATCGAACTCGGCCGCGCGGCGGCGGAAGGGCTGATGTCGGGCGGCGTGCTGCCGGTCATGAAGCACATTCCGGGTCACGGGCGCGCCTTTGCCGACACGCATTTCGAACTGCCTGTGGTCGATGCCTCGCTGAGCGACCTGCAGCGGCATGATTTCGCCCCTTTCCGCGAGCTTAGCCATCTGCCGATGGCGATGACGGCGCATGTCGTCTACAGCGCCATCGATCCGAACAACCCGGCGACCACGTCAGGCAAGGTCATCGACGAGATCATCCGCCGCGAGATCGGCTTCGACGGGCTGTTGATGAGCGACGACACCTCGATGAAGGCACTTTCTGGGGATTTCCCGACAAAGGCGGCCTCGATCCTTGCGGCGGGCTGCGATCTGGTCCTTCACTGCAATGGCGTTTTCGAGGAGATGGCGGGCATCGCATCGCGAACCACGGGACTTGAAGGGACATCGCTGGAGCGCGCCAAGCGGGCGCTGACCTGTATAAGGGATCGCGACCGGGCCGACGAAACCGAGATACGCGCCGAGTTTGCCACCTATTTCGATGCGGTGGCCTAGAGACGGATGATTTCAGGTCTGTTCGACCTGAAATCATCCGTCTCTAAATTAGATAGAGAGAGCATGATGTCGTCCGAAAACCGCTTCACACTTTTCGGCATCATGCTCTAACCAGAGGTAAAGGAACAAGTGGCGGAGACATTGGACAGCAAGGCTGCGAAGGCCGCACCGATGGACCGTCTGTGGGCCGAGAACGACGATTCACGGGTCACCGGCGACCCGTCGCTTGTCGTCGACGTCGCCGGGTTCGAAGGTCCGCTCGACCTCTTGCTGCATCTCGCCCGCAACCAAAAGGTCGATCTGTCGCGGATTTCCATCTTGGCGCTGGTCGAGCAGTATCTGACCTTCGTCGAGACGGCGAGGGCGCTAAGGCTTGAGCTTGCCGCCGACTACCTGGTGATGGCGGCGTGGCTGGCCTTCCTCAAGTCGAAGCTCCTCATCCCCAAGCAGCCCGGCGAGGAAGGCGAAAGCGGCGAGGAACTGGCCGCGGTGCTGCAGTTCCGGCTGAAGCGTCTGGAGGCCATGCGCGACGCCTCGGCAAGGCTGGTCAACCGCAACCGGCTCGGCCGCGACGTGTTTGCACGCGGCATGCCTGAAATGGTCATCGTCGAGAAGCGTAACGCCTATTCGGCCTCGCTCTACGATTTGCTCACCGCCTATGCGCAGCAGCGCCAGAAACAGGCGATCACCAATGTGACAATTGCCCGGCGTGGCGTGTGGTCGCTCAAGGATGCGCGCGATATCCTGACCCGGCTGATCGGCTCGCTGCGCGACTGGACGGCGCTGGACAGCTATCTGATCAATTACCTGACCAGCCCGGACGAACGGCGTACCGCGATTGCCAGCTCGTTCGCGGCGTCGCTGGAACTGGTGCGCGAAGGCAGCATCGAGATGCGACAGGACCAGGTGTTCGCGCCGCTCTATCTGCGCGGCCGCGCGCAACCAATCAAGGCAGTCGAGGTGGCATCATGAGCGAACGCGCCAACGCTTCGGTCATTCCGTTCAAGGTCGAAGAAGAGACCGAGGAGGGCATTATCGCCCAGGATCCGACTGATACCCTGCTTCTGAATCCTGGCGAACGGCTGCATATGGCCGAAGCCATACGCATGGCCGAGGCGATCGTGTTCGCCAGCGCCGAGCCGGTCAGCGAAAAGCAGCTCGCAGCCAGATTGCCCGACGGCATCAGCATAGCCGCTGCCATGGCTGAGCTGCAGCAGATCTATGCGCGGCGCGGCGTCAATCTGGTCCGGGTCGGCGATGCCTGGGCTTTCCGTACCGCCGGCGATCTCGCCTTCCTGATGAGCCGCGACACGGTGCAGCAGCGCAAGCTGTCGCGCGCGGCGCTCGAAGTGCTGGCGATCATCGCCTACCACCAGCCGGTGACGCGCGCCGAGATCGAGGACATCAGAGGCGTCGAGACCTCGAAGGGCACGCTGGATACGCTGCTCGAAACGGAATGGGTGCGCATGCGCGGCCGCCGCCGCACGCCCGGCCGTCCCGTCACCTACGGCACGACAGACACTTTCCTCGACCATTTCGCACTGGAGGATATCCGCGATCTTCCCGGCATGGACGAACTGAAGGGGGCAGGGCTGCTTTCCGGCCGAATGCCGTCGAATTTCGCCATCCCGTTGCCGCCGGCCGATCCGGACGCGCTGACCGAGGACGAGGATGCGTTGACCGACATCGATCTCGAGGAACTCGGCCTGCTGACGCCGCGCGTCACGGAAGATTGACCGCAAGCGGCTGTCAAAAAGCTGCATTGCTGCGGTAGATGCGCCGATTGGTAGCGGGCAGCTTTGCCGAAAATGCGTGACATAGACCGCGCCTTCATAAACTTTGTCGCTGTTGTGTTTGAATCCCAACGCGAAAACGCATAGATCATCGCCAGGGAAAACATTCGAGAGAGAGTTACAATGGGTTCATTTTCGATTTGGCACTGGATGATCGTGCTGGTGATCGTGCTGCTGGTGTTCGGCCGCGGCAAGATACCCGAGCTGATGGGCGACATGGCCAAGGGCATCAAGAGCTTCAAGAAGGGCATGGCCGACGACGATACCGCCGAAGACAAGCGCACCGTCGAGCACCGCCCGGACGAGACCGTTTCGGCAGTGAAGGAAAAGGCCAGCAAGAGCTGAGCCGAAGGTTTGTTGCTTTTGCAAGTCGTTGCCCCAAACCGCTTCGCACTTTTGGGCGACAAGCACTAGTCGGAACTGATTGCCATGTTTGAAGTCGGCTGGACCGAAATGCTGGTGATCGCGATCGTCATGATCGTGGTCGTCGGACCCAAGGATTTGCCCAATATGCTGCGCACCTTCGGCCGCACGACGGCGAAGCTGCGTGCCATGGCCTCCGACTTCCAGAAGCAGTTCAACGAGGCGCTGAAGGAAGCCGAGCTCGACGACGTCAAGAAGTCGGTCGATACGCTGCGCGGCCTCAATCCGGCGGCCGAGATCCGCAAGCAGCTCAATCCGTTCGAACAGGCGGCAGCAGAGGTTCGCTCCGGCGTCGATGCGGTGATGAAGCCGAAGCCCGCCGTCGATCCCGCAACGCCCGCGGCAGAAACACCACAGGCGGCCGAGCCGCTCAAGAACGGCGCGACGGTGATGCCGGGTGTCAACGGACCGGAGACAGCGCCGGCGGCGCCGATCCTTCCGGCGATGACCGATCAGGCGGTGGTGACACCGGCTGCAGCAACAGCAGCGCCACGAAACGCGCGCGCCAAGGGGGCTGCGATATCAAAGGCCCCGGCAACCAAAACAGCGGCAGCCAAGGCAGCACCGGCAAAGCCGGCGCCTGCGGCGAAGGTTGCGGCCAAGCCGTCAGCGGCGCCCGCCAAGGCTGCACCCGGAAAAGCCGCCACCAAGCCGGCTGCTGCACCGAAGGCAGTCACAAAGGCGGAGCCGAAGCCTGCGCCGGCCACGAAGCCCGCGTCCAAGAAGACGGCGGGGGCCGCCAAGTGAGCATTACGGACAGCGAAAAGGACGAGATCGAGAAGTCGTCGGCTCCGCTGATGGAGCATCTGATCGAACTGCGCCGGCGGCTGATCTGGTCGATCGGCGGTTTCTTCGTCGCCTTCCTCGTCTGCTTCTTCTTTGCCAAGAAGCTGTTCAATCTTTTGGTCGTTCCGTTCAAATGGGCCACGCAGTGGGCCGGGCTCGATCCGCACAAGGTCGAGCTGATCTATACGGCGCCGCAGGAATTCTTCTTCACCCAAGTCAAGCTCGCCATGTTCGGCGGCATGGTCATCGCCTTTCCGCTGATCGCCACGCAGATCTACAAATTCATCGCGCCAGGCCTCTACAAGAACGAACGCAACGCCTTCCTGCCGTTCCTGATCGCATCGCCGATCCTGTTCCTGATGGGAGCGTCGCTGGTCTATTTCTTCTTCACGCCGATGGTGATGTGGTTCTTCCTCGCCATGCAGCAGGCCGGCACCGACGACCAGGTGCAGATTTCGCTGCTGCCGAAAGTGTCGGAATATCTCAGCCTGATCATGACGCTGATCTTCTCCTTCGGCCTGGTGTTCCAGCTGCCGGTGGTGACCAGCCTGATGACGCGCGTCGGCATGCTGTCGTCGAAGGCGCTGGCCGAGAAGCGCAAATGGGCGATCGTCATCGCCTTCGTCGTCGCGGCGGTGCTGACGCCGCCTGATCCGATGAGCCAGATCGGTTTGGCCATCCCGACCATCCTGCTCTACGAGGTGTCGATCTGGGCGGCCCGGCTGATCGAGCGCGATCAGGTCAAGCAGAAGCTGGCGCGCGAGAAGCAGGAAGCCGCCGAAGCCGTGGCCGAAAAGGCGGCGGACGCGTCCTCAAAGCAGGCTCCTTCATAGGCTGTCGCGTTCGGGTATCCGCGTTAGCGGAAAAACGCGACAGCCGCCATCTTGCATCGATGAAGGATGCGGTTTACGCCCTCAGGCCTTAGCTCGAGGACGACCAACCATGCTTGATATCAAATGGATTCGCGACAACCCGAAGGCCCTTGTCGAGGCGCTGGCCAAGCGCTCGTGGTCGGCTGACGAGGCGCAGTCCACGGTCGATGAGCTGATCAAGAAGGACGAAGCGCGGCGCGAGCACGTCACCGAGCTGCAGACCAAGCAGGAACGCCGCAACGCCGCCTCGAAGGAGATCGGCAACGCCATGCGTTCGGGCGACACGGCACTTGCCGAAAAGCTCAAGGCCGAAGTCGGCGATATCAAGACCTTCATCCAGAATGGCGAGGCGCGCGAGCGCGAGCTCGACAAGACGCTGAACGATGCGCTGGCGGTGCTGCCGAATGTGCCGCTCGACGACGTGCCGGTCGGCAAGGACGAGCACGACAATGTCGTCAAGCATATCGTCGGCGAGGTGCCGACCCGGCCGAACTGGGTGAAGGAGCATTTCGAGATCGGCGAAGCGCTCGGCATGATGGATTTCGAGCGGGCGGCAAAGCTGTCGGGATCACGCTTCACCGTGCTGAAGAGCGGGCTGGCGCGGATGGAGCGCGCCATCGGCCAGTTCATGCTCGATCTGCACACGACCGAGCATGGCTATGAAGAAGTCATCCCGCCACTGATGGTGCGCGACGAAGTGCTTTTCGGGACCAACCAGCTGCCGAAATTCGAGGACGACCTGTTCTTCGTGCAGCATGGCGATGGCCGGCTCGGGTTGATTCCAACCGCCGAGGTCCCGCTCACCAACCTGGTGCGCGAAGAAATCACGGCCCATGAAAAGCTGCCGCTGCGCTATACGGCGCTGACGCCGTGCTTCCGCTCGGAAGCGGGCTCCGCCGGCCGCGACACGCGCGGCATGTTGCGCCAGCACCAGTTCTACAAGGTCGAGCTGGTCTCGGTCACCGACCAGGAGTCTTCGCTCGCCGAGCACGAGCGGATGACGCAGTGCGCGGAAGAGGTGCTGAAGCGACTGGAGCTGCCGTTCCGCACCATGGTCCTGTGCACGGGCGACATGGGGTTTGGCGCGCGCAAGACCTACGACATCGAGGTCTGGCTGCCCGGCCAGAACGCCTATCGCGAAATCTCGTCCTGCTCGGTCTGCGGCGACTTCCAGGCCAGGCGCATGGATGCCCGCTACAAGGACCGGGATGGCAAGGGCAACCGCTTTGTGCACACGCTGAACGGTTCGGGCACCGCTGTCGGCCGTGCGCTGATTGCCGTCATCGAAAACTACCAGAATGAGGATGGCAGCGTAACCATTCCTGAAGTGCTGCGGCCTTATATGGGCGGTCTGGCGAAGATCGAATCGAAGTAATGCGCATTCTTCTGACCAATGATGACGGCATCCATGCCGAGGGCCTGGCGTCGCTCGAACGCATCGCCCGCACGCTGTCGGACGATGTCTGGGTGGTGGCGCCGGAGCAGGACCAGTCCGGCTACGCGCATTCGCTGTCGATCTCGGAGCCGCTCCGGCTGCGCAAGATCGGCGAGAAACACTACGCCGTGCGCGGCACGCCGACCGACTGCGTCATCATGGGCGTCAAGAAGATCCTGCCTGGCGCGCCGGACCTGATCCTGTCCGGTGTCAATTCCGGCGCCAACATCGCCGACGACGTCACCTATTCCGGCACCGTCGCCGGCGCCATGGAAGGCGCGCTGCTCGGCATCCGCTCGATCGCACTCAGCCAGGGTTATTCCTATGTCGGCGAGGACCGCGTCGTTCCCTACGAGACCACCGAAGCGCTGGCGCCGGCGCTGCTGAAAAAGCTCGTCGCCATGCCGCTGCCGGACGGCGTGCTGCTCAACGTCAACTTTCCCAACTGCCTGCCTGACGAGGTCGCCGGCACCGTCGTGACGTCGCAAGGCAAGCTGGTGCACAGCCTGTGGGTCGACGAGCGCCGCGACGGGCGCGGCCTGCCTTATTACTGGCTGCGCTTCGGCCGCGAGCCGGTCGAGGGCAAGCAGGGCACCGATCTCCATGCTCTGCGCAACCGGCTGGTGTCGGTGACGCCGCTGCAGCTTGACCTCACTGCGCATGAAATCCGTGACCAACTGACCAAGGCGCTGTCTGAATAAGGTGTTCGCATGAAGAAGGTTCTGGCATGAACTTGCCGCTCGACGATCGCGAGGGTTTTGCCGCGTTCCTGCTGCGCCTGCGCGGCCAAGGCGCGGTGCCGAAGGCGCTGATCGCAGCCTTCGAGGCGACGCCGCGGCGCGGCTTCCTCAACGGCCAGTTCCATTCCATCGCCTGGTCGGACGGCATGCTGCCGATCGAATGCGGCGAGGCGATCGAGGGCGCCGATCTGCAGGCGGCGGTGATTGCGGCCCTGGCAATAGAGCCCGGCAACCGGGTGCTCGAGATCGGCACCGGCTCGGGCTACACGGCAGCGGTGATGTCGCGGCTCGCGGCTCGCATCGTCAGCGTCGACCGCTACAAGACGCTGGCCGAGCAGGCCAGGCAACGCTTCGAGGCGCTCGGCATCGGCAATGTCATCGTGCGCCAGGCCGATGGTTCCAACGGCCTTGCCAACGAAGCGCCGTTCGACCGCATCGTAGCCTGGGCGGCTTTCGACAGCCTGCCGCGCTTCCTGCTCGACCAATTGTCGAGCGGCGGCATCGTCATTGCCCCGATCGGGCCGGAGGAGGGCGAGCAGGTGCTGGCCAAGCTGACCAAGGTCGGCAGCCGCTTCGAGCGCGAGGATATCGGCACCGTGCGCCTGCAGCCGATCCTGCGCAGCGTTGCGGCGGTTATTTAGGTGCACTGAAATCCAGGTGAGGCCGGCCTGCAAATGGCAGGTTCCTGCGCATCCGATGCTCACGTGTTTGAGTACGCTCCGCTCCGGCCTTCGCCGGCCGAAGCCGTCATAAATGCCTCCGCTCTATGAAGGCTACGGCCGGCGTAGGCCGGTTCTCAGAACCTGTCATTTTCGACTCGGGCCGATCTGAATCAACGCAGCTTCGGCGCATTCGAAAATGTTTTAAGAAAATTTGCGTCTGATTCTATGGGGTTAACCCGCCAGTAACATTAACGCGCTTTAATCATGACCAGTGTGTACCGGGTCTGTGCGGGTTAGTGCGATGCAATTCAGTGTTTTGAAGGCAAACGGGCGTACTCTGTCGCGGGGCTGCGCTGTCCTCATGCTTGCCGGAATGGCGGCGGGGTGTAGCTCCCAAGTCTCGCGGTTCAATGGTGTCGACGACGTCTTCACCTCCTCGACCAACAATCAGCGCGCCATCATCGACAAGCAGAGCACCGCTCAGCCCTATCCGGGCGACGTGGCGGCCGAGCCGATCGCTGCGGCACCTGTCGATGGCAGCCATAACCAGTCGGTCAGCCGCTCCAGCCTGGAGCCGGTCACCGTCCAGCAGCTGCCGCCGCCGAGCGCGCCCAAAGCTGCTCCGATGCGCACCGCTTCCGCGCCGGCGCTTGCACCGGCACCGCATGTCGACAGAACGACTACCGGCACCGTCCAGCCGGCGAGGCCGTTCAAGAATGCCGGTGACTCCGATCCGAAACCAGTTGCGGCTGGTACGCCGCATGCGACCGAGATCGTGGTCAGCGACGGCGAGACCATTTCCGGCATCGCTCATCGCTATCATGTGCCCGCCGACGTGATCATGAAGGTCAACGGCTTGAGCGCTACCAAGGGGCTGAAGACCGGTCAGAAACTGGTCATCCCGGCCTATGCCTATTCAAGCAAGGGGACAGAGCCGAAACTTGCCGACGGCAAGCCGGCAAACAGCCCCAAGGCGCCGGCGCCGGAGAAGGTCGCCGTACTGCCGCAGCAGCCGAAACTCAAGGACGGCAAGTCCGCCGCGCAGGTTGACGCTTCGGCAGCGAACAAGCCGAAGACCGACAAGCCGGCGCAGACGGCCTCGGCCGCGCCAAAGGCCGGCGCGGGCACCTACACGGTCCAGTCGGGCGACACCATGTCCTCCATCGCCAGGAAGACCGGCGTTGGCGTCGTGGCGCTGAAGCAGGCGAACGGCATGCAGGACGGCCTGCTCAAGATCGGCCAGACGCTGAAGGTTCCGGCAGGTGGCACCGCAACGGTCGCCAGCGCCAAGCCGGCCAAAGTTGATCCGGTGACGACCGCGACCACCCAACCGGCGGCAAAGCCGACGGAGACACTCGCCACCTACACGCCGCCGAAGAAGGACGCCAAGGTTATCCAGCAGGCCGAGGACGACGATGCTGTTGCGCCCGATGCCACCGGCATCGGCAAGATGCGTTGGCCGGTGCGTGGCCGCGTCATCTCCAATTTTGGTGGCGGCAAGGATGGCGTCGACATCGCCGTGCCTGAGGGGACGCCGGTCAAGGCGGCCGAGAACGGCGTGGTCATCTATGCCGGCGACGGCCTCAAGGAATTCGGCAATACGGTGCTGGTGCGCCACGAAAACGGGCTGGTCACCGTCTATGGCCACGCCAGTTCGATCGAGGTGCAGCGCGGCCAGAAGGTCAAGCGCGGCCAGGAGATCGCGCTGTCGGGCATGAGCGGGACCACCGACTCGCCGAAACTGCACTTCGAAGTGCGCAAGAACTCGGCCCCGGTCGACCCCTCTGGTTATCTCGAATAGAACAATAAACGTTTTGCAGGCCGTCTGACCTCCAGTCCGGCCCGCCGGCTCAGCCCGCTCCGCAAGGGGCGGGCTTTTTCAGTGACCTGACGCAAATCAATCAGTCGTTCAGCGGCTTGCCGAGCCGGCCGGCCAGATCCTGGGTGAACTGCCATGCGACGCGGCCCGAGCGGCTGCCGCGTGTCGTTGCCCATTCCAGGGCGTCGGCGCGCAGCTGCTCCGGGTCGATGGTAAGCCCGTGATGGCTGGCATAGCTGTTGACCATGTCGAGATATTCGTCCTGCGAGCACTTGTGGAAGCCGAGCCACAGGCCGAAACGATCGGACAGTGAAACCTTTTCCTCGACCGCCTCGGACGGGTTGATGGCGGTCGAGCGCTCATTGTCGATCATGTCGCGCGGCAACAGGTGCCGGCGGTTCGACGTGGCGTAGAAGATGACGTTGGCCGGGCGGCCCTCGACGCCGCCTTCAAGGGCTGCCTTAAGCGACTTGTAGGAGGTGTCGTCATGGTCGAAGGAGAGGTCGTCGCAAAACAGGATGAAGCGAAACGGCGCCGCCTTCAGCAGGCCCATCAGCCTGGGCAGCGTGTCGATATCCTCGCGATGGATCTCGATCAGCTTGAGCGGCGGGTCGGATTTTGCCCTGGCGTTGATCTGCGCATGCACGGCCTTGACCAGGGAGGATTTGCCCATGCCGCGCGCGCCCCACAACAACACATTGTTGGCGGCATGGCCGGCGGCGAAGCGTTCCGTGTTGTCGACCAGAATGTCGCGCACGCGGTCGACGCCGCGGATCAGGCCGATGTCGACGCGGTTGACCTTGCGCACCGGCTCGAGATAGCCGGGATCGGCCTGCCAAACAAAGCAATCGGCCACGGCAAGATCGGTCTGCGGCACTGGCGGCGGAGCGAGGCGGGTGACCGCCTCGATCAGGCGGTCGAGCTTTTGGTTCAGGGCCTCGATGGTGCTGTCGGTCATGTCTCGTCTTTTATGTTTCCGCACGAACGTGCGTAGGGGCCGAAATCGTCTTGATCCGGGCGAGATAGAAACTGGTTCCAAGCTTTTGTTTGGGCATGATCTTTTGCGAAAACCACGCCCGTATTCCGGGAGCATGCTCTAACACGGGTCAACCGGCCGGAAAAGCAGCTGAAAGCCCGGCCGCGCAGTTGCATTGGTAACTTTACCCACTATATTCCGGCCAAATTTGGCGAGGCCGCCCTACGGCCTTCTTCGTAACCAGGAGTTCTTGATGTTCGTCACACCGGCATACGCCCAAGCTACCGGAACTCCGCTTGGTCCGTTCGGGGATATCGGCATGATACTCCCGTTCGTTCTGATCTTCGTGATCATGTATTTCCTCATCATCCGGCCGCAGCGCGCCCAGTTGAAGAAGCGCCAGGAGATGATCTCGGCCGTGCGCCGTGGCGACACGGTCATCACCGGCGGCGGCTTCGTCGGCAAGGTGACCAAGGTGATCGACGACCACGAACTCGAGATCGACCTTGGCGGCGGCACCAAGGTGACGGCGCTGCGCTCGACGATCGCCGACGTGCGGGTCAAGGGCGAGCCGGTGGCCAACCAGAACGCCAAGAAGTAAGCCAGTTTCCCAAGCGGAGCGATCCGCGGGCAGAGCTCTGACAAAAGACGGCGTATGGTCCATTTTTCGCGCCTGAAAATGATCCTGATCTGGCTTGCTATCGCCACAATGCTCGTCGACGCGCCCAGTCTTCACGCTGCCGGCCCGGACGTGCTGCTTCGATTGGACGCGACCGATGTGATCGATCGCCGGTTGGAGGCGACGCGTGACGAAATCAGGACGCTGCTGCGCGATGCAAGGATCGGCTATACTGCTCTTGCTAAGTCGGGTCGGGCCGTTCAGGTGCACATCACCGACGCCGCTCAGGTCGGCGCGGCCAAGATGGCATTGAAGGCGGTGACTGATCCTGTCCTTGGCAGCGCTGGTCCGGTCCAGGAAATGATCCTGGATGATACCGGAGCAGCGTTGCTCAAGTTCACGGTAACAGACACAGGCATCAAGTATCGGATTTCGATCGCGCTTGCGCAGTCGATCGTGGTCATTAAGAATCGCCTGCGTGATCTTGGTGTTGCCGACACAGTAGTTCAGCCAGAGGGCGAAGACGGTATGCTGGTCCGGACCTCGGGCGTTGCGGATTTGCAAAGGCTGAGGAGAATTCTCACCCGAACCGGAATGCTGACCTTTCAGTGGGTTGATGAGTCGATGCCGGTCGCTGATGCGATCAATGGCCGGACGCCCGCTGGCTCGGTGGTGGTTTATTCGAAGGACGATCCACCGGTTCCCTATCTGGTTGAGAGCCGGACGATCGTATCCAGTGACGACATTGTCAATGCTCAGGCGACTCCCAACTCCGTCACAAATGAGCCGGCGGTTTCGTTCACCTTCGATTCCAGGGCAACGGCACGCGTTGCGCAGGCGACCTCGCAGAATGTCGGCAAGCTATTTGCGATGATCCTCGACAACCAAGTGCTTTCGGTGCCAGTCGTCCGCGAGCCAATTCTTAACGGCCGCGGCCAGATATCGGGCAACCTCACCAAGGAGAACGCCGATGATCTGGCCTTGCTTTTGCGTTCCGGACCGATGCCTGCACAATTGAAAATAGTCGAGTAGCGCATGATAGCGCCCGGCGGTGATCAGAATTAGAATGGGAACCGACAGAGGCGATTGACGCCGAAACCGCTGCCGGCGGCAGCGCCAAATTGACCTCAGCGCGCTCGACAATCGGCGAAGTGCGGGTTAAGGGCGAGCCGGTGGCAAATAAGAACGCCAAGAAATAACCGAATTGTCGGCGGAACGATCCGCCAGTACGCCCTGACGGACAACGCCATATGCTGTATTTTTCGCGCCTGAAGATGATCCTGATCTGGATCGCCGTGGCCGTCACATTCATCCTTGCCGCGCCAAATCTCTTCCCGGCCAGCACATTGGCGCAATTGCCCAACTGGGTGCCGAAGCGGCAGATGACGCTTGGTCTCGATCTGCAGGGCGGTTCGCACATCCTCTTGCAGATGGACCAGAATGATCTCGTCAAGGCGCAGCTGGAAACGACGCGCGACGAGATCCGCACGCTGCTGCGCGATGCCAAGGTGGGCTATACCGGCCTTGGCGGCACCGGCAGGACGGTACAAGTGCGCATCACCGATCCAACCCAGATCGATGCCGCCAAGGCGGCGCTTAAGCCGCTGACCGATCCGGTCGCCGCCGGCCTGTTCACCGGTGGCTCCATCCAGGAAATGTCCCTGGATGATTCCGAAGCCGGGCTGCTCAAATTCACCGTCACCGACGCCGGCATCAAATACCGCACCTCAGCCGCATTGGCGCAGTCGATCGAAGTCGTCGAGCGTCGCGTCAACGAACTCGGCACCACCGAGCCGATCGTGCAGCGGCAGGGCGACGACCGTGTGCTCGTCCAGGTGCCGGGCCTGCAGGATCCGCAAAGGCTGAAGGAGATCATCGGCCAGACCGCCAAGATGACCTTCCAGATGGTCGATACCTCGATGTCGGTGCAGGATGCGCTGAACGGCCGCCCGCCGGCAGGCTCCTCGGTGCTTTATTCGCAGGACGATCCGCCGGTTCCGTATCTGGTGGAAAATCGCGTCATCGTGTCCGGCGAGGATCTTGCCAAGGCCACCGCAACTTATGATTCCCGAAACAACGAGCCAGTGGTTTCGTTCGTCTTCAACTCGCGCGGTGCGACACGGTTCGGCCAGGCGACCCAGCAGAATGTCGGCAAGCCGTTCGCCATCATCCTCGACAATCAGGTGATTTCGGCGCCGGTGATCCGCGAACCGATCCTCGGCGGCAGCGGCCAGATTTCAGGCAATTTCACCGCCGAAAGCGCCAACGACCTCGCCGTGCTGCTGCGCGCCGGTGCGTTGCCGGCAAAGCTGACCGTGATCGAAGAACGCACGGTGGGCCCGGGCCTCGGCCAGGATTCGATCCATGCCGGCAAGGTCGCCGGCATCATCGGCTCCATTCTCGTCGTCGCATTCATGTTCGTCGCGTACGGACTTCTCGGCTTCCTCGCCAACATTGCGCTCGCCGTGCACGTGGCGATGATCGTCGGGGTTTTGTCGCTGCTTGGCGCGACGCTGACCTTGCCCGGCATTGCCGGTATCGTGCTGACCATCGGCATGGCGGTCGATTCCAACGTGCTGATCTATGAGCGCATCCGCGAGGAGCGACGGGCCGGCCGTTCGGTCATCCAGTCGATCGACACCGGCTTCACCAAGGCGTTGGCGACCATCGTGGATTCCAACGTGACGTCGCTGATTGCCACGGTCGTGCTGTTCTATCTCGGCACCGGACCGGTCAAGGGCTTCGCCATCACCTATGCCATCGGCATCTTGACCACGGTCTTCACCGCCTTCACCTTCACCCGTCTGCTGGTGTCGATCTGGCTGCGCCGCGCGCGTCCGAAGGAATTGCCGCGTGCGCCGGTGACCTTCGTTCCGGCCGGCACGAAAATCCCGTTCATGGGCATCCGCCGCTGGACCTTCGCACTGTCCAGCCTGCTGTCTGTCCTCTCGGTCGTGCTGTTCATGACCGTCGACATCAATTACGGCATCGACTTCAAGGGCGGCTCGATCATCGAGGTGCAGTCCAAGCAAGGCGACGCCGATATTGGCGATATCAGAAGCCGGCTGTCGGAGCTAAACATCGGTGAAGTGCAGGTCCAGCAATTCGGCGCGCCGAACGACGTGCTGATCCGCGTCGGCACCCAGGATGGCGGCGAGAACGCCGAGCAGACCGTCATCGACAAGGTGCGCGGCGAGCTCCAGGACAATTACGATTTCCGCCGCGTCGAGGTGGTGGGTCCCACCGTTTCGGGCGAGTTGGCCAAGCAAGGCACGATCGCCATGATCATCGCGCTGATCGGCATCCTGGTCTATGTCTGGTTCCGCTTCGAATGGCAGTTCGCGGTCGGCGCGATCGTGGCGACGGTGCACGATGTGGTGATGACGCTGGGCTTCTTCGTCATCACCGGGCTCGAATTCAACCAGTCTTCGCTGGCGGCGATCCTGACCATTATCGGCTATTCACTCAACGACACGATCGTCGTCTATGACCGTGTTCGAGAAGATTTGCGAAAATACAAACGAATGCCGCTCCCGCAATTGTTGAACAACGCCATCAACGAGACTCTGTCGAGAACGACGCTGACTTCGGTGACGACCATCCTGGCGCTGCTGGCCCTGGTGTTGTTCGGCGGCGAGGTGATCCGCTCGTTCACCATGGCGATGCTGTTCGGCGTCGTCTTCGGTACCTATTCGTCGATCTTCATCGCAGCGCCCTTGCTGATCCTGTTCAGGCTCAGGCCGCAGGGAGCGAGCGCCGATGAGGAGAAGCCGGTTGGTGGCGGCAAGGCCATGGCGACCTGACGGCTGCGCTGGTGGCAAAAGGTATCGTCATCCGCGAGGCGCATTTCCCCGGACGGGCGCCGATCGAAGCCTACGGCAATGGCGGCTTTCGCTTCGCCGACATGTCGCATCGCGGCTCGCTTCTTTGCCTGCCCTCCGGCATCCATGGCTGGGAGCCGGCCGATCCGCTGGCCCTGACGGCGGCGGATTTCGACCTGCTGCTGGCCGAGGCCGGCAAGGTCGAGATCCTGCTGGTCGGCACAGGCAAGGATTTGCGGCCCTTGCCGGCAGCACTTCGGGCGGCGCTGAAGGCGGCTGGCATTGGCTCCGACCCGATGTCGACGGGGGCAGCGGTGCGGACCTACAATGTGCTGCTTGCCGAAGACCGCGCCGTGGCCGCGGCGCTGATCGCCGTCGACTGACGTGACCGATACAGCTGACATCGTCATGGAGACGGTGCGCGCCGGCGACCATGACCGCTATGTCAGCGCACTCTATGCACCGGCCAACAAGCGCGCGGCGCTGTTTTCGCTTTACGCCTTCAATGCCGAGATTGCGTCTGTCCGAGACCGCATCCACGAGGCATTGCCGGGCGAAGTGAGGCTGCAATGGTGGCGCGATGTCATCGCTGCTGAAGCCGCAGCCACAGGCAACCCGCTCGCCGATGCGCTGAAGGCGACGATTTCTGCCCATGGCCTGCCCAAAACTGCCTTCGACAACATGCTCGAGGCCCGCATCTTCGACCTCTATGACGATCCGATGCCGTCGCGCACCGATCTCGAGGGATATTGCGGCGAGACGGCGGCCGCGCTGATCCAGCTGGCGGCGATGGTGCTCGATCCCAATCAGGCGCCGCCCTTTGCCGAACTGGCGGGCAGGGCCGGCTGCGCCCAGGCGATGACCGGCCTGTTGCTGCTGTTGCCGCTGCATCGCCGGCGCGGGCAATGCTTCGTGCCGGCGGATATCCTTGCCGCGGTAGGCTCATCGCCGGAAGAGTTCGTCGGCGGCGACGACGGCCCCGGCGCTCAGCGCGCGGTGGCTGCGATGATTGCATTGGCGCAGGAGCATCTCCGCGCTTTCGAGCAAGGGGCGTCCGCACTTCCGGAAACGCTGCGTCCGGCGTTCCTGCCGCTGGCGCTGACCAGCGCCTATCTCGGCAAGATGGCCAATGGCCGCTCGCCGCTTGGTGGCGCAGCCCGGCTTTCGGCTCTGCGCCGGCATTGGCTGTTGCTCAGGCGCGCAACGCGGGGTTGGCCAGCGAGTTGACGTAAACGTCAATCGCGTTAGGACTCTGAGACTTGGCTATTCAGCAGCTTCCGATGTTTGCGCCGGCAGCCCTAGCCACTCCCGACAATCTGCCCGCGCGCGTGAGGTGATCGCGTGGCGCTTGGCCACCGTCTTGTCCTTGCCGCGCAGGCGTTTGCCTTCGGTCTTCGGTGCTTCCACCGGCGGGAACAGGCCGAAATTGACGTTCATCGGCTGGAACGAGCGTTTGCCCGGCTCGTCGTCGGAAACGATGTGGCCGCCGGTGATGTGGTTGAGCAAGGCGCCGAAGGCGGTGGTGAGCGGTGGCAGCGATGGCGCGTGGCCGAGCCGCTCGGCGGCGGCGAAGCGGCCGGCGAGCAGGCCGATCGCCGCGCTCTCGACATAGCCCTCGCAGCCGGTGATCTGGCCGGCAAAGCGCAGGCCCGGCCGCGACTTCAGCTGCAGCGAGGCGTCGAGCAAGGTCGGCGAATTGATGTAGGTGTTGCGGTGCAGGCCGCCGAGACGGGCGAACTCGGCGTTTTCCAGGCCCGGAATGGTGCGGAAGACGCGCACCTGCTCGGCATGCTTCAGCTTGGTCTGGAAACCGACCATGTTGTAGAGCGTTCCCAGCGCATTGTCCTGGCGCAGCTGCACCACGGCATAGGCTTTTACCGTCGGATTGTGGGCATTGGTCAGCCCCATCGGCTTCATCGGCCCGTAGCGCAGCGTCTCGACGCCGCGCTCGGCCATGATTTCGATCGGCAGGCAGCCGTCGAAATAGGGCGTGCCTTCCCACTGCTTGAATTCGGTCTTCTGGCCGTCGACCAGCGCCTGTACGAAGGCGAGATACTGGTCCTTGTCCATCGGGCAATTGATGTAGTCCTTGCCGGTGCCGCCGGGCCCAACCTTGTCGTAGCGCGACTGGAACCAGCAAATGTCCATGTCGATCGTGTCGAAATGGATGATCGGGGCGATGGCGTCGAAGAAGGCCAGCGCGTCGGCGCCGGTTGCCTCGGCGATCGACTGGGCGAGCGACGGCGCGGTCAACGGGCCGGTGGCGATGATCGCCTGGTCCCATTCCGCCGGCGGCAAGCCCGGCACTTCCTCCCGCTCGATGGTGATCAGCGGGTGCGTTTCGAGCCTTTTCGTCACCGCGTCGGAGAAGCCGTCGCGATCGACGGCCAGCGCGCCGCCGGCCGGCACCTGGTTGGCGTCGCCGGCGCTCATGATCAGCGAGCCGGCCAGTCGCATTTCGGTATGCAGCAGGCCGACGGCATTGTTCTCGGCATCGTCGGAGCGGAAGGAATTGGAACAGACGAGTTCGGCCAGCCCATCGGTCTTGTGCGCATCGGTGCCGCGCACTGGGCGCATCTCATGCAAAATGACGGGAACGCCGGCTTGTGCTGCCTGCCATGCGGCTTCGGAGCCGGCGAGGCCGCCGCCGACGATGTGGATAGGATTTTTGCTCATGAGCGCCGGAATAATCGCTTGGCGCGCCGTTTGCAATTGGCCGGTGCGAGCGTGGGTCATTGTCGTGCAACGACGGAGCTCGACTTTCTTATGTCCGCGGCGACGCTCTGATGGCGGCGTAAAGCGCCTCGATCGACTGCATGCGCAATTGAAAAGCCTGCCCAAAAACAACAACACCCGCCGCGGGAGGAGGTGCGGCGGGTGTCGTTTTTGGGTCCGATCCTCGGGAGGAGGTGGGGATCGGCCGTATTCGTCATCGCCGGGGAGGAGGTCGGCTTTGACGAAATTCTTTTCGCCGGATCGAGGGAGGCGAAATCCCTGGAAGACGACCTGCGTTCACTTTGGAGACGAACTGCGTTCGCTTTGGAAACAGCGCCCGCCGCGGGAGGAGGTGCGGCGGGCGCCGTTTTGGTGGTCAACCCTCGGGAGGAGGTGAAGGCTGACCGTATCCGTCAGGGTCGGGGAGGAGGTCGACCCTGGCGAAATTCTGGTTAGATCGTCGCCCTGCGGGCGATGATCTTGATCTCGTCGCGGACGATGCCGAGATCATGGAGCTGACGGTTCGAAAGGCGACCCAGCTCGGTAACGGTGTCGCGGTAAACGCGCCAGTTACGATAGTTGCGGATCAGGTTCATTGTCGTTCTCTTTTTCAAAACTGGTTCGGATCATTTGCGATCCGAAGAGGATTAGACCGCCTTGCGGGCGACGTAGTGGATGTCGCTGCGGCTGATGCCGAGGTCGGTCAGTTCACGGTTCGACAGGCGGCTCAGCTCGGAGACGGTGTCCCGGTAGCGGCGCCAGTTGCGGTAGTTGCGGATCAGGTTCATGGTAGTGCTCGTTTCGTCTTTCTTCGGATCATTCCGTTTGTGTACGAACAGTAAATAGGCTGGGTAATATCGATTTAAAAGTGCTGTTGGCGCATGGCAGCAATGCAAATTGTGCAATGCACCATCAACGCGCGTTCACGGCTTCGTCATGAAGAAACCCGAATCGGAAAATGACGTTGCGTCAACGATTTGGGCGGATCGGCTGTCAGAAAGACCAAGCTGGGGGAGAAGCGGCATGGCGAGTTATTCGTCACGGGCGAGGGCCGATATCGGGCGGTGGCTGCAGGCCGGCCTGATCGACGCCAAGACGGCCGATGCGCTTAAGTGCGACATCGACGCAAACGAGCGCAAATCGCTGAGCTTCGGCACTATATTGGCCATGATGGCAGCGCTGCTGTTCGGCGCCGCGATCCTGCTCTTCGTCGCCGCCAACTGGGACGCGATCCCGCGGCTGGTGCGGGTCGCGGCGCTGTTTGCCGTCATTCTCGCCGGCTATGTCGGCGGCGCGGTGTTGAAGATGCGCGACCATGCGGCGATCGGCGAGGCGCTGTGGATCGTGGCCGCCGCGGCCTTCGGCGGATCGATCGCGCTGATCGGCCAGATGTACCATCTCACGGGTGACGAAGCCTCGGCCATCGTCACTTGGGGCATCGGCACGGCATCAGCCGCGGTGGCGTTGCGCTCGAACCCGCTGACGGTCGCTGCCGTCGGCATATCCGTTGCCTGGCTGTTCGTGCGCGCGTTCGACTTTTATGACCGCCCCGTATTTCCGGATTTCTTCGTTATCATGGCGCCGGTGCTTTTTGTCGTCTCGTTGTGGACGCGCAGCCAGCCGGCACGCCACCTGATCATTCTCTCGGTCATTTTCTATATCGCGGTGCGCGGCCTGCACCAGAACACGCTCGCCCTGGCTATTCCTCTCGTCGTGGTGTCGGCGCTGCTGTTTGCGGTTTCGATCTTCGCCGCTGGGCCGGCCGACCGGATCTTGCAGCTCGGCGGGCGGTTGCCTTTGCACGCCTTGATCGGCTTTCTCACCGGGCTGGCGATGATGCAGATCGAACTGGGCGATGACAACGCCTTCAGCAACGGCTTTGCCATTGCGTCGGTCATCGCACTGGCCGGCATTGCCGCGGCGATCATGCTGGGCGGGCGCGAGAGCAGGGGGCTGCGCTGGGTTGCCTATGCCGGCTTTGCCTTCGAGCTCGCCATTATCTATGTCGTGACCTTGCAGACGATGCTCGGCACGGCCGGCTTCTTCCTGGCTGCCGCAGTGCTGTTCGGCATCCTGGCTCTCGTCATCATCCGTGTGGAAAAACGCATGAAGGCCCCGGAAGGAGCGGCAGCATGATGTCGGGAAAGAAACTTGTCATCTCGGCGCTGGTCCTGGCGCTCGTCCAGATCGGCTTCCTGAGCTGGATCATCGCCGGCCGCGCGGCGATCCTGCGCAACGGCAAGGAGGTCTTGCTGAAAGTCGAGCCGGTCGATCCGCGCGATCTGCTGCGCGGCGACTATATTATCCTCGGCTATGAAATATCGCGCTTGCCGGTGAAGCTGATCGCCAACATCCCGGCCGGCCAGCTCGTGAGCGAGAACACGCCGATCGTGGTCCGGCTGAAGCCGGGTGCCGACGGCTATTGGCATGCGACCACGGCCTGGTTCGGCAAGGCTCCGACGCCGGCGACCGCCGACGAAGCCGATATTGTCGGCCAGGTCGCGCCGGGCTGGACGCTTGATCCTGAATCCACGATCGCACCGCAATACGGCATCGACCGCTTCTACCTACCTGAGGGCCAGGGCATGGCGATCCAGAACGACATGCGGGTGCGGCCATTCGGCGTGCGCATCGCGCTCGCCGCCAGTGGCCAGGCACAGATCAAGGCGCTGATGGACGGCGACAAGACATTGTTTGAGGAACCGCTCTACTAGAAGACATTACCCAGGGCATGGATTTCGGCAACGATCGATCGCTTCGCCCTCATGCAAACCAGACGGGCGAAGACAATGCCGATTACGGTGACGACGCGCGAAGATATCAATCTCGATGCCGTTTTGCGCGTCGCCTGGAGAAACGACACGGTCGAAATCGGCGACAAGGCCTTGCAACGCATTGCCGAATGCCGCGCCTCGTTCCTGAAACTCATTGAGTCCGATCCGCCGCCGGTCATCTACGGCGTCACCACCGCGATGGGCGAGCTGGCAAGCCGCAAGCTCGAACTTGACGAGCGCGACCGCCATGCGCGCATCAAGGCTTTTGCTGCCGCCACATCGTTCGGTGAGCCATTGCCTGAGCGCGTCGTAAGGGCGATCGTGTTGGCGCGGCTGACCAACTTTATCGATGGCAATGCCGCGACCACGCCGCGCATCGCACGGGCGGTCGCGGCGATGCTCGACGGCGGCCCGATGCCGGTGGTGCCGTCGCAAGGGCAGGGTGGCGCCGGCGAGATCCTGGCGCTCTATCCGCTGTTTGCTGCGCTTACCGCCAGCCTTGAGCTTGAGGTGAAGGAGCGCGGTTCGCTGATCAACGGCTCGCCCTGCGCGGCGGCACTGGTGGCGGACGCAGCACTTGCCGCGCGTCGTCGCCTCGCCATGGCGCACAAGGTGTTCGCGCTGTCGATCGAAGCGTTTCGTGCGCCGCTCGAGCATTATGATGCAGCGCTCGACGGGCTCTGGGGCGACGAACACGAAGCGGCCGCCTTGCAAGGGTTGCGGCAGTTTCTGGTCGGCGCAGGGGATGGACGGCGCAATTATCAGGCGCCGGTCAGCTACCGCATCGTGCCGCGTGTGCTCGGCCATGCGCATCGGGCGCTGGCCGGCGCCGAGCAGGCGGCGACCGTATCGCTGGCCTCGATCTCGGACAATCCAGTCTATATCCCGCCCGACGCGGCGCACCCGCTGGGGCGCTGCATCTCGACCGGCGGCTATCACAATGCCATGGCGACGCCGGCGCTCGACGATCTGGCGGCGATCTGGGCCGATCTCTGCCTGCTCTGCGACCGCCACGCCTCAAAGCTGCTGAACGGCAAGGTGTCGCTGCTGCCCGACCTGTTGATGACCGGGCGGCA
This sequence comes from Mesorhizobium sp. M0615, assembly GCF_040320805.1. Lineage (NCBI taxonomy): Bacteria > Pseudomonadati > Pseudomonadota > Alphaproteobacteria > Hyphomicrobiales > Phyllobacteriaceae > Mesorhizobium > Mesorhizobium sp. M0615. The sequence goes on along the minus strand of NZ_JAMYQI010000005.1, from coordinate 33,660 downwards.
TTGGGCCGACAGCGACGGGCACGGCAATGTCGGCTATGTGCCGATGGCGATCACCGGCTATCTCGAACAGGCCAAACTCGCGGCGCAGCGCACCTTCATTCCGGGCACCGAATCGGCCGGCGCCGGCCAGGACGACGTCGCCACCACCGCATTCTTCGCCTGGACCAAGGAAGCGACGGCCGGCCGCTGCCTCGATGCGGCAATGGCGATGCTGGCGATGATCGCCTCGCAGGCCCTGTACGTGACTGAACGCGCCGCGCCGCCGGCATTGCAGGATTTTGTCGCGGATATCAGGAAGATCGTGCCGCCGGTCGACGCCGACCGGGTGCTGGGGCCGGAGCTGGCGAAATTGGCGGAGTGGTTTACCGGTCAAGTGTTTGAAGTGTAGGCCGTCGCCGCCAGTCCTCCTACGCCACGGCTTCGGAGGACACCCTTCGCTTTATCAAGCTCCTGGGTGGCCTGCCACCCGAAGCTCGATAGAGCGAAGGGTGGTGCGGATGAAGGGACTCGAACCCCCACGCCTTTCGGCACTGGAACCTAAATCCAGGGCGTCTACCAGTTCCGCCACATCCGCATTTGTCGGCAATCCCATGTAGCCATCATTCTGTCAATGTCGGGGCGAAAATGTCTGCCGTTGGGGCGGTCATTCGCTGCAACGCGAAGATGGTTGAAAATTGGCCTCGCCTGTGACAAAAGGCGTGTCAAATGTGACGGGACGCGCCGATCCGCTTCTGCAGAATGTGATAAGAAGTAGGAAAAACAAGAACTTATTCACATCTTGGAACGCAGTTTGGAACAATTTGAGCCGTAATTTCGGTCAAATCGCCAGGTTCCGTACCAAAAGCCATTCCCGGCAAGATTGTACCGGCAGGCTGTGAACGGCAAGACGCCGTGGCAGCCTCTTTGGTGAAGATAAAGGTTTTACGATGCAGGTCACCGAAACGCTCAACTCCGGTCTCAAGCGCGAGATCAAGATCACCGTGCCGGCCGGTGATATGGAAGCCAAGCTGATGGCGCGGCTGTCCGACGCCAGGAACAAGGTCCGCATCAACGGCTTCCGTCCCGGCAAGGTGCCTGTGCAGCATTTGCGCAAGGTCTACGGCAAGTCGTTCATGGCCGAAGTGGTCAATGAGATCCTCAACGATTCGACCCGTTCGATCATCACGGGGCGCGGCGAAAAGGCCGCCATGCAACCTGAAGTGATCATGACGGAAGATGAGAAAGAGGCCGAGAAGATCCTGGCCGGCGGCGCCGACTTCGAATTCCGCCTCAACTACGAGGTCATCCCGGCGATCGAGATCAAGGATTTCTCCGACATCAAGGTGACGCGCCAGGTATTCGAAGTGCCGGACAGCGAGATCGACGAGCAGGTCCAGCGCGTTGCCGAATCGGCGCGCAGCTTCGAGCCGAAGACCGGCAAGGCCGCCGAAGGCGACCGCGTTTTGATCGACTATCTCGGGAAGATCGACGGCGAGGCCTTTTCCGGCGGCGCCGGCACCGACCAGCCGCTGGTTCTGGGTTCCAAGGAATTCATCCCGGGCTTCGAGGACCAGCTGATCGGCGCCAAGGCCGGCGACGAGAAGCAGGTCACGGTCACTTTCCCGGAAAACTACCAGGCAGCGCATCTGGCCGGCAAGGAAGCCACCTTCGACGTCACCGTCAAGGAAGTGTCCAAGCCCGGCGCGCTGGAAATCAACGACGAGATGGCCAAGAACCTCGGCCTGGAATCGCTGGAGCGCCTGCGCGACGTGGTGCGCGGCCAGATCGAGAACCAGTTCGGTTCGATGACCCGCCAGAAGGTCAAGCGCCAGCTGCTCGACCAGCTTGACGCGGCCTATTCGTTCGAGGCGCCGTCGAAGCTCGTCGATGCCGAGTTCAACAACATCTGGACCCAGGTCAACCGCGATCTCGAAGCCGCCGGCCGTACCTTCGCCGACGAGGAGACGACGGAAGAAGAGGCACGCGCCGAATATCTGCGGCTTGCCGAGCGCCGCGTGCGTCTCGGCCTGGTTTTGGCCGAGATCGGCGAGAAGGCCGGCGTCACCGTTTCCGACGAGGAACTGCAGCGCGGCCTGTTCGAGCAGGTGCGCCGCTACCCGGCCAACCAGCAGCAGGAAGCCTTCGAGTTCTATCGCAGCAATCCGGAAGCCCTGAACACGCTGCGCGCGCCGATGTTCGAGGAGAAGGTCGTCGACCATCTGCTCAGCCAGATCTCGGTCACCGACGTCAAGGTCAGCAAGGAAGAGCTGATGGCTGACGACGAAGAGGATACAGCCAAGGCCAAGCCGGCGAAGAAGGCCGCTGCCAAGAAGGCCGACAAGGCTGAAAAGGCCGACGACGCGGAAGAGCCGAAGAAGAAGGCAGCCCCGAAGAAGAAGGCCGCCAAGGACGCCGAATAAGCGCCTGACGACAAGATCAGAAAAGGCCGCCCTCGAGGCGGCCTTTTTCGTTGTGGCGGTCTCTTGAGCCACTGCAGACGACCTGAACCTTTGTACGGTCGACCTGTTCTACCTGCCGGCGATATTCTGTGGTACACAGGTGGCGCAATTCCACTGGGGAGAAGCGGAGAATCTATTCTGCCGTGCAGGGCGCATGCTGGTGCTACCGGCATGTGCAGACCGTCTCAGGCAAATTTGACGATCAGGGAGGAATGCCATGCGCTTGGTTGCGTTTTTCGCCGTCGTTTCCGTTGCAACTTTCATCGCCAATCCATCGCGGGCACAGGACGCCGCGGCGGGCGAGAAGGTCTTCACCAAATGCAAGGTCTGCCACGTCGCAGACCAAGATACCAACAAGATAGGCCCTTCGTTGCATGGCGTTATCGGCCGGACGGCCGGCACGCATCCGGATTTCAAATATTCCGAAGCCATGATCGCGGCCGGCACATCCGGCGTCAAATGGGATGAACCGACACTGACGACGTATCTTCACGACCCCAAGGCAATGGTCAAAGGGACGAAGATGGCGTTTCCCGGTCTCAAGAAGGACGAGGACGTCGCCAACGTCATCGCCTATCTGAAGCAATTTTCCCCGTAACCTGGCTCGTCGGCCGGCCAGAGCGTTTCACCGTCTCACGGAAACGGCGATCCGCTCGATCTCTTTGTTCTTACGCAATTCCGGACGGAAAACCGCATACGCTCTTTCTGGAATTGCTCTAGGCTGCCCGGTTTCCATCGATGGTCGTCTCAAATGTCGGTCAAGGAAAGCCTTAAGGATACCGGCGTCCGCCTCTCGGAAGCGACGGCCAGTGATTTCTTTGCGCTCTTGAAGCCTCGGGTCATGGCCCTTGCCGTCTTTACCGCCTTCGTCGGTCTGATGGTGGCGCCCGGCGCGATGAACCCGGTCATCGCCGTGATCGCCATAGGTGCGATTGCGGTTGGAGCGGGAGCGGCCGGCGCGCTCAACATGTGGTACGACGCCGACATCGACGCGCTGATGTCGCGCACGTCAAAGCGGCCGGTTCCGTCGGGCCGCGTCACGGCCGGCGAAGCGCTCGGCTTCGGCCTGGTGCTTTCCGCACTTTCGGTCATGACGCTCGGCGTGCTGGTGGGCTGGCTTGCCGCGTCACTGCTGGCCTTCACCATCTTTTTCTACGTCGTCATCTATACGATGTGGCTGAAGCGCTCGACACCGCAGAACATCGTCATCGGCGGCGCGGCGGGTGCCCTTCCTCCGATGATCGGCTGGGCGGCGGCCACCGGCGCCATCGGCATTGAAAGCCTCATCCTGTTCCTGATCATTTTCCTGTGGACGCCGCCGCATTTCTGGGCGCTCGCACTGTTCAAGGCCGGCGACTATGCCGCTGCCGGCATCCCGATGATGCCGAACGTGGCCGGCCAGGCCTCGACCAGAAGGCAGATCTTCGCCTATTCACTGCTCCTGGCACCGATCGGAGTGCTGCCCTGGGCGTTCGGATTTACGAGCGGGGTCTATGGGATTGTTTCGGCTGCATTGGGCGCGGGTTTCATCTGGCATGCCTGGAACGCCCTGGTCATCCTCGACAAGGAGATGAAGCCGGCCAAGGCGCTGTTTGCCTATTCGATCTTCTATCTTTTCGCGATCTTTGCCGTGCTGCTTGCCGACACCATAGCGATACGCGCGTTCATGTCAGCCGGAGGGTGACGGCATGACGCTGTGTTCGGAAACCTCGCCTTCCGGGAGCCTTTTGTAAGAACGGGCGACAAGCTCCAGTCAATGGAGTATATTGATTGCGGTGCAGGTCGCGGTTCGCGTGGCCAGTCATGCAGAACGGCAGCACCGTGAAACCGCGACCTTGCCGGACCTGGTCTGGAGGAACGGGCATGACAAGTTTTCACGTGATTGCAGGCGCCAGCGAAACGCTGGAACACACCAAAATCCGAAAAATCAGTGTTTCCGATCTTTTCGATGCGCTCAAGCGCGGTGTTGACGATTTTATGGTCAAACCGTCGCACATCGTCTTTCTCTGCCTGATCTATCCGCTTGTCGGCGTGGTGCTCGCTGCCTGGACTTCGGGCGCCAATGCGTTGCCGATGTTGTTTCCGCTGGTGTCCGGCTTTGCGCTTATCGGTCCATTCGCGGCGATCGGCCTTTACGAGATCAGCCGCAGACGAGAAGCCGGGCTCGACACCTCCTGGACGCACGCGTTCGAGGTCAGGAATTCTCCGGCCCTGCCAGCCATCGCCGCAGTCGGGATCATGCTGGTTGCAATCTTCATCGCCTGGCTTTTGGCGGCGCAGGTGTTCTACGAATATCTCTTCGGCCCGGCTCCGCCTGCATCGATTTCGGGCTTCATCAATGAAATATTTGCCACCGGACGCGGCTGGTCTCTGATTGTCCTGGGGCACGCCATCGGCTTCGTCTTCGCCGTGGTGGTGTTGTGCACGACGGTCGTCGCCTTCCCATTGTTGCTCGACCGCGACGTCGGCGCCTACGAAGCCATCCACACCTCGGTGCGAGTTGTGCTGGCGAACCCGATCCCCATGGCTGTCTGGGGACTGATTGTCGCCGTCGCCTTGATCATCGGCTCGCTGCCGGTGTTTGCCGGGCTGGCGGTCGTGCTGCCGATCCTGGGCCACGCCACCTGGCATGTCTACCGCAAGGTTGTGGAGCCGCCATCGTCCGCGAGGACGGTCGGCCTCTGACCCCGCAGATCAACTGATGGGAAGCTTCATCTCCGGTCTTTGACCGGAGATGAAGCTGTGCGTCAGGGCCCCGGTCCGAAGAAGGACAACCGGGTGAGAAGCGTGTAGTCCGCTTCGAAGAGCATCATCGCCACGAACACCAGTATCAGAAGCGGCGGCAGGATGATCGCATAGGTAAGCGCCAGCCGCTCCCAGGCCATGTGCATGAACACGGCGACGATCAGCCCGGCCTTGAGGATCATGAAGATCAGGATCAGAGACCATCTGAGATAGCCGTGGATGCCGAGATAATCGACCATGTAGGAGCAGGCGCTGAGGATGAACAGCCACGCCCAGACCACCAGATAGAGCTTGATCGGATGTTCCTGATGAACCTCCGCGACGCCGGTCGGTGGCCCTTCATGCGCATGATCAGAGTGCAGCGCGTGTTGCCCGAGGCCGTTTGCGGTTGCTTCAGCCATGTCAGCCTCTCACCAAAGATAGAAGAATGCGAAAATGAACACCCAGACCAGGTCGACGAAATGCCAGTAGAGCCCCATGATTTCGACGTTCTCGTAGCGACCCCTGCGGCTGGTGAAGAAGCCGGGACGTCCGACGTCATAGTCTCCACGCCAGACCTTTCGCGCCACGATGACGAGGAAGATCACCCCGATCGTCACATGCGTGCCGTGGAAGCCGGTGATCATGAAGAAAGTCGAACCGAATTGTGCCGCGCCCCAGGGATTGCCCCACGGCCGTACGCCTTCGGTAATCAGCTTGGTCCATTCGAAGGCTTGCATGCCGACGAAGGTGGCTCCTAGCGCTGCCGTCAGAAGCATGAGGATTGCGGTTTTGCGGCGGTCGCGGCGATAGCCAAAATTGACCGCCATGGCCATCGTTCCGCTGCTCGATATCAGCACGAAGGTCATGATGGCAATCAGGATCAGTGGAATGTCCGAACCGCCGATGCGAAGCGCAAAGACCTCGCTCGGATTGGGCCACGGCACACGTGTGGAGACGCGCGCGGTCATGTAGGAGAGCAGGAAGCAGCCGAAGATGAAGGTGTCGCTGAGCAGGAATATCCACATCATGGCCTTGCCCCAGGACACGTTCTTGAACGCGCGCTGATCCGAGGACCAATCGGCGGCGATGCCTTGCCAGCCTGCGGGCCGCGTCTCCGTTTGGCCGGTATGCGTCAGTGTCGTTTCTGCCATGCTCCTCGACCTCCTAGGTCAGCAACTGCCGGCAAATATCGATGAACGTCGCGGCCCAGCCGGCCAAAAGGGCGAAGATGGCGAGCCAGACGAAAAGCAGGAAATGCCAGTACATGGCGCATAATTCGACGCTGAGGCGAAGCCGTTCCGGGCGTGCGCCGTTCCAGGCGCCGGCGGTTGTCCTGCTCAGGCCCACCAGCCCTCCCACTATGTGCAGGCCGTGCATCCCTGTTATCAGATAGAAAAAACTGTTGGCCGGATTGGAGGCTAGAAAATAGCCATCGGCGGTCAGGTCCCGCCATGCCATGAGCTGCCCGATGAGGAAGGCGATCGCGGTGAGCCCAGCCGCAGCAAGGCCGAGCCTGACCGTGTCCATCTGGCGCTTGCGCGCCGCGATCGAGGCGCATTGCAGCGCAACGCTGCTCAGCACCAGCATGCCGGTGTTGAGCCAGAGCAGGCGTGGGATGGGCAGCGGCTGCCAGTCCGACAGCGCCATACGCATGAAGTAGGCGCTGGTGAACAGCGCAAACAGGCAGCCGACCACGGCGAGGAAGACACCGAGGCCAATCTTGGCGGTCGGCAGGCTCGATCGGTCGAAGGCGACAAAATCTCCTGCCACACCTTGCTCGAGCCATGGTTTCGCCATCAGCCGCTGATGCGAGAGCCACCAGCCGGCAAAGCCGGCGATCACGAGAAGGAAGACCAGGATGACGCTCATGCCGGCTCCCTGGAGGGACCGAACGTGCCCGGCATGTTTTGCGGAATGAAGTCCTCCTTGGCGCCCGGCACGCTGTAGTCATAGGCCCAGCGATAGACGATCGGCAGATCCTTGCCGAAATTGCCATGCGCCGGTGGCGTCTGCGGCGTTTGCCATTCGAGTGTCGTGGCTCGCCATGGATTGCCACCGGCCTCGCGCCCATGGCGGATGCTCCAGATAAGATTGAACAGGAAAACGATCTGGGCGAAGCCGACGATAAACGCCATGATGCTGATGAACGAGTTCAGGTGATGCGCCGACTCCGTCATGACCGTCACGTCGGTCAGTTCGGCATAGCGCCGCGGCACGCCCATCAGGCCGATGTAATGCATGGGAAAGAAGATCAGGTAGGCGCCGAGAAATGTGACCCAGAAATGGAACCGGCCGAGCGTCTCGTTCAGCATCCGGCCGGTGACCTTCGGGTACCAGTGGTAGATCGCGCCGAAGATGACGACGATCGGAGCAACACCCATGACCATATGGAAGTGGGCGACGACGAACATCGTGTCCGACAGCGGGACGTCGACGACGACGTTGCCGAGAAACAGCCCGGTCAACCCGCCATTGACGAAGGTGACAATGAAAGCCATGGCAAACAGCATCGGGATGGTGAGATGGATGTCGCCCCGCCACAGCGTCAGCACCCAATTGTAGACCTTGATCGCCGTCGGGATGGCGATGATCAGTGTCGTGGTGGCGAAGAAGAAGCCGAAATAGGGGTGCATGCCGCTGACATACATGTGGTGCGCCCAGACCACGAAGCTCAGCGCGCCGATGCCAACGATGGCCCAGACCATCATTCGGTAGCCAAAAATGTTCTTGCGCGCATGCGTGCTGATCAGATCGGAGACGATGCCGAAGGCCGGCAGCGCCACGATGTAGACTTCCGGGTGGCCGAAGAACCAGAACAGATGCTGGAACAGGATCGGGCTGCCGCCATTGTGCTGTAGCTGTTCCCCCATCTCGACGACTGCGGGCATGAAGAAGGAGGTTCCAAGCGCGCGGTCGAGCAGCATCATCACGCAGGCGACGAACAGCGCCGGAAAGGCGAGCAGCGCCATGACGGTGGCGGTGAAGATGCCCCAGACGGTCAGCGGCAGGCGCATCATCGTCATGCCGCGCGTGCGGGCCTGCAGCACCGTCACGACATAGTTCAGACCGCCCATGGTGAAGCCGATGATGAACAGGATCAGCGAGACGAGCATCAGGACGATGCCCCATTCCTGGCCGCCAGGTGTGCCGGTCATGATGGCTTGCGGCGGATAGAGCGTCCAGCCGGCGCCGGTCGGTCCGCCGGGCGCAAAGAAGCTCGACACCAGAACCAGCACGGCAAGGAGGTAGATCCAGTAGCTCAGCATGTTGACATAGGGAAAGACCATGTCGCGGGCGCCGACCATCAGCGGGATCAGGTAGTTGCCGAAGCCGCCGAGGAAGAGTGCCGTGAGCAGGTAGATCACCATGATCATGCCGTGCATGGTGATGAACTGGTAGTAGGCCTCGGGGGTGATGAAATCGAACGTGCCGGGGAAGCCGAGCTGCAGCCGCATCAGCCAGGACAGCACCAGCGCGACCAGGCCGATGGCCGTTGCGGTCGCCGAATACTGGATGGCGATGACCTTGGCGTCCTGCGAGAAGACATACTTCGTCCACCAGCTGTGCGGATGGTAAAGCTCCATTTCCGCGACTTCGGCGGGCGGGACGGCATCTGCAGGCGTGATATCGACCATAGGCGGAGCACCTCCGTGCCCTTCAGCGGGACCCGACAGTTTCGAGTTTTGCCGCAACTTCTAGAGCTGACGCCGTCGCGTTGCCCGGCGCCTGTTCCACCGAGCCCGTCTGCTGCGGCGCCGACAACTGCGCGAACGTCTGCTGCTGGTCGAGCCAGGCCACATAGTCCTGCTCGGTATCGACCATGACGATGCCATGCATCATCGGGTGCCCCTGGCCGCACAGTTCGGCGCACAGAACCTGGAAGGTCCCGGTCTTGGTGGGGGTGAACCAGAAATAGGTGACCGAGCCCGGTATCATGTCCATCTTGGCGCGGAATTCCGGAACGTAGAAATCGTGCAACACATCGATCGAGCGCAGCAGCATCTTGACCGGCTTGCCGACCGGCAGATGCAGGTCGGCCGCTTCGACCACGACGTCGTCCTGGCCGCTGGGATCCTTGGCGATCACGCCCAGCGGATTTTCAGCGGTGACGTCGCGGGTGTCGGATGTGCCGAGTTTGCCGTCCTTGCCGGGCAAGCGGAAGCTCCACTGCCATTGCTGGCCGACGACTTCGACCACGGTTGCGTCGCTTGGAACGTTGACGAACCGGCTCCAGACAAACAGGCCGGGAACCAGCATGGCGGTAACACCCACTCCGGTGACGATCGTCAGCCACCATTCGAGCCGCTTGTTCTCCGGTTCGTAGGCCGCCTGGTTGCCTTCGCGGTGACGGAAGCGGAAAACGCAATAGGCCATGAATAGGACGACTGCGGCGAAGACGACGCCGGTAATCCAAAAGGTGATGATGATGGTGTTGTCGATATAGTCCCAATTCGAGGCAATCGGAGTCCACCACCATGGGCTCAGGAAGTGGAACAACACCGAGCCCACGACGATCAAAACGAGTACAACCACTATGGGCATGTCCCGTTCCTCCCGGTATTTCAGGGGGCGCGAAGCCGTCCCGGGAAAATACCAAGTGCATCATGCGTGATTTGCGATCGAAATTCTAGAGCCGGTTGTGGAAGGAGCGAAAAATTGCTTCTGCGGCGCCCGGACCTTGCTTCGTTGGTGACGCCGGAGCGACACCTGACCCCCCAAATCAGGGAGGGCAGGGGCTGGTTTGATTCGGCTTGCCTTGTTCCAGCGGGATCAAAGCGCCTTGATGATGATGCAGCCGGCCAAAAGCAGCACGACGCCGGCGAGCCGCATGCCGGAGACAAGCCGCTGCGGCAGGCGGAACCAGCCGAAGGTGTCGACGAAGATGCCGGCGACCTGCTGGCCGGCCACCGTCAGGCTGACGGCAGCTGCCGCTCCGATGACGGGGATGGCGGTGAACACGGTCGTGACATAGGTGGCGCCGGCAAAACCTCCGAGCCAGCCCCACCAGGGCATCGACGACAGGCCGGCGAGGCGAGGGCGGGGCGTCTTCGTCAGGGCAAGCGCGATCAGAAGCACCGCGGCCATGGCCAGCATCGCCACCAGGAACGAGATGGTGCCGACCGCAAACGGCGCGCCGCCAAGGTCGTGCCGAAGCAAGGCGTTTACAGCGCCTTGCACCGGAAGCACGGCGCCTGCCAGCAGCGCCAGGCCGATCCACCCTGGTCTTGAGGATGCGGTATTGTCGGCCGCGCCCTTCTGTCCCAGAACGATGAGGGCAGCCCCGGCAAGCAAGACGAGCATGCCGAAGGCAGGCCCGGCTCGCAGTCCGGCTTCGGGGATCCCGAGCCAGCCGAACGTGTCGAGGGCGAAGGATGCAAGCATCTGCCCAGCGATGAAGAGCCCGACGCACACGACGGCGCCAAGGCGAGGGAACAGAAGAATGGTCGAAACGACGTAGAAGGCCGAAGCCATGCCGCCGATCGCATGCCACCATTCGGCTTGCCGAACGGCAAGCAGAGCCGGTGTCGTTCCGGTGAGGGCCGTGATCGACAACAGCACGATGGCGCCGACCGCGAGCTGAAGCGTGGTCGCGGCAAAGGGTGAGCCGACCGCCTTTGAAAGTTGGGCGTTGGCGCCAGCCTGCACTGCGAGCAGGCCACCGGCGGCAAGCGCCAGAGGGATGAAGAGGATTTCCACGATCGTATTCCTTGAATGCGGGGTGCGGCGGCTAGGGCATGATCCCAAAAAGTGGGTGCCGGTTTTTGGAAAAGATCATGCTACAACAAAGGGTTAGGTCATGATGAGATTTCAACCAAATCTCATCATGATCTAAGCGGCAGCCGATGCTTCGGGCAGGGCGGGAACGGCAATGCCTCTGACAACTGCGGAGCGTCGGCCTATGGCGGCATACCAACGCGCCAGGTCTGGCGCGTCATCGAGGCTGAGGCCGAGCCTGGTGACGGCCGCGTTGATCCATGGCCATGTCATCACATCGGCGATGCCGTAGCTTTTGCCGACGATGTGCTCATAGTTCTTGAGCCGGCTATTGAGCACTCGGAAGACGCGTCCGGTTTCGCGCTCAAAACGCTCGATCACATAAGGGATTTTTTCCGGCGCGAAGATTTTGTAATTCCACAATTGGCCAAGCGTCGGGCCGACATGGGCCGCCTGGAACAAGGTCCAGGTCAGCGTATCGTCCGCCTCCTGCGCGCCCACCGGCTGAAGCTTGCCCGACCGTCGCGCCAGGTAGTGTAGGATGGCGCCGGATTCGAAGACCGTGCGGCCGGCGTCCCGGTCGACGATCACCGGGATCTTGTTGTTGGGATTGAGCGCCAGGAAATCAGGCTTGGTCTGGTCGCCCCTTTCGATGTCGACCAAGCGGACCGAGTAGGGCAGGCCGACCTCTTCCAGCATGATCGAGGCCTTGTGCCCGTTGGGTGTCTGGCAGGTGTAGAGTTCTATCGGCGTCATGGCTCTTCTCCGCGACTGTTTCTTTTGTCGTCGGACTCCATATGGCGTGCGTGCATGCGCAGATCGACATGCCGATTCGCCCGCTTGCTCTGCGTTTTTGCACAGCGAAGCGTCATTTTGACTCGCAGAGCGCAGCGCTTTCTTTTATCTTTCTGCAAGAATGCACAGCTCACGCGATATCGACTGGGAAGATCTGCGCATGGTGCTGGCCGTCGCCGATGGCGCTTCGCTGGCGGCGGCGGCTCGGATCCTGGGCGTGAACCACACGACTGTGCTGCGGCGCGTCAACGCCTTCGAGGCGCGGCTGGGTATCCGCCTTTTCGATCGGCTGCCGACTGGCTATGCCCTCACCGCGGGCGGCGAGGAACTGCTGGGCGCGGCACGCACAATGGCCGAGACGGTCAATGAACTGGCGCGCAAACTGTCGGGGCAGGATCTCAGGTTCGAAGGCAGGTTGCGGGTCACCACCACCGATACGCTGATGGCGTCGGCGCTGCCGCCGATCCTGGCGGCGTTTCATAAGCTCCATCCCGGCATACGGGTCGAGGCGATGACGCAGAATTCCATCGCCAACCTGACGCAAAGGGATGCAGACGTGGCGATCAGGCCGGTGTCGCAACCGCAGGAAATCCTGGTCGGCCGGCGCATTTCGGGCGTCGCCTTCGCCGCCTACGCGACACGTTCCTATGCCGAAACGCTACCCCCGGAGCCGAGATTGGGTGCGCTGCGCTGGATCGCGCCCGACGACAGCCTAGCCAACACCGGCGTCGCCCGCTGGATGCGGTCGTCGCTGCCCGATGTCGAGATCGCCATGCGCGCCGATTCCCTGGTGACGATGTCGTATGCGGCGGGCGCCGGTATCGGGGTTGCGGCGCTGCCCTGTTATCTCGGCGACAGCCTGCCCGGGCTTGTAAGGGTCGGAGGGCTGATCGAGGAGATTGGCTCGGCGCTGTGGGTGCTGGTGCACGACGATTTGCGCCGCACGGCGCGCGTCCACGCCTTCACCAAATTCGTCTCCGGCGAATTGCAGCAGCGGCGCGACCTTCTTGAGGGCAGGCTCGGCGGCGGTAGGCTCGAGACGCACGCCAGCTGACGCGCGGGCTCAACTCCGCAACAAGCTCCCAAGCTCTGCGACGGTCATCACGCGCCCGAACACCTTGCCTATGATGTCGAGGGTTGCATTGTGCGATGGCTCGTCCAGTCCGCCATTGGCGTCGCTGATGAAAGCCACCTTGTAGTCGCGCATGAAGGCGCTCCGCGCGGTGGATTCGCAGCAGATGCTGGTCACGGTGCCGATGATGATCACCGTGTCGACCCGGCCTGCGCCACGGATGTTACGCAACACCGTCTCGAGCTGCGTGTTGTGGAAGGCATCGTAGCGGTGCTTCTTGATGACGACATCCCCAGGCAAGGGCGCAAGCGCGGCGACGATTTCGGCGCCGGCGCTGCTTTCCCGCATTCCTTTGGTTTTCAGCTTCGGCTGATAGCCGGTTTCCAGCGGCGAGATATCGAAATGGTCGCTGAGCACATGCTGGGTGTAGATAACCGGACGCCTTGCGCGCGGCAAAGCTCGACCACCTGCCGCATCGCCGGAATGCGATGGCGGGCCATGGCCACTTCCATGACGGCGCCCTCATCGACGAAGTCGCTTTGCATGTCGATGACCAGGAGGCTGCGCGTTGCTTGTCGAACGCCCATGGTTCGTCGCCGGGCTGGGGCATTGCGTGTTTCCTGTTTCCGACGTTGATCAGGTGAGCAGCAGGCTCTTCATCGAGACATCGCAATTCCTGCCGATGACGATGTGATCGTGGATGGATGGAGAGATCAAGGTCGTGGCAATCTCGCAGCGAGTTCCGGGATTTGTTTGGGCGACTTGACGCGTCCTCGCTTGGCCTACGGGTCGATGACCGCGATCGCATCGATCTCTATCAGGTAGCCGGGAGACATCACCGCTATCCCGACCACTACGTTTGCCGGCTTGTGATCGCCGAACAGCTCGATCTGGGCCGCTTCGATGATCGGCACGTGTTCGTCGCGTTTGTAATCGACGATGTAGATCGTGATCTTGCAGACTTGCTCGGGCCGAGCGCCGGCGGCAGCAAGCGCTCGGCCGAGATTCCCGAACGCCAGGCGCGCCTGGACTGCGAAATCACCATGGCCAACGAGCTTGCCGTGTATGTCTTCTGGCTGCTGGCCCGAGACGAACACCAGCTTGCTTCCTATCGCAACGACGACCTGGGAGTACATTTCCGGAATCGGCAGATCATTTGGATTTATGCATTCGAGCGTCATTGAATAGATCTCCTGCAATGGCTGTGGCTGCTTCGTATTCGCGGGTCTACCACATTGTCGCCGAAGCGGGCGCTTCCGTCGCAATATCACTTCTACACCGCAAGCGTGGGCATTTGAGCCAAAGCGGAATGTTGCTGATTGGCTCGCGAGCGGTGGCGTTTGGGATGACGGCACCGGCGCCCATCAGGCTCAGATCAGCAGCAGGCCCTTCATCGAGGCGTTGCCTTTCTTGCCGATGATGATGTGGTCGTGGACGGCGATGCCGAGCGGCTTGGCGCTGTCGATGATCTGCTTGGTCATTTCGATGTCCGCACGCGATGGTGTCGGATCACCTGATGGGTGATTATGCATCACCCGTCGCAACCCAGCATCTTCTTGATTTTGCATCATAAAATTTGGACAGCGGCGTGACTGAGGGCGGGTTCTGGGGTGCGTATGCGACCTCTTTCGACCATGTTCACGATTGCTCATGTTCCTTCCCTTTGAGTCGATTTGTCGCACGGCACCTAACGGTTTGCTGACTTGCCCATTCGTTGAGGTCGGCCACGGGATAGACGATGGACTTTCCAATCTTCACGAAAGCTGGCCCGACGCGCATTGCTCGCCAATTGGCCAATGTCCCTGTCGAGATAGCACCGCGAAAACGTTCAGTCACTTCCTCCGGCGTTAGATACAGTGGTTCCGTCATCTTGTACCTCAAACCAAGTCTCTGTTTGGATGATCGGGTCCGCGAATGGTGAAGACCGAGACGACCTCCTGCACTCGGGGTCGACAAAACGATCTTCATTGAGAACATCTGTCGATACCGGTGCGTCACGCACCTCTACGGCGACTTAGCGCAACACTGAAAGCGGGTTCTGACTACGGTAGGACCGTCTCGGGCTGCCGGCTAGAAAAAGGCCGGAGGGGGACAACGCCTCGATCGCATCCGATAGCGGACACCGGTGCCGACGCGGATCGCGCCGCAGTCCGCGGCGGACATCCCGCCATGAAGGACGCCTTTCCCTTCGGCGGATCTGCGCTTGGCGATCGGGGCCGCCAACGGGCGCTGCTCGCCCGTGTCCGAGGGCCGCGCGCCCCAACTCGACGGTCGATTGCTGGACATCGTGATGTCGCAAAGTGGTGAAGGTGTTTAACTCCGGCCTTGAGTATTCCGATGTCAGCTTTGTCGCCAATCTCGGACGCTTTAATGCTGCTGCAGCCTTCCTGGAACCTGCCGTTTATTACAGTTCGATTCGGTTGACGCTGACGACAGTCAGCCTGTCGAAGGCACTGAGTGCTATAGTTATAGCAAGAAGGCGCCTCCGTCCCTAGCCGGGCATCAAGAGCACCTCAGTGGCCAGATAGTGGCGATTTTGCCCTGTCGGTAGGTACGGTGTCAGCCTTGAAATGGTCTCGCGCCCCGACGATCGATGTCCAATGTCGCCAGCGCAATGGTCGCTCCATTTGCAGAGCTTGACGTAACGCAAACCGAGGCCGACTGCGGAAGCAGCCCGCACTCACCCAATCTCACGAAATACAACAACATCTAACTCGGATTTTCGCTCAACCCAGCGCTTCTTGCGGACCGGCGACAGGTGCCGCACGAATGCCTGCCGCGCGGACAGGTGCGCCATCGATCCGAAGAAGAGCCGTCCTGCGTCGTGCAGCGCGGCCAGCCGGGTGAGGAAGAGCCGTCGGAACAGCTTGCCGAGTAGGCGTACCGGAAGCAGGAAGGCCGACCGAGAAGATATCCAGCGGCTTCCGTCCGGAGCGATGCCGCCGCCGCGGCAAAGCATACTGCCTACAGCCGCTTCATTGCCGCGGTCGATGGGGCCACCGAACTAGAAGACGCCTATCTGCAAAACACGGCCGAACTATTCATTCCCTTGTCCATTGGCGGAGGGCAGTCGCGAACGCTGCGCGCTACGGGGATCTCGATGAAGTCGAGGCCGATTTGGGCGATGACGTCAAAAGCCGTTATGCCGAGCAGCAACAGAAGCTGATGGCACTCGCCAAGGTGGCGCCCGATCTAGGTAAGCAGTCGGCCGTCGCGCTCCGCAAGGCCGAGCGAGCCGATCTGCGAACCTTAAAGAGGTTGATCAAGGAAGAGCGCGCACGGCGTAGCGCTGTCGGGCTAGAACAGGCGATCAACGAACGCAACGAGGCGTCCGATGCAGAACGCTCCGCACTTAACGCCGTCTGCGCCTATCGTTGCACCACAATGGAAGCGCATCGCGTCAGGGCCGAGTTTTTGATGGAATTCGCCACAGGCAAATATGGCGATGACGCGCTGCTTTGGTCGTTCCTGCCGGTCGAAGCCTTAGAAGCTGCGGTTGGGTCTGTGGAAAGCGGCAGAACATGAATGAACGGGAAGGTGGCTGATCCCGCCTAGAATTACTGGCCCGCTGCCTTAGAGTGGCGGGCTTTTTTTTGTGTTTTGGCCGGAGCCCGGTGCCATCAAACTCACCCTGCTTGAAGTTAAATGCCAAACCTCTTCGTTCGTGCAATAAATGAGTCCTAGTTTTTTACAGTTAAATTCTAATTGCATCTAAGTTCGGTTGATATTGAAAGGCATGTTCGGCGAGTTTTCCTAAAGCTAGGCAACCGCTTTCTGTTCTATGCGTAGATGCTGTCAACAGCCAAACTATTTCGGCTGCAGAGTTCGACAACCAAGGAGAGTTTCATGGTAAAGGTTCTAGCGCACTTCGCCCGTGTTTTGGCCGGCGGTGCAGTGTTAATAGCCCTTGCGTTGCCTGCCGGCGCCGGCGGCGGCATTGGCGTTGGTGCCGGAGCATCTGTCGGCGGCGCCGGCGGTGTTAACGCTGGCGCTGGCGCGTCTATAGGCGGTAGCGGCGGCGTTCGGGCGGGTGCGGGTGCTTCGGTCGGCGGCTCCGGCGGCGTGAACGCTGGGCTCGGCGCATCGATTGGCGGCACCGGCGGTGTCAAAGCCGGCGCTGGCGCCACAGTAGGGGGCAGCAATGGGATTGCGGCTGGTGCCGGGGCAAATATCGGCGGTGCCGGCGGCGTGACAGCCGGTCTCGGCGCGACCGTCGGGGGCACGACTGGTGTCGGCGTTGGCGCGGGTGTCGGGATTGGCGGTGTGCCTGGAACGCCAGGGACCCCGGGCACTCCGGCGACTCCCGGCACTCCAAGCCTGCCGGGTGTTGTTGCCGACATGTCCAAGAGTCAGATTGCACGCATGAAGAAGCGCTGTGTCGATGTGCTGAGCGGTTCTGGCTCTTATGACAAGGACCTCCGGGAGCTCTGCCTGCTGATCTCGCGGCGTTAAGAGAAACCGTCGCAGCTTTGCGATGTGGTCGGGCGTAGAAGTCCGCCGGCGTGAGCCAGCGGGCTTTTCATTTGTCCGGGGAACCACGCGCAACCTGCCAAGTTGGTTCGGTGCAGCGATCTGGTGCGGTACCCGGTTCCGCTGCCGGCCGGTCGGCAAAACGGTCGGGCCCGCGCCATCAATCAGCGCTCTGCATTCCGAGCCTCCGTGAACCAAATATTCCCAACGCCTAATGGTCGACTTTATAAACCCTGCATGGCAACACCGGTACGACGTAAGGCGGGAACCGGGTGGGACGTTGACGGTGTTCGACGTGTTCACCGGGCTGCCGGCTATCGTAGCGGCCACCCATCTGTCGACCTTCCCGATATGGAGTATGCCGAAGAGCTGGCAGCCATCCTGAATGCCGACGACCTGAAGCGAAGGCTATCTCACGGTAGGTTCCCTGGAGGGTTCGCCTGACTGAGGTGGCATGACAAGTTAGCCATTCGCCCGCCTTCGTGCCCCATCAGGGCGCCGAGTGTCGGCCTCTGTTTGATACTGGGGACGGGGTTTTTCATCACGCGCAATTGCATCTGGTCAATGGTTGCGAGGCGGCAAGGCTTCCGCCTCGTTCGTCAGGGCCATCTTGTGCCCCGTTACAAATGTTTGCTAAAGCCCGGTTTGCGCCTGGTTTGCCGTCGATTATGTCGTTGACAACCTAAGCTCAAATAGGAGCTAAACCGATCCATCCGCAAGCGGAGCCGGACGTTGCTAATTAAGCAGCGTTGACAAGGCCGTGATGATCTCAGGCAGGGCGAACGGCTTCGAGATCATGATGCTTTCCGGAACACCCTCAACGCCCCAGTGAACCGCGCTATCCCCGCCGATATAAACCCCAGGGGAAGTGGGGTTGGTGCCTCTAAGATACTTGGCTAGCTCCCATCCGGTTTTCCCCGATCCTAGTCGCACGTCTGTAACCAGGCTGCTGAAGCTTTCCGGCTTCTCGTTAAACGCCTCAATGGCCGCTTCGGCGGTGGGAACGGCTACAACCCGAAAGCCAGCCTCTTCCAAGGTCGTTTCAAGGTCGAGCAAAATAAGTGGCTCGTCTTCTGCGACCAGAACCAAACTGTTTTCCATCCCGGAATGCACGCCTAAATCCAGCGTCGTACGCACAACGCGCGCGTTAGTTCCAGCAGATGGTTGTGGTACGCCGCTGCAATCCTCGCTCAATGCGGGCGTGCGCTACCCTGCCGTAGGGAATGGCCGGTGCAGTTGGGCAGCTTGTGGGGGCTTAACCGCACCGGCCACTGCGGGAAGATATGAGGCCCCCCACGCCGCCTAAGATATAGGCGTATCAGCAACCGAGCAAATTATCTCGCAATGCCATCTTGAAGGCTCAAACGCGAAGCCAACTTAGTTCCGAGAGAATGGGCGGAATTGGTAACCCGATGTCCAACCCCGGTAGCATTGAGCATCTTTGGGCTTTGGACCTTGCCGACCTGCGCAAGGAGTTTGAAAAGTTCGTTCAAGAGCGCGGGACAACGCCTCTTGCGTGGACGAGCACACCAAGCTTTTCCTTGAAGAACGAAGGGAACGCTGCCAGGAACCGGACACTACCAGGCAGTAGGGGATTCACTCAGACCGTCAACGACGGAAGCCAAGCTCGAGGAAGCCGACGAATAGCCATTGCCGTATGAATCCGTACGGTCGTTTTTGATTGGAGAAAGGGTTCGGCGGGCCTATAAAGATGGCGTTTACCATTGCCTTATTGGGAGGATGCGATGGTTGCAACGCCCAAAGATATCGCTCAAGCGGCCACTGCGACTGCGGCCAGCTTGCTGATGTGGCAGAAGTCCATGGCGGAACCCGCCACATTTCGCCGTGACATGGATCAGTCGCGCCGGGCCATCCGAGCCTCTCGCGAACTGCTGAAGCGCCTTCGTCAACGTCATCGCAACGACATGGCGCAAAGTTGGGAAGAGGCCAATCCGGCTACCGTTGCCGTCTCCGCGCTCCAAGCCGACGTTCTCCGCTCAGCATTCCGATGCCTAGTGAGGAAACCGGAGCGCCTCAGTGTCAACGGCGGGACTGGCTACGAGCTTGGTGCGCGATTTCACCGGGTGCGAGCGGATCGAGGCTGCGTTGGTGGATTGCATCGTCGGCAAGTAGCCGCAGCCCCCCAGCGGCCCAGCAGCCTTAGGGGTTTGGGAAAAGCAGCAGCAGGATCAGCAGAGCCTGCGCTACGAGACAAAACGATAGATAAATCGACATGATGATCATGGCCGGATCACCAAGGTGACGAGGTGCAACCATGTTCTCGGTTTCGGGCATCTCAACGATCGGCCAGAAGCATCTAGGCTCGAACGTGTTATCATTATCTGGAGCCACCTGGCGCCGGCGCGGTTCTGCGATATCGGTGGCAAGCAGAGGGGAGTCCACTAGTTTTGCCTCCGCCCATCTTGCAACCTCGGTAATTTCATTTTTCACGGCGGAATCCTCTGCGACGGCCGCCCTAACTTTGAACGCCACATTAGGTTCCGCTAAAATATTTGGCGGCTCGCTCGTCGTATTGAAAACTTCGCCTTCGCGCTTTTGGGTCATGCGAACGCACGAAGCTTGTTTAGGAAAATTGAAATCTATTTCGCGCACATCCAGAAAGGAGGCCGCGATGGGCGATCCTCACGGTCATGTTTTGGCCGAGCAGTCATTTGAAAGAAGCGCTTATACCGATTACCGATCGAGCCATCAGACCACAGGCTACGGGACCGACTACCTCAAAACTTTCCGCTCCGGCTATTATGCCGCGTTGTGGTTGCGCGTCGAACGCCCCCTCATCGAAAGCATTCTGAAGCCTCTTGGCGGGCCGGGCCTTAGCTGCCTCGACTTCGCATGCGGCACAGGCCGCGTCACAAATGTAGCAGCCACACAGTTTGGCGAGGTCGTCGGCGTCGATGTCTCTCAATCCATGCTCGCTTGCGCGCATGTTGCTGGCAACGTTAAGCTGGTTAAAGCCGATCTGACTGTTGAACCCCTGGCCAGACGATTCGACGTGGTGACGGCTTTCCGATTCTTCTTAAACGCAGAAGACTCTCTTAGGCAGGCCGCACTTTCGGCCATTCGTGAGCATTTGAAGGACGGCGGGTTGCTGGTCTCGAACATCCACATGACCGCAACCTCGCCGATGGGGCTGGTCTGCCGCTTTCTCAACCGATGTAGTGGGCGCGTCGTGCGAAGTACGTTGAGCATCCACGCATATCGCCAGTTGCTGGTTGCCAACGGCTTTGCAGTCGAGCGGGTCATCGGCTACGGCTTCTTGCCACGGCCCGGGTGGCTGCTACCAAAGCTTTGCGAAAAGTTGGTCGGACCTGTTGAGACGCTAAGCAGGAGAGCCGGTGTCCCGGCGCGCTTTGCTCAAAATTTCTTGGTGGTCGCCAGAAAGCAATAGTCGCTGATCCCGGTTGCCTCCACCAGGATCGCGGCCCCGCGGATGCGGTGCCAAACGATCTCGCCGGCTAGATGGCCGCGCACTTGCGCGGCGAGGATGACCTGCGGCATGCATCGCTGCAGGATTTCCGCGAGGGCGAGGATCAATAGGCATTTGCTTCTTTTTGGCGGAACCGAGGGTTTGATTCCGCGTTGCTGCAGACTTAAGTTCTATCTTGGGTAGGACCTTAGTCTGATTCGATGGTTTCAAGAAAACTTGCCGCCAGTGCCAAAACCGTCTCCGCCTTTCTCAACTTGATGGGAAATGAGAAGCGGCTTTTGATCATGAACCACCTGGCCGGGGGCGAACTTTCGGTCGGTGTCCTCGCCGAGAAAGTTCAACTCAGCCAGTCGGCTTTGTCGCAGCATCTTGCCAAGCTCCGCGCCTTCGGCCTTGTCGACACCCGACGCGAGGGTCAAGTAATCTACTACTACTGCTCATCCGGCGCAGCGCGCGATTTGCTAGCTACGCTGGACGGCTTCCTGACGACCGGTCGACCGCTCGCGGGGCCAGGTCCGCACTACGCTGCCCAAAGACTTCGCAGGGTGCGAATGGCCTGAGAAGGCAAATCTACGACCTAAACGGGGCGACCCGAACCAAGTGGATCGCTAAGGTTCGATGGACCTCACGGGACACGGGCGGCCCGCGTCAGCCTGTAAAGCGGAGCGCGGGCCTCAACCGTCGACATCGGTTGGCAGCGGGACACGCTGCAACCACTCAACTCACGCGCCCGAGGCCTGTTCCCCGGACAGACAAAAAGCCCGCCGCCTATGCTTTTGCGCGCAAATAGTTCGCCCAGTTCACTGGCGCTAGTCGACCATGTCGCGCAGCGGCTTCTTGCGCTTCGGCGGCACGTAGGCCTGCACCAGCCTGACCTTGTCGATGTCGACCGTGACCGGCGGTCCTAGGATAATTGTCAACTTGCCGCCTTCCTCGTCGACATAGGTGACGTTGCCGACGAGTTCGATCTGCTGCCCGCGCTTCACCTTCGTCGTGCGATCGACGATCGAATGCGGGAAGTTGTAGCTGGGTATGCTGACGCTGACGTGGTCCTCGTCGACCCGCCTGCGCACCGTGGCCGTTTTCGCCACCTCGTCGCCAATGCCTATTCCCCGAGCCATAAGAGGGATTCTGGAGCTGGCGGCCTGTTAGTCAAGAGATTGCTAATATGCAACCGGAGGCGCAAAGTGTCAGATAGATGAAGCTCTTCTTGATCGCGCTCGCCGTCGCTCATAACTGGTATACCGGCTACCATGATCCGGTCACCGGTTATGAATGCTGCGACAAGAAGGATTGTAGGGTCATCAGCTCGCGCTATGTCGAGCCTTTGCCGGGCGGCGATTTCAACATCCGCACTGGGTCCAAGAGCCGATATTTCATCTCTAAGAAGCGCGTTTTAGAGAGCGAAGACAGCCAGTATCACATCTGCACGTCGCCCCCGAATACGACTATCCGCTGCTTCTTTGCGCCCCGCGTGGAGGCGAGCCGATAGCGGCCGATTTCGGTTTCGGGAACCGCAACGAACCAAGGCTCAAGTGTTGCACGAATGAGACAGTAAATTTGTCGAACTCTGGTACATATTAGATCCGGTTAATGTGGGGACGATGATGCGCAGCCTTTCAATTGCAATTGCATGTATTTTGACGATGCTGGCCGGAGCGGCATTTGCCGCAGACCCGATGGCCATCGTTCCATCTGAAAGCAGCGCCATCAACTGGTCAGGAGCCTATATTGGCGCCGTAGCCGGATATGGTTGGAACAGCGATCACTACGATTTCGGCCCCCCGGTGTCGATGTTGATTCGGATGGCTTCATTGGCGGCCTGACCGCAGGGTACAATTGGCAGCGGGGCCAGATCGTGTTCGGCGTTGAGGGCGACGTGTCGTACGCCAATATTCACGGCAGCGCCCTTGAGGTTCCGTTTGTGCCGCCATGCGGCAATGAAGGCTGTACAGCCGATGTCGACTGGTACGGGACGGGCCGCGTGCGCGTTGGCTATGCGTTCGAGAATTTCCTTCCATATCTCACGGGCGGCTTTGCTGTCGGTAAGGTCAAGGGCACGGCTGACCTGGGAGCCTGCGGCTTTACGCCAACATGCGGCTATGACGAGACCAGGTGGGGCTGGGCGGCCGGCGCAGGACTTGAATGGGCGCTGAACCAGCAGCTGTCGTTCAAGGCTGAGTATATGCACGTCGACCTGGGCACTCCCGAGTTCAACACGCCTTCTTCTGTCCCATCGACCGACAATATCGATTTCGACACGGTCCGCGTAGGCATCAACTATCATTTCTGAGGCTCTACGCCTTTCTGTCGTCGGTTTATTTTGAAGGAGAAAACCTTGGTGAAGAAAATCTATTTGAAGCCAACGTTGGCGAAGCGCGGTAAACTGTCGGCTGTGATCGCTGGCGGTCCATCCTCCCCGGGCCCCGTGGCAACATAAGTTCTGTTAACGCCACATTCCGAGCTCCTTGGTGCGTCCAGCTTGGCGGATTGACTGCCTTGGCTCTATATCGGCCGGATGGGAAAAGGCTGGACGTTCCAATCGCTGGTCGACAAAAAGATGACGGTCACGGCGTACTGCCACACCCAGCGTGCCATCATAAGCAGGGAGCTTGAACTGGTGAAGCTCCGCGACCGTTTCAGCCAAGAGGCGCCGGCCATGACCGATGACCTCATTCCCAAGCTGAAATGCGCCAAGTGCGGCAGCAACAAAGTCGGGCTGATCTACTCGCCGGACACGAGCCCGAGCGCCTATGGCAAGGGCAGCTAACGAGTCAGCGCCATTCCAAGGCACCAAGGCTGATGGTGAGGGCCAAGGAACAGCTTGCTGGCAAGATCGAGGGCGAAGGCGCGAACAGGGCGCCAACGTCCTGGCGGGGCTGCTTGAGGGCGTTGGCGATGTGTCATCGAAGATGCGTCAGCCGGGGACATCCCCGCTCCGAGGCTGTTCGGTCACACCCGGCTCGTTCTTCAGCGGTCCGCGCCGGTGACCAAGATGTCCCCTCACTCATCATGGTCGGCCCGCGCAGCTTCGGAACCAGGCGCGGGCCATCCCATCACAAAGCCCGTTGGCCTGACGCGCTCGGATATGATGCGTTCCTGGCGGGAGTGAGCACAATCACTCCGAACGGAGGCGAGTTCCTCCCGGAGATGATGCATGTACGCCCGCTCTTCCGCCAGACATGAGCGGAGCGACCGTGCCATTTCGATACAAACCGATGATTCCAAAGCGTAATTGCTGTTCATCGTCACTCCAAACTCGCTCTGAGTCTGATTGTTCCATGGCAGCTGAGGCTTGCGGTGACTGTCTCTGTGGGCTGCCGGCGCCGCTAGGGCGGCGGGCACCTTCTGAATTGACAAGAGGCGGGCTGATTGACACCTTTTGGACGTAATGCGCTTTGCCTAAATTCACACTAGAGAGGACTGCTGTGAAAAAAGAATACACGAAGCCAGTACTGACCAAACGGGGGCGTCTCAGCGCGGTGACGGCGGGAGGGTCGCCTAGTGTTGTTGTCTTGCCGCCTGAGCCGCTCTAATCCAACGAGCGCCCTGCACCAGAAGCCTGCTGGCTCCCCGTCAGCGGGCCGCCGTGCCTGACCGCCGCCCTCTTCCCCATCGTCTAGCCTGGTTCGTGTGGATGTCCGGAGCGGATCGGCCTACAGGATTTTGGTCACGATATTATCCAACCGGGAGTTCTTGCGGTAGGCCAAGCGCACCAAAACGGCACCCATGACGCCGGTGATGGCACCGCCAATGACGTCGGTAAGGTAGTGGGTGCCAATGTAAACTCTCGACCAGCAAACCAGAAATGCCAGAACGGCAAATGCTGCAGTCCGGCGTGGCAGAGCTTGCATCGCGAAGGCCGCAACGATCGCTATGGTCGCGGTTGCGTGGTCGGACGGGAACGACCAGTCCGCGCTAGGCGCAATCAACAGGTGCGTCACGCCGGCGTCGTAGGGGCGGATGCGATGTACGAACAAAAGAATGAACTGGTTGACCGCCAGACCGAGCAAGAACGCCAGACCGGCCGACAGGGCGGCGTGACGGACGTGGTAGCGGTCCACTTTGGCCCACCATTGCAGAACCACAGCCAGCACCATCAGCGGAACGCCCATCTGTGAGACGCCGATCATTGCCCTATCAAGAACCGGGTGAAGCCCGGCTGCCGCGTTGATCCAGTGGGTGAGAGTTGCATCCATTCTTGCTTGCTTCCGTTGTTGTCGATCGCGAGGGTGGAATTTGTGAAAGCAGTCGACGAACGCCGCATCCATCAGATTTTTGAAGTCAGCGTCTGGCTCAAGGGTGCGCACGCCCTGATTGAATGCCTTGGCGGGGTCCTGCTTTATCTCGTTACCAGAGACACCATTGCCTCTTGGGTCAATGCCTTCACCCAAGAGGAATTGACCGAAGATCCGAAGGATTTCATAGCTGGCTATCTGTCGCAGATGGCAAGCCATTTTTCCGTCGCCAGTAAGGAGTTCTACGCCTTCTACCTGCTCTCCCACGGCCTGATAAAGCTGCTCCTGGTCGTCGGGCTTCTGCGGGGCAAGTTGTGGTCGTATCCGGCCTCCCTCGCCGCGCTGGGCGCATTCATGGCCTACCAAGTCTACCGCTATTCCTACACCCACTCTGCGGGCCTGCTCGTCTTGACCGTCTTCGATGCGGTCGTCATGGTTCTGATCTGGCATGAATGGACGGTAATGCGGCAGCACAAGCCCGCATAGCGATCATTACCCGCCTCGGCTCCGTTCAATCCGCTGGACCGCAGACCAGCACAGAATGGCCCAGGCGGAACCGACGCACCAACCTGCAAGAATGTCGGTGGGGTAGTGGACGCCGAGATAGACCCGGCTCAATCCGACTATGACCGTCAGAAACACCGCGAGCGAGACGAAATACGCTTTGACGCGGGGATCGGGGTTCGCCTTGGCCAGCAACGCTCCAAGGGTCAGGAAAGTGACAGCGGAAAGCATGGCGTGTCCGCTTGGAAAGCTTGCTGTAAAGACCCTTGTGGCGTGTATAAGGTCGGGCCTTGGGCGATCGAAGGCGATCTTCAGGAGGGTGCTAATGGCCTCTCCCCCAGCTACTGCGGCGGCAACAAGCACAGCGTAGCTCCGCTTTCCCGTAATCAGTAGATAGCCCACTGCGGCGACCGACACGAAGCCCAGGAAAGCGAAGCTGCCAAGAGATGTAACGTCGCGCCCCATTTCCTCCAGCCAAGGTGGGCCGATCGGGTTTGTGGGGTCATCGGCGCTGCGGAACGCCATAAGCACCGCCCGATCGAAACCCGTTGTGTCGCCCTCAATGACTTCCTCCGCAAGGGCGCCAAAGCCGAAGACAAGGCCCCCGGCCACAAGCAGCGCGAGGATGGGCCACATACCATCCCTGCGAAAGCCTTGGAGAACGCCGCCGGAGCTGGAAGGTACCTCGGTTTCCATTGTGGCCTCGTCACTTGTAATCGGCGCCGCAGTAGGCGCGGACCTCGCCGGCTTCGATGATGATTTGTGTTCGGTAGCCGTCTAGCTTGATCTCATGGGTCCAGCCATCGCCGAGCGGCGGACTATCGACAAGCTTTGGTTTCATCGGCGGGATGACGCTAAACGCATGAACTGACTCACGGGACCGCGATTCAATCAGCATTAGCTAAAATGGTTCCGAAACTGCTATCGCACGGGCGGCTGAAGGGAAACTTATCCGGTGGATCTTTTTCGCTTCAGGAGAACTATCAGCAGCACCGTGCGCATTGCCTCATGCTGGCGGCTGTCAATTTCCACCGTCCAGTCGTCAGGGGGATTGTGCCACGGGAAGTCTGAATCGCGCAAAGCCTCGCGAAACGTCTCCGGGTCAATCCCGACAGCGTTCGCCATTTGTGCGGCGGTAATTATTTCGGCCATGCCACTCCCGATGCTTTGCGACAAGGCAGATAGGGCGATTGTTAGCAGGCTTCAAATAGGGCCCGCTGACCACTGGCTGGCACATGGTATGATTCCGGGACCGTCTTTTCTTGTTGAAAGCCCGTTTTCGGCGGGCGTATAGAACTCGACGTTACCATTGCTTTTCGTAGGGAGGCTGTGATGGATAACGTGGTTCCTTTCCGCAAGGCCTTGCGTTGCGTCGAAGTGACGGAAACCTGCGGCGAATGGTCCGTTCGGGTGGCCGAGGAAGACCAGGAAATTACCCTGCTCATTCGAGCTTGAATCGTTCGCGCTGTCCTTTGCGGAGGGCCAGCGTATACGCCTGCATCTCGACAAGTTCGTTCGCCTGTAAGAGAGGCTAAGCCCGATGAAAGAACGGTGGGAACCTGACCACCAGTTTGTCGGAAGCGCTCGCCGTAATCAGCGCCGAGCGGAGAACGAACTGGACACGCTACAATCGACCATGGCCGAAACGCGCCGCGTCATAGAGGCGTCGCGGAAGCTCTTGAAAAAGGTTGCCGAGCACGAACACCCTCCCCATCCGTAGGGAATGGCCGGTGCAGTTGGGCTTGCTTGTGGGGGCTTAACCGCACCGGCCACTGCGGGAAGATATGAGGCCCCCCGCGCTGCTTAAGATACAGGCATATTAGCAACCGAGCAAATTATCTCGCAATGCCATCTTGAAGGCTCAACCCGGCAAGCCAACTTAGTTCCGGGAGAATGAGTGGGACGAGCACACTAAGCTTTTCCTTGAAGAACGAAGGAACGCTGCCAGGAACCGGACCCTACCAGGCAGTAGGGGAACCACTCAGACCGTCAACGACGAGATGGAAGCCGAGGTCGACCAACCGGCCGTCGAGAAATAGCCATTTTGCGTATGAATCCGTACGGTCGATTTTGATTGGAGAAAGGGTTTCGGCGGGCCTATAAAGATGGCGTTTACCATTGCCTTTTGGGAGGATGCGATGGTTGCAACGCCCAAAGATATCCCTCAAGCGGCCACTGCGACTACGGCCACCTTGCTGAAGTGGCAGAAGTCCATGGAGGAACATGGATGAATCGCGCAGGGCGATCCAAGCCTCACGCGAAGTGCTGAAGCGCCTTCGTCAACGTGATCGCGGCGACATGGCGCAAAGTTGGGAAGATGCCGGCCCGTCTACTGTGCCGGTATCGCAACGCGCCGGCAGCTAGCGGGAGGCGACCAGAGCCGATGTGAAGGAGAAAGTTTCAGTGGCCTGGTCCCGGGGTCGGCAGCGAAGTTAAGCTTTGCCCACAAGCGGCTTTTTTCGCCCGCGCGGAAGCGCCACATGGCTTTCGACCAGGCGCACGTGCTCGGCGTCGACAGTCACCAATGGCCGGAGGCTGACGATTACCTTGTCGCCGTCGATGCGTGTGACAGGTCCGATCAATATCTCGACAAGTTCGTGCGGCTTTAACTTAACCGGTCGCGCCTTCTGGCCGGTGATACGAGCCTTTGAGCTACGGCTGAGTATGGTGAGGCCACGGCGACTAACCGGGATCGAGCGCCAGGAACAGCTTGCCTGCCCCCCTCAGCATTTGGACTTAGGTCTGATTCCCGCGCGTAAATGTCCGAGCCGCGAAACATTTCTCCTTCTACTTTGTTGCAGTGGCCGTGCCGCTGAGGAGAACTTGCACAGTGCCTCTATCAAATGAACTGCGCGACGTACCTATAGAATTCCAATGCCCCTGCTGTTCGTGCCCAATGGTGAGAAGGGGTTCCTGGCTGAAAACGATTGCCGGTTTCAACTGCGATAGCTGCAGGTCCAGAGTGCGGATCGGCTACGAAGAGAAGCTGGCCATATTCGACCGGCACCTTAGAAAGGTGCGCGCCAGCACAAAGTCAATGAACAACCGCCCTTGTTAGCGGCCGCTTAGAGAACGGTTGCAGAGGAGGGTACACGGGCTTTTCCCCTTATTCTTTTTTCTCCCGGCGACGCCACTGTCTATTATCGGCGGCGAGGCCGCTACCACCTTCTGAGCGGGCTAGCGATGGAGTGCCTTCAACGGTGAAGACAATTCCGGCGTCTTCAAACGCTTTGCGGATGGCCGCGATGTTGTGGGGACGCGATTTCCTGAATCCGTTCTCAAGATCGCTGATCGCCATTTCGCTAAGGCTGGCCTTCGCGGCAAGTCGCACACGCGACCAGTTCAATAGGGCTCGTGCGGCTCTGGATTGATCTGCTGAGAGTACGGTGGTTCGGCTGTCCATAACAGTCGAACATTCAATATCGCTAAAATGTTCCTCTTGACCTTCTGCGATTTCTAACGGCGTGAGGCCGGCTTCTCGGATAACGCGGGTGGGTTTTCCAATAACTTTGCGGAACGCTGATCGTCACGCCGCAATATCTTCTTTTTCGGCTTGGTCTTCTCAACCAGATCTGGCCTTTTCGCTATCAGGTAGTCAGCCCTGTTCGTTCGATAGTCTTCTTTGTGGATGGACATTGCTACAATCTCCATTGTGGAGATCAACGCGCCTGGAAGCCGACACGTTCCCAAAAATCGCTTGTTCAAGGCCGAGCGGAACGGCACGCGGATGCGAAAAACGCGAAAAGGGCGCGGTTCGTGACGCGCCCTTTATTTGAACAGGCTCAACTGTGGTATCCTACGAGTCTTGTCGACCATACCAGTCGTCGACGTCTCGCCGCACGCGATCCTTCTCAATCCCGTAGCGTTCCTGGATCGTACCTTCGAGCTGATCGCGGTTGCCGGCTATGCGGTCAAGATCATCATCGGTGAGCTTGCCCCACTGCTCCTTGACCTTACCTTTGAACTGCTTCCAATTTCCTTCGACGCGGTTCCAGTCCATGATGGCGATCTCCTTTCGTTTTCCTCTCGAATAACGGTCGTAGTGGCCGTCAGGTTCCGCTGCAGGTAAGCGCACTTGCTGGTGATTTAGCAATGGAACCTGATGCCCGTCGACCGCTTGTGTGCGCCGGCCTTTGCCGTTTTGGGAACACAGCCGGCCTTTTGCCGTTGGGTCCTATGGAACAGCTTCACAAGGAAATGCACGTGCTCGCCGATCCGGGCATTTGGGCCGCGTTGGCGGCTGTGTTCATGCCTTATGGGGTCGGTGTCGCACTGCTGCTGCGGATAGCCGGTTGATGAATTTGCCAGCCGAAAGCGTTGCGCAAGGCAAAACAGCCGGTCGTCAGGGGTGTCTAGGACTTGATGCATGGGGAAGGCGGTTTCATCATCACGCGCAATTGCATTTGGTCGATCGTTGCGACGATGGCAGCAGCCATGCGAGCCCACCGTCGCGCGACAAAGCGAGACTCCCTGTGTCGGTCCCTATTTGACGCTAGGGGACATCGGCTTCATCATCGCGATGGTTTATGTCACGTTGTCGAACATGCCGAGCGCCGGACTCGGGCTGCAGCAAGTGCTGGTCGATAGCGGCGGCCTTGAACGCCGCAAATGCTACGGCCGGACTGCAGCTTCCATCCTTGGCCTCCCCGATCAATCGGCGCGCATCCCTATAGGCCGCCGCACCCCCTATTGGCCACTGCCCCTGGAGCGCTTCCTCGGCCTCACAAATAGAGGAAACCGTCATTGATTTCCGGTCTACCAGCTTAACGAACAGCGGTAAAAAGGTGCCCATGGGGCACAGCCTCCCGACCTTTTAGTGCGCCGAACGCAACAAGAGCTTTTTGGTTTCCATACCTATTTGATTTTTGCCCCATTTCAGCACAAGCCAATTGAACGACGGGTTGGGATGACCCAGTCATGGTGAACGGCTTTCTAAATTGCCAACTGGAATCCCTACAATCGAGCATCCAAGAGACACGCCGCGTACTAGAGGCTTCACGGAAGCTGTTGAAAAAGATTGCCGAGCACGAACACCCTACCCAGCCGTAGGAATGGCCGGTGCAGCCCCGCTACGTTTCGCCAAACATGGATTAAACTCGATTCAGCAGTCGAGCTTTTTGCGTCCTACGCGTCCAGTTGGAGCGGCTCGTGCTCCGGATCGGCATGATAAGTGACCTGGCGAAAATCGCGCATGTCGATCTGTTGCCCGCAAACAGGGCAAGGGAGGAAATGCGCGAGTTCGCTCGCGGGCGGGCCTTCATGTCGGTGCCCGATCAGTGGCCTGCCGAGATCAGATAGCCTGGTCATTGTTTCCGCAGCGCCTTGGCTTCCCGCTCCAACGTCTCGCGTTGGTTGCCGTGCTTCGCGATCAGCTCTTTGACCTGCTGGGGTGTGATGCCGGTCTTTGTTGCGAAATATTCAACTTCATAATCCTCGTCGGCTGAGACACGGTCCCGATCGCGAAAATCCCGCTTGCTCTTGTCATCGGCCATATTTTTCCTCCTTCGCTCATCCCGCAACGTCGAATTGACGTGTTTTGTTGCACCAAAAGCCGATTTCCGGTTTCGGAACCATTTTAGCTTAAGCTTATCGATCGACGCCGAAAACTTTATCCTCGAAGGTGAAGCGATCATGATCAACGATGCCGGCCTGTCGGACTTTCACGCGATGCAGGCGGTGATTGGGCTGCGTCGGCCTTCACCGGATATCTATCTGGTCGCGTTCGATCTTCTGTTCCTGAACGGCCATGATCTGCTCGGGGCTTTGACGGTGAGCCGGTGGCCGCCTTCGGCAAGACCAAGACTGTCAACGACGAAATGGAAGCCGAGGTCGACGAAGCCGCCGTCGAGCGCCCTACTGGAACCTAAGCGCTGGATCGAGCTTAGGCTTCATGAGCACACGCGGCGTCAACTTTCTCGATCGCTGGATCGGCAACAATCTCCCCGAAACGGCTAAGACCGACGCCGTTTCGGTAAGTGAGTACATGCACAAATTGTATGCCGACGCTAAAGCCTTGACGATCAAGCGCGAAGAGATCGACGAAGAGGTTGATAGCCTATATCGGACGCTGGTCGATGCCGTCGTGCACTTTGCCCCAGGTGTTCCCGAATGAGCAAGCCGGCCGTCCTATTCTTGAACCAATGGATAAAAAAACACGATCTATCCGACGCCGGTGCGCCGAAAGAGCGAGCGGAGATCGAGCAGCTCGCAAAGCGGCTAATCGCCGACGCGGAGGCTGAGGGGATTGCGGAAAGCGAGCTGACCGAGGCGTTCGACGACAAGGAGGTCGACCGCCTTTATCGTACCCTCCTCGATGTTAATTCTGGTTCTGGGCAACCAGAATGAGTGTTCGCGGCCTGAACCTTTTGGACAAGGGATAGCCGAGCAGCTGCCCATCGTGGGGGAGGGGCGATCCGATCGCCGCCGGTGGCAGATAAGGGCCTCATGCGAGTGCAGGCGGCGCTTTGAATTGCGCCAACTGTGGCAGAAAACAACTGCATCAATCGGCGCGCTCTGCTACCAAAAAGGCAGTTATTGGAGATCACATACGAAGAAGCTGCTTTTCGCTTTGTCATTGTCGTTGCTGACGTCGTCAGCCTTTGCTGCCGATGCCATCGTTGCAGAAGCCGCGCCGGTCTTTAGCTGGACAGGGGGGTATGTCGGCCTTCAGGCAGGCTACGCTTGGGGTGATGGTCGCGTTGACCAAATCGGTGGACCGGGCTTTGTAGACACAGACCCTGATGGGTTCCTTGGAGGCGTCTACGCCGGTTACAACTATCAGATGTCGAACAACATCGTGATTGGTGCGGAACTGGACGTCGTCTATGCGAATGTTGATGGCAGCGGCCAAGTATTCGCCGCTCCTGGTTTTCCAATTCCGGGCGCCAGCGTCACCGAAGAACTCAATTGGAGTGGGGCGGCAAGACTTCGCCTAGGATATGCAGCTGATCGCTTTCTTCCTTATATCGCGGGTGGCGTTGCGTTTGGCGACATCGACATAAACAATAATAACGGTCCAGGTTCGTTCGGAGATACGTTCACAGGATGGACGATAGGCGCGGGCTTGGATTATGCCATGACTGACAATCTGCTGCTGCGCGCCGAGTACCGCTATACTGATTTCGGTTCAAAATCGTTTGGTGCGCCGTCCAATTCGTCTGTTGATCTAAAGACCAACGAAGTTCACCTCGGCATCGCCTACAAATTCTAGTCCTCGCAATTCCCAATAGAAAAGCCTGCCGCTTGCCGCGACGGGCTTTTCTTTGTGCACCGTTAATTCGGGGGACCGTGGCATCTGCATGAAGATGGCCGGCGCCGCAATGGGAGCATTGCCTGATCAGCGCCGGCCGGGCGGTAAAATCAGGTCCGCCGCAACTCTATCGATAGCTGATTCTTGACGTTGCGTCAGGTGGGGTTCGGACTACGCCTTCTTCGCCCGATTCACCGGCGCCTTAACCTCAGCCTTCCGACCTAGACCAGACGCCTTCGCAAGGGCCGATCGCTTCGCGGCGTAGTTCGGCGCGACCATCGGGTAATCGCGAGACAAGCCCCACTTCTCACGGTATTCGTCGGGAGTCATGCCAAGTAGGCCAAGGTGGCGTTTCATAGACTGGAATTTCCGGCCGTCTTCCAGGCTGATGATGTAATCCGGGAATACAGACTTTTTTGGATTTGCTGCAGGCACAAGCTCTTTCGAAGCCGGTGCGATCTGGCTGCTCAAAGCTGACAATGAAGCGTGCACAGATGCAATCAGGTCGGGCAAGTTGGCAACCGGTAGTGGGTTCTTGGCTACGTACGCGGAAACGACGTCCGCTGTAAGTTCCGCCAGTTCGACAGCATGGTTGTCTTCGTCAGTCATGTGTTGGTCCCTTGTCTTTGAGACCTCTCTAATGAACCAACTCTACGTGCGCAAGCTCACATGTGCCTGCGGTGAAGTGGCCACATTCCACGCTTGGTCACCGTATGAAATAGCGATATTGATGCGCTTATAGGTATCGCTCGCCCTCGTCGCGGTGCTTCAGGCAGAACCAGTGCGATAGCTGCCTCGGTCGGGCGAAGCCGAAGCCTCCATCCTCACCGCAGCCCGGGTGCTCGCACGCATGATTGTCGACCCGCCGTCGATCGCGCGGAGCCGCTGTCATGCCTTCGGCAAGCCGGCTCGGTTCGTCGCTCATAGGGGGTTGATCGGCCCGACCAGGCCGGGATGGTCGTTGGGCAACTTGTTGACGGCGCTCGTGTTCACCTCACGCCCAA